>NZ_CAXSVO010000026.1:0-54636 GCF_964240875.1 Ruminococcus sp. 5_1_39BFAA | reverse complement strand
TTCTTTTAATTATTCCATATATTAGAAATATTTTCCATAGAAATATTACTCAAAAATTAATGCAATTTTGTACTAGTAACTTCAATATCACCATTAATACAGCGATAATCTCTTGGATGTTGAAGTAAAGAAGATTTAATTTCAATGGTATAAATGCCACTTGTTTCCAAATATTCTCTTGTCTCAACAGTAATTGTTCCAGAGTCTCCCGCAATACTAATCACATCATTGTTTATCCTATCAATTGCTGACTGCAATATATTGGTGGTAATATCATTGCGATAAATAATTCCATCAAATGGTGCATGCTTATTAAAATTATCTCTTCTCATCTTGTCATATGCCAAAAATCTGGAAGTACTATTATCCCTTAGAATATTTTCTATTACTATTTCCGCCCTTTTTCCCTGAATTGTATTTTCCCTTATTTCTTGAATTGGACGATCGTGTTGCCATGTATTATGCGTATGAGTTACGATTTGTTCTATCTCAGCCTGATCTAGTTCAGATACAGCTGGAATAGGACATATTATAAAATCGCTAAATCTTTTTATTTCCATATGTCCTCCCTATTGTTTCTTAACTTTCTTGCAATAATACCTCATATCGCAGTTGAGACATGACTTCTTGTTCTTTGCCTCTGTAGAAAATTCATGGTTTTGAATCTTAGCTACAACCTTATCAAATTCAGAAATCGTCTTATCAATTGAGTACTGAGATTTCTCAAATGTAACAGTAGGATTTGCCCCTTCCTCACCAGTGTAATAAAGATGCATCCTACTCACATTCTTTCCTGTTTTTTCCTCTACAAGATGTGCATATACTTCCAATTGACGCTTATAGCGTTCAAAATCCTCTGACCGTTCAGTTAAGTCTGGTCTTTTCTCCGACTTAAAGTCAACAATTTCCACTGTATTTCCATCTCCACGAATCAAATCAACGGTACCCTTAAGTATGTATTCTGGCTTTACAAGGCTCACATCAACTTCTGCATCTTGGATATGACTCCAAAGAGATTCTCCTGTCACTGCTCCATCTCCTGTCAAGCCTGTACCATTAGACATCCGTTCTACATATGCAATCACCTGTCTATAAGCAGCATCAACCTGCTTGACACCCAAATAAGAATGTTCACTCTTAGATAAAGTCAAATAATTTGTATCGAGCCATGCACGCACATTGTCCGGCGTAATAGTACTCTCTTCGTGACGCATTGCTGCTCGATGTACATCCTCTATTGTTTCATGAACCAGAGTTCCAAACAAAGTAGCACCTACTCTAATTTGTGTAAAACCCAACTCTTTGAAAAATTTATACTGTAGTGAACAATTCTCATATAATTCGATATGAGATGTAAATGAAAACGACTTCTTAATATTTACAGGCTTAACCATTTCCAATTCCATTTCTGATAAATCTACATCATTATATGATGGTAATGTGCTATAACAAGATTCAAAATACTTACTTGGAGTTCTTCCGATGCCATTCTTTTCATAGCAAGAAAGAACTAGTAAGTTTTGAGCTCTAGAGAACGCAGTATAATACAATCTCCAAAAGTCAAAGAATTTAATATCTTCTTTCGCTTCAAAAGCAGGTCTGTGAAAATATTTCTTTTCTATCTCTTCAATAACTCCATCTGATTGTGTTCTCGGAACAGCAGACAATGAATCAACCATAACAACCGGAAATTCCATTCCTTTAGATTGGTGAATTGTCATAAAAGAGACACATCCACTTGGTGCATACTCAGAATCATCCTCGTATTCCGTGATTCCACCTTCAAATAAAAAGCGCATATACATATTAAAGAAGATTTCCGGAGCACTTATTATATTTTTCTCCGAAAATACTTCTATTCTGTGCAAATATTCGTATTTGCCCAAAACAGCTGAAAGAATAGATATATTTCTTGCGGCTCTCTCATCTGTAACACCACTGCCAATATCAATTCCAACATATCCCCTAAAAGGTTCAAATTCCAGCAATTGATAGATAATACCAGTAAATGCATAATCTGTATTACTTTTCAATTGACTATGATTACGCAATATATTTTCATACCATTTTTTCAGATCTTTATGTGCCTTAATAAGTTTCTGCGCTGCTTCGACACATTCCTCACGATAGTACCTATAAAGAACTGGATAAGAATATGTAAAACTTTCTGTTTTAAGTCTTAAGAAATAATTAGGGAAACACATTATCAAACATCCCAATATTTCTTTAACTTCAGGCCTAGTAAAAAACATCTCTGATCTCGGCGAATATACAGGTATATTCATAGCTTCCAAATACTGAATAAGATTAATTACCTTGTCATTCTTAACCGATTTGCACAGAAAAGCCACCTGATTGTAATCTTTTATTACACCTTGATGCTTCAACGATATAACAAAGTCGTATACACTATCATACCAATCCTCTACACCGTTCTTTCCAGAACATTTTACTACTCTTGTATCTGAAGAATAGTCTTTCTTGCCAGGCACAATCTTCTTGGGAAATCTAAAATTTTTCCACACAAACTTTTCATCAGTAGATGTCATCCAATCATTATAAAAATCTATAATTTCTTTTTCTGATCGATAATTAATGGTCAAATCAACTCGCTTACACTTCCCATCAATAAAATGATCCGGGAATTCAAGAATGTTTCTTATGGTCGCTCCACGGAATCGGTATAACCCTTGATCATCATCTCCAACAACACATATATTCTCTGACTCTCCTGCAATAAGGAAAACGATTAATTCCTGAATATAATTTGTGTCTTGGTATTCATCAACCATTACATATTTAATTTTTTCTCTTATTTCTGCCAAAATCCCCGGATGGTTAAGCATAAGAGAATATGCTTCTGTTTGAATAGATGAAAAATCAATCAAGTTTTCTTCTTCAGTTATCTTCTGATATAATGCCAAAACATTAGCCATACCAACAGTTGCTGGATTAGAATCTCTCAACATTCCATTAACATCCACCAACTCTTCTAATAGATTACTTACATATTTTGCAATTTCTCCAGCTTGCTTCCATGTTCCAATTTTTTTTGTAAATATATCCTCATAGTGAGGTAATGCCCTAAAATCGTTTATATGTTGAAAAACCATGTACTTCTGATCAAACTGATCCAGCATTCGATAATTTTTCTTAACTCTCGTGTATTCCAAATGCTCCTTTATTACTCGAAGGCATATAGAATGAAATGTTCCTACATACATCTCATTAAGGTTCACTTGAACCCCCATCTTATACAATTCATTAGTGATACGAGTAATAAGCTCCTTTGCAGCCTTTTCTGTAAAAGTAGCAACCATTATTTCTTCAGGTTGTATTCCTCTTTCAGTTATTAGATAGACTATACGCTTAACAAGAGTAAATGTTTTTCCGGTTCCTGGGCCAGCTATTATTAGCAATGGGCCTTCTGTTGTCTGAATAGCTTCTTTCTGTTGATCATTTGCGTTTCCAAAATCAAAAGCCATTAGTCCACCTCCTCAAGTATTGTCTATTAGAATTGTCATTCTATTTCAGCTTAATTATTGTCCATCTTCGATTAATTCATCCGGGACATCAATCATCTCCATAATATCCGACACATCGCATTCTAGTCCCGTGCATATCTTTTGCAGGACTCCCGTCGTCAGGTTTTCATTTTTTCCAAGCTTTGCAATTGAAGCTGAACTAATTTTGCACATATCCTTCAAGTCCGTGCGCTTAAGTCCGCGATCAATTAACAATTTCCAAAGTTTGTTATAACTGATTACCTTCGCCATATAAGTTCTCCTCTTAGTTCTTCAACAACTATTAATTTTTTACGCTTTTAAGGAACCCATAGGTGCCTTCTCTTTCGTCTGTTGTATATTCAATTAAATTAACAGATGAGTAATCTACTCCTTCCGGAATTTCATTTTCTGCAATAATCACCTGATTGTTTCCGTAATGATTTACAATATATTTGAACAGGGATTCCCGCATTCCAGGTGTGGCTTTTTCTTTCTCTGTAATTTTGTGTTTTTTCTCCTTTAAGGACAGTATTGGTGAATCTAAAATCAAAAGATGTGGTGCATAAATTGCGTTTTCTTCCAAATACTTCATAAGGTTAAATAACATAATTGTATTCAGATAGGCTCTATATCCCTTTCCTTGATCCTTCTTAAATTTTCCACCAACTACCACATCTAATGTATCTATATTCAATCTGGATTCCGGTGAATTTGGATATCCACACTCTTTTATCATTGAATTTAGGTTATCACTCAAAACCTTCCAGGTATCTTTATCGATAAGTTCTCTTCCTTTAAACTTTGCACTTTCACCATCTTCTTCATTTTCTTTTTCAAATACATCTGTATTAAGCTCTGTTGCCATAGCATCAATTGCATATATCTCTTGCTTAGCTCTTAAAATTTCTTTATAAGCTTCAACAGACTGCCTGAGTTCTGCAGCCCTTGGTTTTAATTCTCCATTAATCGAATTTGTAATTTCAGCAATCTGATCATCTATCTCTTGCAATTTTCTTTCGTACTTATCAATGCCTTCGCAAACATCTGATTCAGCAGAAATCAAATCACTGATCTGTAGCTGAATCCTTTGAATCTCTATTGTTGCAGACTCTATGTATGATTCATGCGCTACAGTTCCTTTTTCTATTTCATGATTACAAAATGGACACGCAACTGCCTCATCAATAGTATCTTCTTTTCTTTCTCCATCGCATATAAATTGTAGGCGCAATATGTCCGCTTCATATTGAGATTTTAATACACGATACCTATCTTTAAGGAACAATGCTTCCTCAATTTTCGTACTAATTTCGTATCTCTCTCTCACTAATTCTCTATTTTCTGATGAAGCTGTTCCTATTTCATTTTCTATCTCTTCAATCGCTGAAAGTAACTCTTCTATTCTTCCTTCTGCATCAGTTTCCCCAACTGCTTCCCTAGCCTCGAGCTCCGCTTTTCTTTGAGATAATTCTTCAATTTTCTGATTCAAATAGGCAATAACTCCTGTACGCTCAGTGATTCTCCGCTCACGTTCTTCCTTAGTTTCTTCCGGCATCAAATGCATAGAATCATCACCGGTCAACAAGAAATTCAATGCACACAGGTATGCATTAATCTTGCTGTAGCTTGGTGAATCTAGAACAGTTCTTTTTCCAAAAATATGTTCTTCATCTATAAAAAAGAAATGTATCAAAGTACGTATTCCTAAGCTTTGAGAATCAAATCCTTCTGTTGAAATAATCTTGTGATGTTCATTAATTCCCATCAATTTCAATAAAAGATCACTGTACTCATTTTTACTAATGCTATATGGCCCGCTCTCTACATTTGGATAATTACTGATCACTTCTACGGAGTTTTCACCCACTTCACCGTTTTTTCCATCGATAATCTTTCTGGTCATAGATATTGCATATCCATCATCCGACTCCATTGTCATCGTAACCGTATCATACCCAGTCGATGACTTAGTGAAAGGTGGGTCTCCGGCAAACATAAAATTTATGCAATTGATTATATATGATTTACCTGCATTTGAAGGTCCGTAAATAATATTCACTCCATCATTGAATGACACTTCAGAAAATAAAACCTTTTCTCCAGTAACGGATATTTGCTTTATAAAAAATCTGCTCATCAGCCAATCTCCTTTCACAGTGATGTCGACAACTTATTTATCTGACTTATAATTTGCCTTTCAGATTTATTCCCAATCATCGCAATTGTTTTGCTTGCATATTCTTTATATTTCATTGCAAACTCGCTATCCAACATAGCACAATACTCTTCTCCCTCAGATGAAATCACGTACGACATTCCCTTACTTGTTTCGACTGGTTGCACTAATCCTTTTAATACTAACTGCCGTAGACTCTCCTTCACCAAATCTCTTCGACCGGTAAACTCACTGAATTTGAATGGATTGCTTCCATTCAACTCTTCATTTGTAATACCAAAGGTTTTTCCGTACTGTGTCATAAAATCAACTGCATATAACATATCCAATGTTTGAGGCATCTCGTATAAATTCAAAAGAAGAAGCATTCTTAGCGAGTTTTCAAACACAGTATTAAATAGCCTGTTCATCATCGTCTCGTACCCATCCGTCCAATTTCCCTTCTTTAACAAGGAAATGGCACACACCTTTCTTCTGTGGATTTCCTACCCAATCAGTATCTCTGCTTAACCAACACTTATCAACTCTCGTAGCAGATGCCTGCGACATCACTTTGCGCAATCGTGCATATCCACTTTTGTATTCTTCTTCCCAAACTTCCTTTACACCTTCATAAGTCTCATTCTTCAATACATCGAACTGACTTTCATCACTGTATATGTCGCGCGTTCCTCGTCTTACAGCTTCTGCCGCAAAATAGTAACCTCGTTGATCTGAAAAATGCTGTTGATGCTTTGGAAACCCTGCAATCATAGACTCATCAAAGTCAGGAATACCCTCTGCCTGACCATATACGGCCATCAGAGCATCTGCATATTTCCGTTCTTCCTCTATTACTTCTGGTGGAGTAGGTATCTCTCTTAGTGGATGTCTTTTATAATCTTCAATTTCTTGTGTTGTTTTTATTCTTATCTCTTTCAAAACATTATCTCTTGTCAATGAATACAGATAAGTAAACCCCAAGAACGCTGCAACTTTATTCCTAGAGGCATTCTTTAATAATTCTTCCTTTTTCGCTTCCGATATCGACGAATCCCCCTCGATTATCTTCTTAAGATTAGAAATCAAATCATCTATACAGTCACTATGTAATCTCTTTACCACATTTTTCTCGAAATATTGTTCAATGTTGGACCGCACTTTATCCTTATTTGCATTAGTTCGTATAACTTTTAGCGCATTCCCGCCTTTTTGACGATTCACAATCTTACTAGCCGCAGATTTTTCGGTCGTGATAGTGCCATTTTCTTTGTTTACCAACTCCATAGGTTCAGAAACAGCATCATATAGTAGATTAATCAAATCTGGATCTGCGATTTCTTCTGCCCATGCATTTTTCAGTTCTTTTAAATAGGTTGCAAAAACCAATTCTGCCAATGCTTTCACCTCCCAAAATTGCAACTCATCCTCAACTTTCAACCAACTCGTCCCAAACGATTTTTCCCTTATTTTTTTCTACAATAAAAGTGTTCCAAATGAGAAAAGAAGAGAATTTCACCATGATATTTCATTATATCACACATTAGGAGAAAAATCGATATTTTCTTTACGTACGTGAACATTTTCTTTTCTCTGTAAGAACATCACAAAACAACTGCTTGGCCAGCATCTTCTTAGGTTGTGGCGTGATGAACCCAATTAACCGCATCAGGGGCTAAGAAGCCTGATTGCTTATTTTACGGAACGGAGACGTACCATGAATAAGACAATCGATGCTTATCTAAATTTCATATCGAAGCCTTCGTTCCGCATTCAGCGGACACTGGAGGCCGCACGATATGGAAATCAATGTAAATGTACAGACAAATACTGAAAATCATCAGTCAATCAACGACAAACACAACTACGACAACCGTTGCAGTTACAACAATCTCCCGCTTAATCCGGGAGAATGCCTCGTACCAATCCGTGTGGACTGGGAAATGGTGAAACATTTCAATATGTGTCAGGACAACCTTGAGACCTGGCGTATCGGACCTAACAAGGTTCTGGTAGCATTTGCTCCTGTAAAAATTGAGGACAAGCCTGCTGCCCTTAAACAGTTCAATGCCGATGTCAGAGAACACTTTGCATCCTTTAAGACAGATGATGTTCTCTCCCTTGACCAGTTTATGGATGAAGCTGCATCAGAAGATAGCAAAGGCTTTGAACCTGCCTCTCCGGAGAATCTGGAAGAGACGGTTATGCTCCGTATGATTATTCAAGATCTCTTAAAAAAGATTCACGAAATCAATCCTAAGTATGGTCGTATTCTCGACCTTATCTGCGAGGATTACACCAAAGGACAGATTCTTGATGAATTAGGTCTTGGTAAATCCCAGGGATATGCTGACATCAAAGCAGCCCAGGCTCTTGCAAAGAAACTTTATTTCGGTGAATAAGCTTCTTGCTTAACCTGAAAACAGCGGTATCCTCACTTCGAAGATACCGCTGCCTTTTATGTTATACGCATTTTCTTACATTCAACTGATAATCATCGTGTCTCACAATACTCTTAATCGCCTGTCTCAGACTCCTGGCGTGTCCGTGCTGATGATATCCATCCTTAAAACGATGCTTATGGAATATGATCAAAGCTTCCTCTGTAGGATATCCGGCACAATGCAGGTACCAGTAATGCCCGGTATTCCTGCTCTGTATCGTCACATCCTGGCTATCAGCAATTATGATATTGAAGTAATCTCCATCAATCTTATCAAGGCTCTTCTGTTCAAACATTCGCAGCCTCCTTACTGAACCAGGCCTCCAATGCCTGTTCCACTATTGCATCCACCTGGTTCGGGTCCATTCCCTCAAAATATTTCTCCACAATTCTGCCTGGAATCTTGTAGCATTTCTTTTTGATGGTTTCTGTACTTAAATATCTTTTTACCATTGCCTCTGTCAGAGCACCAGAATGACTTCTAAGCTTCATAAGCATCTCTATGGTGATTTTAGTTTTCTTCTCCTTCATAATCTCATATACCATCGTCTGCTCATTCTCCGGAAGGAAAGCCAGCTGTAATGCCACCTTCGTATAGAGGGCACCTCTATCCACCATATCCTTGAAGGGTTTAATCAGGTCATTCAGCTTAAGTAATCTCCCCACAGAGCTACCGGACAATTCATATTCTTTGCCAATGGCATCCCGGGTAGTCAACTTCTGGTCACAGTGACCAGAAGTTACATCTGAGGACTTGCCCTCTAACCTTGCAATCTCATTCAAGATATCATTTCTCTTTCCCTGACAGGAGCCCTTTTCATACCTTGCCTTCAGCACCGCTGCCTTCTCCGATATTGCCAAATCCGAAAATGACCTTTGCATCAGATTCGTTTCAATCACATAAACATAAGCCTCTTCCTCAGATAATCCAGTCTTTACTATCGCTGGTATTTCTTTAATTCCTGCCAACTTAGCTGCATTCCAACGGTTATGCCCGGAAAGCATTTCATAACCGGTATCAAGCTTCTGTACAATAACCGGATTGAGCACTCCGTGCTCCTTCACACTTGCAATCATATCTTCTAAGCGTTCTCCCTCATACAGATGAAATGGATGGTCATGGAACGGCTGTATACTCTTCACCGGTACCATCTGGACACCTCTTGGCATTGTTACTTCTTCCATATCTCCCATCAGCAAATCTACTGCATCACCAAATACTTTTCTCTTTGAATTAGTCTTCATACGCAATTATCTCCTTTGCAAATTTTCTATATGCGATTCCTGCAGATGCCTTTTTGCTATACTGAGCAATCGACATATTGTAGTAAATACTCTCTCCCACCTTGACCGTTGCCGGTATCCTTGTATCAAATACTTTGATTTTCCCCTGGAAGCTTCCGGTCACTTCTTCTGTCAGAACTTTACAAAGAGTGGTTCTGCTCTCACACATGGTTAAGAGAATGCCTGCGATCTCCAACTTCGGATTGATTCGCTTCTTAATCTTTCCTACAATTCTTAGAAAATCCTGCAATCCCATCATCGCCAGAAGCTGAGGATTTACCGTAATAATCACCTCATCTGCCGCAGCCAATGCATTGATGGTAAGCATTCCCAAGGACGGGCAGGTATCAATCAGTATGTAATCATATCTGCTCTTCAATGGTTCCAGAACCTCTGCCAGCATCCTCTCCGCACCCATTTCTGTTCTAAGCTTTGCATCCACCACAGACAGATAAATAGATGATGGAAGATAATCCACGCCGTCTCTACTCTGAATATAATCTTCAAAGCTCTCTGTCACCTCTTCTTCCATCTGAGCCATCATCAGATGACCAATCGTATATTCCAGTGCTCCAGTATCTTCTACTCCGTAGCAGGTAGTCAGATTTGCTTGACTATCAAAGTCTACCGTCAATACCTTCTTTCCCAACTCCTTCAAAGAATAGGCCAGGTTAAGTGTGGTCGTGGTCTTACCCACGCCACCTTTTTGTGAACCGATGACAATAATCTTTCCCATAATCACTGCACCTCTCTTCCGTTATATTCTGTATTTCTCTCAGCCACAAACTGCGCATGGAGCTGTTCCTTCTCCGCCTGAAAACGCTTCTGAAGCTTCTTCATTCCCTTCTCCATGAATTCTGCTTCTGCCTTTGCCATTGCAGCCTTTTCTGCATCCGGAGTAATAATCAACTTCCCATCCTCACAGCTGACAGTGATGTAGTCACCAATCTCAAATCCCATTTTCTTGAGCCATTGACCTTTGAGAATGATGGTAGGTGTTGCCTTGTAGTTATATCCGCTCTGTTCGTGAACCTTCATGCTTCTAATCTTCTGATTTTTCATAAGCTTGTCTCCTTTTTCAATCAAATGTCATTTTTTGAAAATCTTACATAGTCTTATGTATCAATCTGTGCTATACTTTTCACAGGCAAATCTGCCAATACACATACTGGAGGCTGTCATGAGTGAAGAGAAAAATGGTTCCTATAAGGGCTTAACCGAAGCTCGCAGAAGAGCGAACAAAAAATATAATGACCGTTTCGTTGAAATTAAGGTTCGTGTCACCCCAGAGAAGCGTGCCATCATTAAGGACCACGCAGAAAAGATGGGTGAAAGTGCCACAGCCTTTATCAATAGAGCAATCGATGAAGCCATGAAACGCGATCAGGAATCTAATCCCGAAACGTAAAAAATCCGGTGACGTATGGATACATTTCCACACATCACCGGATGATTTTTCCTCTCAAAAATTATCTCCGTTGTGTAATTTTCTATATGAATATATTTGCAACAAGGCTCCCCATCTGCATGTTTTTTCATTAATTTTTACACATTTCAAATGGTCTAAACCTGGTCTAAAACAGAACTGTGAAGCTTCCCTTTCCCCGATAAATCAAGACTTTTTAGAGAGTTGCCAGTGTACTGCCGTGGCAGACGAATAATACTTTTATCATAAACGAAAATCCTCCTAAAATGCCGTGTTCTGCCCCAATTTGCCGCAGTTTGCCGATTATAATTTTTGCTCTGAGATTATTAAATTTTTCACAGAATAAGCAAAATGCGGCAAATCAGAGCAAGCCCGGGACATGAAACGTAGTAAAATCGTAGTAAGAATTTTTTTGGGGGTACTACTGCGATTATTCTACCATAAACCGCAGGATTTTGGGAGTAGGGAAATAGAAAGAATGAAGGCAGCGTCCCAAAACGCTACCCCTGTGAATTCAACAAAACTGGAATTTATAAAGTTCTATCTTGCAGATATCTTTTGGTATATGAACAAACCGCAAAACATTTTCCGCATAAATCTGTTTCAATGCCTGTACTTTTTGACATTATCTCTACTTGTTTTTTGTAACACTTTTCTATATCCACAATTCTTTCTCTTGGCATACCAACCGTCCATAAACTGTTCTTTAATGCCTGTGCTGGACAATTTTTTACACATTGGCTACACATTCCACAATAGGATTGATTGACCGGCTCATCACATTTCAAAGGTGCATTGGTCAGCAAAGAAGAAATACGTATGGCAGAACCATATTGAGAAGTTACCAATAAACAATTTTTCCCAATCCAGCCAAGTCCGCTCCTTGTTGCTACCGTTTTATGGGGGAGTTTAGAGCGTTTATTTTGATTTACTTCCACGCGCCCTGTGGTCTGTGCATAAGCTTCAAATCCTCTTTTTTTCAAAAAGTCTTCTCCTGCCATAACGATTTCATTTAATTTCTTGTTTAAAGAATAATATAAATCATAATATTCTTTCGTTGGAGCTTCCTGTAAATCAATGATGATGTCTTTAGGTAGTGCAACAGCGATAGAAATTCCTGTTTTAAAATTACAATTTTCAACCTCACTCATATCCCCAATTCCAATCAAATCAGCACCGCAATAGTACAATAATTTTTTGATTTCGTCTGTCAACTCCATAAAATCACACCTCACAGTCGAGTAGACTTACAACTCACAATGTAAGCCCCTCACAGATCCGTACGTGCAGATTTCCCGCATACGGCTCCTCATAATAACATTCGCAGTTTCAAAATAAGCTGACGTATATATTCGGTGTTACCAGTGGATAGTATTTCAGCATTTCAATAAATCCTTCGCGCGTGTAACTGACACCATAGTATCTATAATGCCCTGCAAGTTTCAGATTGAGCATCCCCATTAGTTTCCGCAGTTTCTGGTCACGATTCGCATACAGCCAGACTTTCATATCCTTTATTTTCTCCATGTTTCTCTTTTGAACGCGCCAGATAAGCTCCACTTTCTAACATTCTGCTTTTACTTTCTTCCAGTTCCAGTCCAAACTTTTCCATCCGGTCCTTTTTAAGCTGATAGTATCTCTCCGCGTCCCATTTGTACTGGAATTCCGCAATGAAATCATCCGCATACACAATCAGAAAGTTCTCACCCTTGCTTCCTTTTGCTATGATTAACTTATACCACAGTGTCAGTACATTGTGCATGTAAATATTTGTCAGAAACTCCCCTTTATCCATTACCCCGGCTTTCAGATATTTCTTCACAAGCCATAGTATGTTTGAGTCTTTAATATACAGATTCAGAAATCTTATTATCCATTCTTCTTCATATGGTCAAAGAACCCTTTTATATCCGCATCAACTACATAACAGATTTTCGTGTGGTTTAGCCTATAGTACAGCTCTTTGACCGCTCCGTGGCATCCCCGATACCCAATGGTATTAGTTTTCCATTGCTTTTCGGAATATAC
Organism: Ruminococcus sp. 5_1_39BFAA; assembly: GCF_964240875.1. Taxonomy (NCBI): domain Bacteria; kingdom Bacillati; phylum Bacillota; class Clostridia; order Eubacteriales; family Oscillospiraceae; genus Ruminococcus; species Ruminococcus sp. 5_1_39BFAA. Next base: position 41,794 of record NZ_CAXSVO010000026.1, on the reverse strand, counting down.
ACCCGAAGCGACGGCTGTGGTTTATATGACTTACTTTTCAGCCTGTCAACCAAACTTTCAATGTTTTGTTCCAGATTTCTTCCGTATTCTTTCTTTGTAATCTCGTCAATTCCACCAGCTTTATTTCCGTCCAGTTCCTTATGGCACTGTATCAATAATTCCCTGTTGATTAGATGATACAAAGATATGAATTCCAGTCTCGGCTCATGAGCCGACTTGTCTGCTATTCTCTCTAATTTCGTTTTCATCAATATCTCCGTCCCTGAGTACGGTTGATGTGTCCTCAGAAAGACCGTTATTATGCAGCTCCTTTCCTCCATCGTCATTACCCGATATCTACGGTACTATGGAGTTATCCGATTGCCTGCCATTCATTTGGAATTCTCCATTTCATATCTGTTTACCATACTTAGACTTCAAGAAATGACAGGCTCTCCCCAATTTACTTCATAAGGGCAAAAATAAGGGAAGGAAAATCTGATAACAAGCTATAACAGCGAGTGGCAATCTGGAAACTGTAACATATGTGCGAATATATTATACTGGAGGATTTCAGAATGGACAAGTACATTTATCACGAAAACAACGATCTTTGGTATGAGTTGCAGGGCGATTATTATATCCCCTGTTTGAAATTACCCGCCGAAAAAGAAGAACGGCATATCGGCGTATGGGGGCAGCGGCAGGCAATGTTGAAGAACAGGCACAGGAACTGTTTGACCGCCTGATGAAGCAACGGGCGGATCGTGAGGGCATTACTGAAAAGTTGAAAGCCGAAAGACCTATGTTATGGGTCGGCAGGATGAACGCTCTGCTCGCCTACCGCAACAAGCTGATTGCACAAGGCAGATACACGGATGCGGTTGACGAGGTTATGATAAAACTACGAAAACAAGTATACGGCGGCAAGGAGAATGATTCTTCTTGCCGCCATAGTTATTTAAATACAATTATTTTTCCTGCCTTATGTTTTCCCATTCGCTTCTAATAATACCGTAATCGGATATATCGAGAAATTCTCCGGTCGAGGTTTTGAAGTATTCACGCTTTGTTCCTTCAAATGTAAGACCGCATTTTTGGGCAACTCTACCCGAAGCAGGATTTTTAACAGCGTGAGATATTCCAACACGGTTTACACCAATTTCGGCAAAGAGATAGTCAATGACTGCTTTTGCAGCTTCAGGCATAAAGCCTTTATTCCAATAAGCGTAACCCATACAGTAGCCAAGATCCGCATATTCGCACTTTTCACTCAATCGAACAACGCTGATATTGCCGATCGGTGTCCCTTCGTATTCCATAACCCAATTATATGTGTTCGGTTTCTCGTATGCGGCACACCAAAGTTCCAAGAGTTGTTTTGTTGCTTCAGGTGACTCGTGAGGACACCAAGTTAGGTAGCGTGTAACTCTTTCATCGTTTGCCCAATTCTCAAACATTGCTTGAGCATCGTCAACAGTAAATCTTCGTAGTATAAGTCTTTCAGTATGTATAGTTTGTGTTCCTTTATGCGTAATCATTTGTTAATCCTCCAATCTATATTCCATTCTGCGGATACGGTCGGTCATTCCGCAGTTCTCATAAAATGCAATCGCATCCTTGTTAAATCCCCATACGCCAAGTTCAATCATTTTGCATTTCTTCTCTTGAGCCTTTTCTTTACAACACTCAAACAGCTTTCTTCCAATTCCGTTTCTTTGATGGGATTTTAAGACACAAATATCATCAATGTAGAAACAGTCAAAGTCGATGTATGTAGAGTGGTTTCTGTAAGAAACAATCCAAGCAAAAGCGTATCCTATAACCTCGCCATTATCAGTTTCGGCAATGTAGATAGTGTGTTTCGGATCATTTAACCTTTCTGCAAATGCTTCCTTTGTAAAGTAGCGAGCTTCGGTTTTGAATAAGTCAGGTCTGCCTTTATGGTGTAAGTCTGCAATCTCTTTCTGAAGTGGGCGGATACGCTCACAATCGTCAATGACTGCGGTTCGTATATTTATGTTCATTTTTCTTATTCCTTTCTAAATATATCAAGTGTGTGATGAGAGTAACCGACCATATCTTGTCTTTCGCAAATGGCAAGATGATATTTTAGATACAGTTCGTACATTCGATCATCCATTTGGTCTACGTTTTCTCTCATACGATTTGTGTAGCCGTCAGTAGCAATGAAATGAAGTTGAGTAACATTGAACTCTGAACGGAGCTTATCAATATCTTCCTTTCGATGTAGCTCGAATATGTCCCACGGATTTGAAAAGGTGTCGAATGTTTCTGTGTTGAGCATACATTTTTCGATGATGTTATAGATCTAAAATCAGACAAATCCATAGCATTACCTTGCGTGATTGTTACGGGTTCGCCTACGATCGTGTTTTGCTTGAAGATTTCTATATTATGCTCAACTAATTCGACTGCATCCACTCGATGGCCTTTTTGTGCCAAAGCGTGGCTATATCGACCTGTTGCTGCACCAATCTCCAAGACTCGCATATTTGGCTTGAGATACTTTTCAATATATTTCATAGTAGTGATATACTCTACCATTCCGTGTTTTGAGATAAGACGACCTTCTTCATCGTATCTCTCATAATAATTTGTTAAATAGTCTTTCGTTTCCATATCGAAACTCCTATAAAAAAGTATAAAAAAACAGTGCAAGCTAAAATTCACTCATAGCTTGCACTGCGTTTAGCTTAATCAGATTAGAAATACACTCTAATTACTTGAATAAGGGTATAGCAATGTAAGCCCGTTGTTCTGCCAATAATAAGCAGGGACTGCGGACTGCATAACGAATACATTATTAAAACGGTCGATACAATTCAACATTGCCTTACCTCCTAAATAATTTCAAATATTATACTCCTTTTGATTTCAGTTGTCAAGGAGTTTGAGAGAAAATGTTCCAATTCCAACCATTCCAACGTAACTATTCAGCCTAACGGCTGAGCGGTTCTAAAAAAGACATTGGAAAAAACGGGTCAATAAATGGCCCGTTGACCAGCAAATATACTGTAGATACTTCCAAATACCTGCATTTGTTTTTTCTTACAGGTTTCTATGATACTCATGATATCACAGTACAGTTTGCTGCCGCTTTCCTTTCTGAAACCACCGGACATCTTCTGGTGTGACTTACACTTTCGGAGATCCCGTTCCGAATCATTATTATGGAATTTTACATCCGCATTACGCAGGAACAGAAGGTGGTTATTCTCATATTTTGTTAGTCGGTTGAGCAGGGTCAACTCCTCAGATGACGCATATTTATTCTGCGTTTTCCGATTCTGCTCATATCCTTTAGTCAACAGCTCCTCAAATTGTTTTATGATTCGGTCAGATTCCTCCTCCGTGAAGAAGCTTTTCTGTCGTATCAGTTCTTTGCGGCGGGTATTGGCATCTGACAACAGACGAATCATCTCTGTGCTCCATGAATTTCCGGTCTCTTCTGAGTTTTTCCTCCGGTACCGCAGCAAATAAATGTTGCATTCTGCGTGTTTGCGGCCGAAATGATACATCGCGGTCTCGTGGAAATCCAAACAAACTCAGCGTACACAACGTCATGGCGAAATCTTCTATCGTGGTACCGGCAGCCTGTTCTTCCTTGGAACTCGCCTTTTCCTCGCCGCCGCTCACGGCTGCCAGAATCACAGGCACCGGGATAGGTTTCACTTGTTCGACCATTCAAATCCCTCCTTCATCAGATATTCGCGCAATTCTTTCAGTGTGATAAGCCGCCGCTTCGATACGGTCTGATGGACGATGTTCAGCTTCTCGCTGATCTCACGGTCCGTCATACCCAGGAAGTAGGACAGCAGGATCACATCCCGCTTGCCCTCCGGCAACTGTGCCAGAGCGTCAACCAGAAGATCGCCGGTCACAACAACCGGGAGGCCCAACACTCCAAAGACATGCTCGTCCATGAAATGCTTGTCCCAAAGCTGCAGGCATCCTCCGCAGACAGATTCAAACTTTGCTATTGAAAGAGAACAGGGATGCATCCACACCATTTTCTTTAGCCAGAACCTTCCGAATTTCATCGAAAAATCCCAGGAAAGTGACGGGAGCGGAACGCCCGGTTGCTGTGACCGGAGATTGATCGACCAACACCACCTGGTCTGCATATTGACGGGCAAAGACATCCCGGATCAAGGTACTCTTTCCAGACCCGGCAACGCCCGTTACAACGGTAAGTACATGAAGCGGAATATCCACTGAAATATGATCCAGGTTATGCAGACAGGCATCACGGATAGGAAAAAACTCTTTTGGTTTCCATGGGTTCGGTTTGATGGGCATCCGCCGTCTTTTCCAGCCAGAGGTCCCACATCAATGACTTCATCTGCAATGGAAATAATGGCATCGTAAGCAAGGTAGCCCTTGAGTATTTCTTCATAGCCGTCCTTGATAGAACAGATTCCTGGTGTTTTCAGCCAGCAGAAATTGCATCCAACACAGGGGCGGATGTCCATCTCGTAAACGTGGATAACCTTGCAGTCTGGAACGGTCATGCACAGCTCCTGAATTGCCTCCAGTGCTGCAGGATCATCCTTGGAAAGAGTGTTGACAATCAACAATCGCATTACAAAACCTTCCTTTCCTCAGACCGTTCATAAATCGCTTGAAGTGCATCTTCTGTCACAAATCCTTTTGCCGCTCCGCTGACACGGATTTTGGCGGAAGCGAATAGCTGCGCACGGGTTAGAGCATCCAGGGGAGAAAAGCCCTGGATATAATAATGGAGGAACGCGCTGAACAGAGCGTCTCCCGCTCCCACCGTATTTACCACTTCACCGACACATACAGCGGCCTGCTCATGGATTTGGCGGTCTGAACTTTGGTATATAGCCGCGCCTTTGTTCCCACGGCCCAGAATAATGATCTTACTGCCATAGGTCTGGACCAATTCTAGCAGGAAGCCACGGTAGTCTGCCCCGATACCCTCATCACTCAAGAACAGAATGTCCGCATATTCCATGAATTCCCGGTTATAAGAATCATGAAGATCGGATAGAACATGGACATCGGTGGCAATGGGCTTGCCTGCTGCTTTTGCCAGATGCAGAAGTTCCCTGTTGAAATTGGTGTTGCAGGCAGCAACCAGATCCACATGGTCCAGCAGGTTTTTCTCAAAGCTGTAGGAAGCCTCCTGAATATCCTTGAGATCGCAGTAGACTTGACGTTTTCCTTCTGCATCATATAAAACAACCGAGTTTGGCGTCTGCCGCAGCTGTGGCCTGATATAGCTCGTATCAATTCCGTACACCATGAGATCTTCTTTTATGTAAGCTGCCGGAAAATCATTTCCTGTCATAGACAGCAGCGTGACATGATCGCCCAATGTATTCAAGGCTATAGCAATATTGTAGGCTACGCCGGAAGCGGCGGTATTTACCCCAAAGAAAGGATAACCAATGGGGTAATAGCGGATCGGAAACTGGCGCACCTGCACCGTGGTTTCCGTATTTACAAGGCCAGAGATCAAAATATGCTTCATTGCATTTCACAGTCTCCTTTCTGCCTGCAAAGGTAACGTAGTAGCTCCTTACCGCCATGCCTGTCAGTTTGTTCATGTAAGTATGCAAGGACGCAAACTGTCAGAATTTGACTGCCGCAGCGAGATATGCCGAAAGCCGAAGCAGCAAAACCATTGCAACTGCATACCAAATTTCAACCGGAATCCGTATCCACAGAATGGGAGAAAGTGGATAGGTAGGCATCAGACACACTGTTCCGACTATGCGCAGGATGGTAATATAATTGGGTATATTTGTATTTCTTTTTTTCATAGTTATGAGAGACTCATTTCAATGAGCATACCTTTATATAGTTTTATCGGCTTGGGACATTCCATTCTCCAGTTTACGCACCGCTTTTATAGGATAAATAGCCAACGCCATAATACCAAGCAGCAGCCCGGATACCATGATGACCGCGGCAGCGCCTCGTCCGACGCCAATCTGAAACTGATCGCCAATCCTGTCGGCTAAGACACCCACCAGACCATAGGCCACTACATAACCAATCTGCGATAAAAATCCGATGAAGCCCCATGCCCTGCCTTGCAATTCATCCGCAATATTTGTCCTGACAAGGTAATCCAGACAATTATTCGCAAAAGGAAGCATGGCAAAGAATAAAAATCCCGCAGCACAGATCAGGTAGATATTTTCCTTCAGTCCGAATATCATCATTGCAACGCCTGCTGCGGTAAGGGATGCAGATAAGACTTTCACATAGCCTTTTTTAATTCCCCTGGTTCCCAAAAACAAACCGGAAACCAGCATGCCGCTGGCACAGACTGTTTCCCCAATTCCCAATGTGGCACTGTCTGCAAAATCCAGGATCAGCGGCTCCGCCAGAATCTGAAAGGCCCCCATAAAGCAGGTCATAACAGAGGAAAGCAGGATCAAAAGGAAAACCCCTCTTTTTTCCGTAACAGCCTGCCATCCCACTTGCAGGGCGGTCAAAAACGGTTCCTTCTTTTCTGTCGCTTTTGCTGCCAGACCTTTCCGGACCACGCCGGTACAGATCACCGTCAGGAAGAAAGTACCGACATCGACGATCAAAAGCAGCCGGATATTCGATACAGTCAAAAGCACTCCGGCAAGAATAGGGGAAATGAGGTACCTGGCGCTTCCTGCAAGACTGACCATCCCGCTGGATCTGGAATATTCCTCTGCATCCAAAAGGTCTGTCACTGTCGCACGGTAGGAAGGTTCCAACAGAGAAGAAAAGACTGAGCTGATCGTCACGCCGATGCAAATTTCCGTAAAGCTGGCTCCGCCGCTTAACATGCAAAACAAGATAAACAGAATACCAACCGCAGAACAGCCATCCCCAAGCATCATGAGCAGCCTTCTGTCATAGCGATCCGCCAGAACACCTGCCGGAACGCTGAGAAGCAGTGTCGGCAAAAAGGCCAGAAGGGTAACGAGGGCCATGTCCGCTGCACGTCCGGTCTGCTCAAATACATAGACACCCAGACCGAAGCTGGTCAGTCCGCCGCCTATGGCGGAAACCAATTCTCCTGTCCACAGCAGCAGGAACCGTCTAAAATTTCTTTTCTTTTTCATCCAAAACTCCTTATTAGTCCATCTCAAATACCGGCGTCTTCACATCCTCAACTCCGGCTTCGGTACAGTTCCATTAACAGGCCTGCACCTGCGATCACCGCGAGAATACATCCTGCCGCCAACAGCGATGTCAGGTCCGATATGTACCGGCTGAGTTCCATCCGGAATAATACCGTAAACAGTCCCACAACAAATAAAACAGTCCATAGCCCTAATTTTTTGCTCACTTTTCTGTCTCTCCTTACTGCATACATCCTTTTACAAACTTCATCGGCACACCCATGCGCTCCATTACCTGCTTCGGCATCATGCCGCTGGCCCACTGGTGTTCCTTGACCAGGTGGACATAGTGAATATTCAGCCCCTTCAGCTTTTCCGCGAAGGCGTCAAAATCGTCCTCCTCAAAATAAAGTTCGCCGGTTTTGCCATACCATCCCAGCGCATCGGGGGATATTCCGATAAATTCCGCCCAAGTTTCGCAGGTTTGAAGGCATACGCCGCCGGTCAGCGTTACGTTGGCTCCAAAGTCCATGATTTTGCGCAGGCCCAGCACCTCTTTGTAAAAGGCCACGGATTTTTCCATGTCTGTAACGGCCAACAATGGATTTTTGAATTTCATTTTGTGTCCTCCTCTTTACCGCCGTTGACTTGTATTCTCAAATCACCCGAAGTCGTTTCAACGCTGCACGCACAGGTGCCGTCCCCGAAAACAGAATCCTTTCCATCCGTCTTACCGGGCAGCTCTGATGAAAGTTTTCCGCTGACTGTACCAAAGCGGAGGGTCATGCCGGTATCTTTTGGTAAAATGAGCGTGACCGTGCCGGAGCCGGTGGATATATCAATTCTGTCCGGTGCCTCTTCCACAGATAGGAGTAAGGCCCCGCTGGTAGAATCCATATCAACTGTGTCAACCATCTGCGCTGTAACCGACGCTTTGCCCGAAACCGTGTTTACACACAGCTCTCTCAGTGCCCCAAGCACCTCGGCTGTAACGGCTCCAGATGTGGTATCGAAATTCGCACTCTCTGCAATCTTGCAGCCCGTGACTCCCAGATCACCGGACATCGTATTGAGGTTCAGTTCTTCCACCTGAATAGAGTCGACCTCCATCTCGGCGGACACACCGTTGATTTTCAATCCTTTCAGCATCAATTCCTCCGGCAGCAGCACCGTCAGATCTTTTTTCAGACCATTCAAATCCCACTCACCGCTGTCGCAGAACTGAATCCGCAAGGTCGTGCCGTCCAGCCAGTGATGAACGCTGTTGTCATTTGTCAGCGTCCGATTGGCTTCTTCCGAAAACCGGACGATGTCCTCCTTGTGGGCAGCCACATTGACGCTGCCGCTAAGCCATTGAATTTCCACACGCTCCACCGTATCGGTAATACTGGCTCCGCCAGCGACATATTTCTCCACATTGTCGTAATAAAAGGACGACAGACCAGTGGGTAAATGAACCGATATCCGGCATCCGCTGAGAAGCCCGGCGCAGACCGCCAGTATCATCATAATAGAAAATGTCTTTTTCATTTGCTTTTCTCCCTATCAACTGGAAGTTAACGATTCCTGTAAAAATTTACAACTTCCACATTCCCATCCATTACTTTATTCGCTACACTAAAACCACATTTTTCAGTATAAAATTCCATTCCTTCTTTCGTTTTTCCATAGGCAGGACATTCTCCATACCGAACATAATCGTCATAAAAAGAAGAGTTATAAATATCAATCAGCAAATTTGCATCGTCTTTAACTGCTTTTCTATACGATAATTCCATTTCTTCTTATTCTCCAAATCTTGATTCCCCTGGATGCCAACATCCCCATGCTGCTTATGACAGAGGCAGCTCAAGCTTCATCGCTGGACGGCAACGTCTGTATGAGGGCAAAGAAATGTTGAGGCGCACCAGTACGAAAATATTCATACCAAGATTCCAGTGTGTTGGCTTGGAAAACACCCAAATGCTCAATAATCTGTTTCGCCCACAGCAAAGCTCCGGTGGGAGCTGCGGTAATCAGATTGTTGTCCGCAACGGAGGGTTTGTCAACATAGAAACTTTGCCCTTTATAACCGGGAGCAAACATTTCAAGATATCCTGCTCCATTGCTGGTGTGCGGACGCTGATCCAGCAACCCGTGGTTGGCCAGCGCAACGGTAGCCCCGCAGATGGCGCATACCGTGGCTCCCACGGAAAGAAGCTCACCTGCTTTTTCGATGACCGCGCCATGTTTCGGGTCATTCCATGTATTTGCGCCCGGTAACAGCAGCACACTTGTTTCACGCACAGCAATATCATTGATACCGCAATCGGGCACGATGGTCAATCCGCCCATTGTTTTTACTGGCTCTTTTGAGAAGCTGACCGTCTTAACCGATACACAAGGCGCGCCTTTTTTGAAAAAACGCCCGGAATTCAATTCCGCAGTAACATACCCAAGCTCCCAGTCGGCTAAAGTATCAAGAATATAAACATAAATTGTAATCATAATTTCCTCCGTTTCCTTATGGACCTTTCCCGATCCATGTCAATTCATCTGCCAAACAACTTACAGGATCTCTTTCTTTCACAAGGTCTCGGACGTTTTGAGCCGGCATGATGTTTTCTGCATTCGTCACACTTTCCGTGATGTTCACACTTTTTCTTTTTACACGGACAATTCACATTTGTGCTGAGTTTCCTGATGTACATTTCCATCACCCATATATCTCCAAGAATGATGTGATTTTACCGTGCGTGTACGCACCTTCAATCAAGCCAAACTCAGGGTCATAATATTTGTTGTCATACAACAACACCCAATGTGTATATCCTGCATTCGTACGGACTGTCAAAATAGAATTATGGTCGTCCACGTTCTCCACAAGCAGCATATCCTTTGCGCCCTCATAGGGCGGCTCATAGCGGGCATCCGGCATCATACGGACCGCGCTGGGGACCGGCTTTACCAGCAACCGGTCATCGCACAGATAGGCCGCGATCTTTCCGCGGTAATAGATCATGTACTCGCCAAAGGCACAGCGATAAGATATTTCCGTCAAGTCCGAAAGCTGATCCAGAATAAAATGCAGATATTCCTTACTCGTTGCCATATTGTTACCTCTGTGTTTCCTGCCCGCTTTTCCGGAAGCGGACTGTCTGCTGTTTCATGGAGATCCTCTCCACCTGCCAGCCATAGGCCAACAATTCCTTTTTATATTGCAGAAAAGAGTGATCAATGGGCAGGCCACAGATGGTTTCGATTTCTGCAAAACGCAGCAGCAGCGTTTGACCGCTCTGTCCTTGTATGTACGTCCAAAGAGGATTATATTTGCTCATTGTTTTTCCCATCCTTTGAATAAATAGATTCCAAGCACCGCATTAAAACCCGTGACGGAGAACAAACTGAAGCGCTCCAGAAGGCCCAAATATTCTTTCGGCGCTATGTTCACCCCGATTCCCCCCACAAGCATCAGCAGCAGAGCGACAGCCGCATACAAGCCCAGGGAACGGCACGCTCTTTTATGCCAGCCGCCATAAAATATCATCACCAAAGACACAATAGATAACACCACCACTGCCACTGTCACCACAAGGTGCATGATGTTTTGAAAGCCGTTGGGATTCCCAGCATCGGTCAGGGGGAACATACTGTACCCCACCGCCGTGACCCAGTTCATCACAGCAAACAGATAAACACCCGCCCGAAGCATTCTGTTGCAGTATCCCTGGATCGCAATACAACTCACTGTGCAGCAGACAATCCCACAGGGCGCATAGAGTGCGGAGATTTGATTACACAGTGTTCTGGACGGCGAGCTTTCCGCGCTCAAATCGCTGACCGCCTGGGCCATCCAGTCATAGCCCGGATATGCCCTCGGCGCAAAGATCACCGCTGCCGCAAAGGACAACAGGCTGACGATACCCAAAAGGCCCATGTAGTTGGTCAGTGTTTTTTTCATTCCTCTTTCTCCTTCCTCGAAATCAGGGATGCAATAGCCATTCCCCACAGTGCCCCCCCGTTTCTCATCCTTCTGCTTCTCCGCCATGTGGTTTGCTGCCAATACAGCCAATGCCAACCCTACCAACACCAAGGGCAGGGCAGCCAATATGAATTCTTTCATGGCAGGTCCTCCTGCTTAGCTGTCTCCAGCTCCGCACCATAGTGGAACACTAAGGATGCCAAAATCAGCACAATGCCCAGCTCCACGGAAACAGCGTTGCTCCAATCGGGAGCATTTGTCATGCCAAAGCAGCCGTAAATCACAGCGGAAATGATGGCCGCAACCAGAGGCATAACGATGGTTTTGATGCCAAGACTTCTGATTTGATCTGCGCCGTTGTGGGTAAAAGGTGTGCCGTCTGCCTGCTCGGTCTTAAAATAGCGCCAAGCAAACAGGAACAGAAGGCCGTCGGTCAGCGCGAGTACGGCGTCGGACAGCAGCACGCCAATCATTGGAAACAGGCCGGAGGCCTTCGTCAGCCCTATCATCGTTTCCAGATCCGCACCATACACCTTACCGCCGTGATACCAGACGATGGCGCAGAGCAGACCGATCAGTGTGAGGCCGCAGCCAACAAAGGCTAAGATCATCGCGACCTTGGACAGAGTTTTGAACACCTTGAAGGTTTTTTGAATTGTAATCAGATTTTTCATGTTTTTCACTCCTTTTCTTTTGTTCTTGCAATATACAAAACGGTATGTTTTCCTGTCTTGCGAATGCTCTGTATTGCAAAGCCGTGGGCTTCCAACAGGCTGGATAGCTCCCGCTTGCCATAGAAATGATGATCGCCGTCCGGCGAAAAGTTCTCCCATGCTCCGGCAAATCGATCCCAACGACCTGACAGCCTGCCGGGCAGGCAAAACGCGCAAAATCTGCAGCTTCGTCCTTGGAGCCCATTTTCCCGTGAACAAACAGATACGCAGCATCAGACCTTGCGCCAATTATGATCGCTGGGATGTTGGCAATACTTTTCTGTTCTATTTTCATACCAATTCTCCGCCGTTTAGATTGCTGGACTACTTTTCTTCCTTATTGAAAGAAGTCCTTATAGCATTAAACAAGTTGGAAAGGACAACACAAACGAGGGCGGAATAAAGTACCCAATTACTTTTTGCCTCGCCAATTATGGCTACACACAAGAAGATAATCGCTGCGATAGCCAGTCCTGCACTTGCAATGAGAATTAAGGTGTTTATTTTCTTTTTATTCATTGTAATTTTCCTTTCTTTGATTTGAGTCTGTGCAAAATAAGACGCAGCGCCATCTACCCACATTTAGGGGATATTGGCTCTGCGTCTAAGCGTCTGGCTCTTTAGAATTGTATAATCTGCGAATTCTTCTTTGTGTGAAATGACTGCCTGTGCTTCAATGTTGATATGGTCTTTAAATGGTATCAGTCTCACGAAAGATCCTGTCTGCACTGCTCAATTCGCTTGCCGTTATCACCTTGCTCCTTGTCATAGGAAAATTGTGTTAACATATCGCAGGGGAAGTCCCCGCATTGTCCGCAGTGTTCATGTCCCTTGGCTTCACAGCACGACTTTAAGGGGCAATCCTCGCCCCAAAAGGGTTTCTGTATGAATACGCACCCTTTGCAATTCATCGGTTCGCGATATTCGCATTCACTGCACAATATCCCACATCTCGACTCAACCATAATGGTTCCTCCTTATAATAAATTTAGTCTCCAGCCTTCTTATCCGGTCTGTACTTATGGACTAAACCGCAGCGCCTCCACTGCTCTTTCCATCTGCGCTCTCGCCGTTTCAGTCAGTGCGGCACAAAGCTCCTGCAAGGCGGAATAGATGGTGATTTCCCGATCATCCGTCAGAAAATCATCGTTGGGATATTGCCGCAGCAGGACAGCGATGATCTCTGGTGGGAAGCCACGGAGCATCTCCACCAATTCCTTCTGTGTTGGCTCGGAGTCCCGAAGAATTTCCAGCAGATCACCCAAGGAGTGGATGTCTCTCAGGATGATCTCCGCTTTTTTCTCTGCACTTTCGCACCACAAAAGTTCATCCAGAACCTTCGCATAGTCCCTATCGTTCATCCGGTCCCCATAGGATAGAATAATCTGTGGCTTGTCCTCCGGATAGGAAGGGGTGAGGACAATGGCCTCCAAATGCCCCAGTTCCATGGCCTTCTGAATGGATAGAGCCAGTTTGGGCATACTGCTTTTCAGATACTCAGTCAAATCGTGGGGGCAGTTAAGCTCCACGATCACTTGATTTAACGCAGCGGACAGCAGCGTTTTGATTTCCTCCGTGCTCTTTCCGTGGAACAGCGCCTCCAATGCATCCAGGTCACAGGACAAGCCGCGAACCGGATGATTCGTCAGAGCGCAGCCAAGGGCAGCGGACAGCACCGACTCGTAAAGGTTCATGAGGATCTGCTGGTAGTTCTCGTCCAGGCCGCATAGGAGATGGTGGACCTTATTGGCAGAAAAATACAAGAGGAACTGATTTTCATGGGCAATATTGCGCAAATACCGCTCGATAAACTCAATGCCCGCCAGGTCGGCCACACCCGGAAAAGTGGGGTAGTCAGCGGTAATGTGGATTTCATGGGCGGAAAATTCCGGGTTGTATAACTTGAAAAAGCCGCAGATACCATCTACTACCGTAGAGCGATAGAATACATTTCTTGTTTGAAACAGCTTCTTTGTGATTTGCCTGTGAATCAGCCGGGCGGTTTGAACCTTGCGTCTGATCCCCTTCAAGCCGGCATGGAAGAATTGATCCAACGGTTCCTGTTTCAGGGCGTCCACAGCGTCCTCGGGGGATGGATAGGCTTTCAGAGCGATCCCGAATGTGTACAGGATGGAGGACAGCAGTTCCTGCGCCTTTTCTACCCGGATAGAACTGCTTTTTCCGCGGCTCCATTTCTCTATCTGCTTTGCCAGCAGCGCCAGACTTTCCGACTGAATGCGCTCCACATCGCTGTCGGAGAGCAGAGCGCATTGCCGCCCCTGGGTGAGCAGAGATGTAAAATAATTTGTCCCGCTTAACGCGGCTTTGTTTATGATATGGACTCGCTCAAGTTCAGTCATCCGTCGCCTCCAACTTCTCGAAGGGATCAACTCCCCGGCGCTCGTTTATTTTGCGGGCCAATGCGGGCAAGGCGTTCCCCGCAAGCAGTTCCAAAGAGCCGCGGCATTCTCCGTTGAATGCTTTCTTCATGTACGAGATCAGCGTGTCGTCGCTGACCCGGTCCGAGGTTTCATTCTTAAAGCTGTAAAACAGGTCAATCAGCTCATGGAGCGTTTCCTCGTAGTTGCCTTGAGAAATGTAGGGGGAGTCACAGAAGGCCAAAATCAGCTTGTGGGTCACGCCGCCGAATTCAATGCGGCCTGTCTTTTTCAGCGTGTCCTCCCGCGTGTTTGCCAGCGCCATTGCCTGCTGCGCTGTCAAAGCCAGCCCATAGGCTGCCGTTTTTTCATTACAGGCCAAAATCGTATCTGTCTGCTTTCTTTCCGCCAATGCACTATCAAAAAGCGTTAGAGCAAAATCGGGAAGCTTTTTATCTGTCATCATATCCCTCCTTTGGATAAAAACGCAGAGCCATACATCCATATTTCTGGATTACTGGCTCTGCATCTTAGCGTCCGGCTCTGGTAAAAGCGTCATATGAAATTGTTTTAGGTTAATCAATCGTTCCTGCTTACACTTCGGACAGAAAAGCAGGAAGTTTTGAAGTATCGTATCCTCCCGTATCCATACACGGGTTTTGCTATGACAAATCGGGCATAGCAGCCATTTCCCTTGTTTCTCCATTTTATTGCTGCTCCTTTTTCAGTTGTTCCAACCGGCGATTCATCGCTTCGGCGTCCATACATCCCTGCACCCAATCAACCACACAAATCACCCCATATACAATGACAACGGAAGCCGCAACTACAAGTACCTTTTTGTCTTCAAAGTCCCTGGTCATTTCTACACATTCCAAAACGGCCTGTTCATCCTCCGGATGTAAAACTTTTCGAATGGATACACGCAAGATTCTCACCCCTTTCCATTCCTACAAGTATATAATAGTGTGGTTTTCCTGCCGATTCAATCCATGACAGGCAAGATGCGATTTGCGCCGATGAAATGCAAAATTTTTCGGTCATATTGGTTATTGGGTCGGCGATGAAATCAAAGTGACTTGTCTCGGACGGCATCCTTCTGTCGGCTCTTTGGAGATATACTTCATTGCAAGCTCATTGATCTCCTTCAGGAAAGTCCCAAACTCATCATCCGTCAGCATCAAAGTGCAGCTGGTCAGCATAAACATGTCCTTTCTTGGATCTGCATGACCGCTGGCAAAATATTTTGCAAATGCAGTACAGATACTCATCAGCGATACTTGAACGCCCATTCCATCCTCGTCCTCCACAACCAAGGCATTTGGATTGAGCTGATAAACGCTCTCGACGGTTCCTCTGATTCTGTTTTCTTCCGCAACGATAATCACAGAGTTTTCAGCCAGGATTTTTACATGGCGGTATAGGCTTGGTGTTGGAATATCACTAAGCTTGCTTTTGATTTCTTTCACAGTCCCCTTATCATGTACCAGCAAAAACTGGATAATCCTTTGCCGCACAGGGTTCATGATAACTTCTGCCATATTCATTACGGTTTCTGCCCCCTTTTTGATTTCACTTTTTATTATATTATCATTTTTGAGAATGTCAATAGATATTTGTTTAATGTTCAAAAAAGAGTAGCCAAAGTGAAGGTTTTGGTATTACTTAGATACGAAAAAAGAAACGATAGCAAGCACAGCAAGCGAGTACCCACTTGCGGATTTTTCCTATTTTCAGGTCCCTTGCCCGAAAATGTAAAAATGCTTGTTGGGTGGGCAGCGCCCATGCCTGTCCCACCTATGCAAACAGCTCTTCGTCCAAATCAGCATAAACGTGACGATTAGAGAATGTAATCTGCGTTTTCTGTACCTTTTTTTGGTATCTCGAAACTGTGTTAGCATTTTGCCAGCAAACATTTCTTACAGCGGTAATAATGTCTGGTGTTGATTAAAAAAAGAATATCCTGATTAATGAAGTCCATTTGTTTTCTTCTTGGAACTGAAACTATTGATATCTAAGCATGGTTTCCGGTTTCAAAGCACCACTTTGCAATCTTCTCAATTAACGCAGCATCCACCTTGCCATAGGGGATTCGGATAGTTCCCTTATCAGTTTCGTATCCTTGTAATTCGTTAGAAAACTGTACCACCGCAGCAGGCCCCGGATACAATCCGATGTGTTTCTTTGAAGCGGCAAAATGAAGGATATTATGCTTTTTCCAATAAGTCGGCATACTCCAGGAGATACGTTCTTCCGCTTCCGGTAATGCACTGTGAAGAATCTGACGGATATAGCGCAGATCTTCCTGCTTATCCTCATCCTGGCTCAGGATATATTCATCTATCGTCTTTGGTTTTTCACCGCAGAAATGACTCTGCTCTTTTTTCTTAAACTCTCTGCCACATTTGGGGCATTTCCACATAGACATTTTCTCACTGTCTCTTTCCTGAAGAACCACTTCAACAATGTCACCAAAGCTCTTACCAATCTGCTTACGTATCTGTTTTGAAACGCCGATAATGTAACAAGGAGTTCCCATTTTTACCACTTGCCCACGATACGGAATACCATCAAAAGTAGCATTCACCATCAGACGTCCTTTGCCAAAAAGTTCTTTGATATCATAAGGAACTTCTACATAGGCAGCATCCATATTCTCATTTTGAAGAATTATTGCACAAAATTTTAATTCCACGTTATTTCCCCCTCATTAAGTGGATTTCGTCCTCAACTCATCGTCCAATCCTTTATAACCGGTATCCTTCTCCAGCTTGCGCTTAAACTTATCAATATACATCTTCATATCAACCGTCTCCGTATCAAAGTAATCTACACATCCATCGGAGCATGGGCTGTCCGGCATGAATGATCTGTAAATCCGGCACCTTCTAGATTCTCGATCATCTGTGCGGCCTTCCACCAGTCCACTGATAGTGGATCACATTGCCCTCGGTTGCCATCAGGTATCCCTGCTTCTCCCACACATCATACGGCACTGAATTCGCTTTCACCCTCTGCAGAATGGTCTCCTCAGGTACCCCAAAATATGGAACCAAAATGTATTTCTCATCCGTATTCTTCGGCAGAAATATCTTATTCATCTATATCCTTCCCCAAATCTCATACCCCTGCCTCCTGGCAGAGTCATATACCGGCTGTTATCATGCCATACAGCAGATACTGGTTCTCAGCAAACTTTGCAAAGAACGGATCCCATTTTGGCAAATGATTGCTTTTCGATGAATTCAGGGAAGAGTCCATTGGCATCAGGTTCCACAATTCATCATTCATCACAAATGACCATGGAATGAAATGATCCACATCATAACTTTCTTTTTGAATTCGGTCGCCTGTAAATACATCCCGCACCGGTTGCAAATCCAAAATACCTTCCCAAAGCTTCCTTACATTAGAAAGTTTTCGCATCTTCTCATCCAACGGCGCCAGCTTATATACCAGTCCCGGAACCTCTGGATTATTTGTTTGTAACCATTTTATTTTTTCATATTGGATCCATCCAAGTATAGCAACTGTATTATCCTGTATCATCTCTATCCATGACTGATTGAAACAAATCTCCCTTTGCAGCTTACTGCTGCCGCCAAGTGTGTACGGTAACAATACACTGTTTGCATTAATCTTCTCTATGTATGCAACCATTCGCCGGACACTGCCCCAGTCAGGTGTTTCATCGGTCTTACCAAAAAATCCAGCCAATGCTCTATATGGAACCATATTAGTCAGCTGTTCTTTTTCCTTTTTTATCTCTGTATTGTACTTCCGAATCGCATTCTTTATTTCCAGCTTTGACGCATTCGCAGACAACCTGCTTAAATCATGTAATTTGCAAACTGCACGCTCCAGTCCATCCCGGACGGATCCATCACTCATAATTCCGCTAAGATGTACATGAAATTCCACCACTGAATACCACGCATTTGCTATCATTTCATCAATCACCGCATCAAAAGTTGTATCCTTAACGTTTTCTGAAATCAGATTTACGATAGCTTCCAGCCAGTAAAATTTGTAACAATATGATGGATCTTTCATCATCTGGGTAAACCCATGAATATCCAGCGTATTATAATACTTTCCATCAATACTCAGACTATATTCGATTTTCGGAGTATTAAGTTCAGCCATTTTTCTTCTCCCCTGCCTCGACGTACATCACCGGTAATCCAGAATTCTTCCAGCTTTACCCCCTGTACCTCTTCCATAAACTGTTTGAAAGTATCTTCTGTAAAATCTATAAAATACCTTCCATTCCGAATACCTTCAAACTGTCCATATTTAAAAGATGTGTATATGATTCCATCTTTTTTCAACGCATTGCGCATTTTCCTCAACACGTCTTTTAATTCTGTTTTAGATAAATGCAAGATAGAAGAACATGCCCAGATTCCGTCATACACTTCAATTGCATCCAGTTCCTGAAACAGCATTCTTCTTACCTTGATTCCAGTATACTCACTGGCAAGTTCACATAGTTTTTCAGAGCCATCAACTGCATCAACATTAAAGCCACGTTCCATAAAGCATTTCGTATCGCGCCCTGCACCACAACCAAAATCTAATATCTTCCCGCTTGCTGGAAGCTTTTCTAAAAAATGTTCCTGTGTTTCATGGAAATCTACAAATCTTGTGCTATCAAAAAATTCCTCTGCGTGACTTTCATAATAATTCAAGGTAGTATCATGCTCCATCTTCTGATTACATTTTTTATAACTCATCATACTTGGCCGCACTTCCCCTAGCCTTTTCCACCGGATATTTCATTTCATTTTGATCCATCTTCGCATTTACAATCTCATCTGCATCGAGTCCAAGCTTGTCCAGCATGTTTTGACAATAGACAAGCACATCCGCCAGTTCTTCTCTCACATGTGTAATATTGTAATTATCATCGCTCCACTGAAAACATTCCAGCAGTTCACTTGCTTCAATAGAAATTGATTTTGCAAGATTTGCTGGAGAATGGAACTGATCCCAGTCTCTGTCCTCTGTAAATTTTCTGATTCTGTTAATTGTACTCTGATTCATCTTCTCCTCCTGATTTACAGCTCACACACTTTATTTTTCAATCTTTCCTAGAAATAATCTGCCAATGCATGGTCAACGCAGTAAATATAGCAGCCCTTCATTCCTCTTGTCATTAAGGTACGATATGTATTTTTGATAATCTCATCTGCACGCAGTAATGCCTCTTCTGGATTTTCTTTATACAGCTTTTTGATTCCTTTCAATGACTGATCTGTCCTGGCTCTTTTGGTGAAATCTGTCACGATTTTTCCATTTTCATAACGAATATCATCGCCTATAATAACACCCACATAATCAAATTCCAGTCCTTGTGAGGTATGAATACAACCAACTTCATTAATAGAGGTTTCACTTACTGCAAAAGGTTCCCCGCTTCCCAGGTTCCAGCTCATTTCGAAATCACCAATTTTAATGTCATGATAACTTGTATTATTCTGTTCTTTTTTATTCCAGTTCCAACAATATCCGGCCAGCATACGTGCACGGTTCGAAATCCGATTTTTCTCTATCACAATATTTCTGACAGAACCTGGGGTATCACAGATCTGAATATCATAGTCAATCCCATCCAGATCATAATTGGCAGTTTCTCTGATATCCAAAACATCATCCAGCCACGCAAGATATCCATCGGATCCATTGCATCGAAACTGCGACTGCAGTTCCATATGATAGATTTGAGCTCCTTCCCTTTTTGCCCATTTTTCAATTTCTTCCACAGAACCAATATCGTCCATTGTGACACGCTGACTTTCATCGATAAAGAATACACTGCAATAAGCTGCATGTATAATCTCTTTGATCTGATTTTCTCCCAGATTATGGAACATACCAGACTTCTCATTAAGTCTGTGTGCCTTATCTACAAGAAGAGTATGCGCCACATTTTCACCAGTTTCCGTGTACGTTCCTGAGCCTTTGAACATATTGTCTACACTACTTTTCTTTATCTGGCCTTTTAGTTTCCGCAAATACACCTGCCGCGGCGCACTGTTTTTAGAAACATATTGCACCATCTGATCACGCTGCGTAAGTTCTGCCAACAAATTCACGGCAACCACTGTTTTTCCGGTACCCGGTCCGCCAGTACAGATAATGCAGCGTTTTTTATAATCCTGCTGACACATAGTGGAGAGCTTCAATATTTCCTCATAAACAACCTTTTGCTCATCAATCATAATAAATTCCTGATTGCCCTTCAGCATAGACGCAATGGAATTCTGAAGACTTTTGGACGGTCTGATCTTCCCATGTTCAACCATATATAGAATTTCTTTCCGGTCTCCTGTTTTTACCGATTTCTTTATAAAATCCCGAAGTAATATCAATTGACCTTTCGTATATGCAGGTGCTTCTTCCATATAGGTCTGGTACTGTCTGGCATCCAGCGGATCGTCTTCGTGACGAATATAATTGTGCAGACATGCACACGGATGAAGTAATATCTTTTCATCCTGTACGGTGGCATTATAATCTTGAATCAGCCGGGCATAAGACCATGCCTGATAAGATGGATGAACAACTATGCGGAGCGCATTTCCCGTATATGTTTCTACCAGGTTTCCTACCTGCGCATCAATAATCCCATCACTTCCTGGCACTTCCGAAAGTTTCTCCCACTGTTTTAGTTCTACAATCACCATATTAGGGACATGTGCATCATCATATCCGGAAATCATAAAATCTACACGTTTCGCTGTCTGCGGTATATTAAATTCAATAGCGATACCAGCATCTGCAGGAATTGCGCTATCATTTAAAACCTTATACATATAGGTAAGCGAATTTTCCCATGACCGAAATTCGTTCTTCGAAGTATGCCTACCCATTTTATTCAATATGTTTTCTTCAATTTCTATCGCTATAGAATCATTCTCCACACTTTGAAGAAAATCTGTTTTCACCCCATCATACACTATCATAGCTATTTCTGCTCCATCTTTCGTTTTTTTCTAGGGTCACCTGGTTTTTTAGTTTTTTCTGGTATGAGCCACGTTTTACCTTTAAGGACACCACGGGCTGCTACTCTGATAGATGCTTATAAACATAGATTTTATTCCATAAATTTTAATTACCGCTCAATCAAATCTTCCATTGTGCAGCCTAAAACCTTGGCAAGGCTATATATTGTATCTGCACTTGCCTTGTTGATATTTTTGTTTCGCTGCTCATACATCTGAATCGAACGAAGGCTGACGCCGGATCGTTCCGCTAACTCTGCTTGAGTAAAGCTATATGCTGTACGAATGCGCTTTAAATTAGTTTCAGGAAAATACTCCTTTATTTTTGAATCCACAATGTCAACAAACTTTGTTATATCCGCTTCGTGGAGAATGTAGTACATTTTTTGCAAATCCTCAAAAGAGAGAACCTTGAAAATGTCGCTATACTTCCTACCCGAATACCATTGATAATAGGCAACAGTCCACCCAATCCAGTATTCCTTGGAGCGTCCAAAATGATCCTGCGGTTCTATTTGAAGTTCTTGTCCTTTTGTTTCTTCAACGATTTCCCGGACGATTTCGATACCGCTTCTACCTACAAGATAGGCAGGTTCACCGTTTTCCATTCGCTTGCTTACAGAACTTACAATAAACAGTTTCACAAAGTCATTTCCGAGAATACCGCAAGTATTGACTGCGTAATCAAAGGCATCACCCAGTACCGACTGTGCCTTACTCAGATATATTTCTTGGTATGCGTGGGTCATCGTTTTTAATGCCTCCTCTCATAATATCCTGAATATACAGTCCATCATTCTCTTCTTCAAGCATTTCCAGATAAAGCTGATTGGCTTCATCATCTCTGGCTTTGCGAAGAACATAGTATTGGTCTTTCTCGGCAACATCAAAGCCTTCGTATTTCAGTTTGGAAAAGGCAAACTTTGATTTAATAACTATTTGTTCCCCCAGCTTTCCAAGTCGCATAGCACGTGCAAGCTGTTCTACCGAAATACCGTTGTTAAGAAATGACTCTGCGTAATCAAAATAGGAATCGTCCGCACGGTAACCTGTAATCAAGTCAAAGGCATTTACATTGACGCTGAAGTTATCGATCAAATATTGTTTTGCTCGTCTTGCCACAGGAGTTTTTATAGAAAACAGGCGATGTTCCACGTTTTTTTCCGAACCATGGTATATCGTAATCCGTTTATCCATTTTTCCGACCTCTCTTCTCCTTATTGTATCGCCAAAGTGATAGTGGGTCAATAAGTCTCAAGAAGGTTTATATCACGTTCTTCCACAGTGAACGAGCCTGGGATAATCATTCTTCATGTGCATTTTCATAAAACCTTTTTATTTCTTCAGGGAGCCCATCCGGTACGATCTGGGTGAGCCTTTCTTCATTTCCGTCAGCGATTGCCTGATCATAGTACCAGCATTTGAATTTAATCATATCCAGATTCTTCTGAAGAATCCTCATCTCTTCCTCCAGAACAGCACGTCTTCTTTCAAATAATGCCTTACGCTTGGGATAAGTAGAAGGCCCCTCAGTACACCATTTCATGAATTGTTTGATATCTTTTAGTTCCAGACCTGACCTTTTCAGACATTCGATCACGCGAAGTGCTTCGATATCTTTCTCGCCAAATTTGCGGATGCCGGATACCCGCTTTAAATCCGGAAAAAGCCCTTCTTTATCATAATAGCGGAGTGTCGAGATCGGAAGCCCGCACATTTCTGAGATTTCCCCAATCGTATACATGGTCATATTCCCCCTTATAAATAATTGAAAAAGTAAAAACTAACCCTTGACCTAAAGTTAAGTTTAGGTAGTATGCTCTTATCATAACAGATGAAATACTACTATGCAATGATGAATATAAGGAGGTTCTATCATGGAAGAATTAAAACTTACAGAGACATGGGACAAAACTTTTGCCCAAAGTGAAAAGGTGGATCATAAAAAGGTAACGTTTACGAACCGCTATGGTATTACGCTGGCGGCAGATATGTACACACCAAAGAATCAGGCAGGAAGGCTGGCAGCGATTGCAGTATGCGGACCGTTTGGAGCTGTAAAGGAACAGTGCTCCGGACTGTATGCACAGACAATGGCAGAGAGAGGATTTCTGACTATCGCATTTGATCCGTCTTTTACAGGCGAGAGCGGAGGTCAGCCACGGTATATGGCATCTCCGGATATTAATACAGAGGATTTTCAGGCTGCGGTGGATTTCCTGTCGGTACAGGATAACGTGGATCCGGAAAGAATCGGTATCATTGGTATCTGCGGTTGGGGAGGCATAGCATTAAATACTGCAGCTCTGGATACGCGTATCAAAGCAACCGCAGCGTCTACTATGTATGATATGACGCGAGTGAACGCGAACGGATATTTTGATTCCGAGGACAGCGAGGAAGCAAGATACGAGAAGAAAAAAGCGATGAATGAAGCAAGAACAAAAGCCTTTCGGACAGGATCTTATGACATGATTGGCGGATGTCTTCCGCTTCCGGTACCGGAGGATTCTCCGTTTTTTGTAAAAGATTACAGCGAGTATTATAAAGGACGTGCATATCATGAGCGCTCATTAAATTCAAATGATGGATGGACAGCGGTCGGATGCATGTCCTTCATGAATCAACCGATCCTTCAGTACACGAATGAAATCCGCAGTGCCGTACTGTTAATCCATGGAGAGAAAGCACATTCCTGCTATTTCAGTAAGGATGCTTTTGCAGCGATGACGAAGGACAGCACATATGCAGATAATAAAGAACTGATGATCATTCCCGATGCAGTACATACGGACCTGTATGATAATCTGAAAGTGATTCCATTTGATAAGATACAAAGCTTTTTTGAAGAAAATTTGTAACTATTAGGAGCTATGCGAAATTGGCTTCTGCGAATGGGTTAATCAGGAGAAGTCATTACAGAAAGAGGAGGTTCAATAAGATGGAAAAGATTGTACAAACAGCAGGCAGAAATGCACTTGGCGAATTCGCGCCGGAATTCGCACATTATAATGATGATGTTTTATTTGGGGAAAATTGGAATAATCAGGACATTGACCTGAAAACCAGATGTATGCTTACGATAACGGCACTCATGGCACAGGGAATCACAGATTCTTCTATGAAGCACCATTTGGAGAACGCAAAAGCTCACGGTGTGACACAGAAGGAGATTTCAGCATTGATCACTCACGTTGCATTTTATGCAGGATGGCCGAAAGCCTGGGCAGTTTTTAATCTCGCAAAGGAAGTATGGGAAACAAAGGAGACCGTATAATGAGTGATAAAACATATAAGATTATGTGACATTCGTGCCGGCTGCAGAAACACCTGGCACATCCACCATGCAAAGACAGGTGGAGGCCAGGTGCTGATCTGTATCTATGGGGAAATCCGTAACCCTGTTCCCAAAACCAATGATCAGCAAAAGCTCTGCCAGCATCACAATGCAAAACAAAACTATAAAATGCTTCCTTATTTAACGCACTCAAAATAAACCATAGACCCATCCGTATGGAAATCAATCTTTTGATACATCTGTTCCAGCACTGCTTTCAGCTCGCTTTTGGTCTGGAATGGCGGAGTAAACCAACCTTTCTTCGACAGAATGTTTTTCACCAGCCAATCTGTAATAGCAGCCTCACCTCTAATGTAAAAGCAGGCGATAAATCTTCCTCCCGGCTTCAGAACACGCCAGGTTTCCAGGAAAGCCTTTTTCTTATCCGGGAAAGCGTGAAAACCATTCATGCTCAAAACAATATCACAGGATCCATCTTCCAACGGAAGCTGCCCCACATCCCCCTGTATACACGAAACATGTGAACAATCAGCCACGCGGGCTTTTGCCTGCGCGATCATGTCCTCACTATAGTCAAGACATATAATCGTTGCGTTCGATAAACTTCTCCATTTTTCTTTTGTAAAAACCGCAGTTCCCACCGGAACATCTAACAGGACACCGCTAAAGTCATCCGGAATATACGCAAGAACCTTCCTTGCAATTTCATTATCATCTGTTCCGCTCCAAAACAACTTGATATAGAGTCTGCTAAAAAAGCTGCCTTGTGTTAATACATCATCATAGATATCTTTTGAATCGTGATACGCAGTCTGAATTTTATCTGCCATTTTTCATCCTCCACAACTTTCTGCCGCTTGGCATTATCGCAAAAACGGCGGCAATATGTACTCGCATGGCCTTGCTTACCACATTCTGATTATCTTAGACAGTCTACGGTCAATGTCCATGCGTGCAGCCTTACATTCCCTCGGATACTTTCTTCCTGCCCGGAACGCCAGCCGTACAAGCAGGCCGGAGCCGACAGGGATCATGATATGCAGCATAGATTCAGGAAATACAAAGTGTGTACCGTGCTCATAAATCATTGCTTTATACTTGCAGCCATGAGGCATCGACTGCAGCTGTTCTGTGATTCTGCGGATATACTTACAGTTATCCCAGAGTACATCGTCCTCAGCCCCTACAAGTACAAGCTTTCCTTTTATATTCTCAACCTTGATCTTTTGTCAATCTGTCGTCAATAGCATCCCCCAGCATAAGTATCAATGCCTTATCTGTTTTCTTCTTGTTTGCAAAATATGCTCCGTAGAATCCATCCTTTTCCGGCGTAAAATATGTTCTTTTCCTTGCTATCTAAACATTTCCTTCTCATACGTTATCGCTGCCTGCAAATACTTATACACAGAAAATACTCTGACGCGCGTCAGATTTCCGTTTCTATCCCATGCCTCTTTGTGTCACCCGGAATGTTAGTTCATTCTAACCATAATATACAACAATCTCTCCCTTAATTCCAGTTTAAATTGTAAAATCACTGAAAAATGGCGAAAAAAACTCCCATAACTAAAACGCCCTGCCGAAGCAGGGCGTCAGTGGGCTGCATCCTCCAAACACAGCCCGGCTGTCTGATCCTATTATAAATTCGCTTTTATAAAGGCTTCCAATTCCTGTGCAGCCTTCTCTTCATCTGCACCTTCCACCTTTACAACAATTTTGTCGCCGCATTTTACTCCCATTCCCATCAGAGCCATCAATTTGGCTGCGTCTACTTCTTTTTCGCCTTTCTGAATGGTAACTTTACTCTCATACTTTTTTGCTTCTTTTACCAGTGTCCCTGCAGGTCTTGCATGAATTCCTAATTCGTCTGCTATTACATACTCAAATGTCTTCATAGTGTTTTATTCCTTTCTTCCTGCTATAAATTTTCTCCATTGCTTTCAATTACTTCTTTGTACCAGAAAAAAGACTTTTTCTTTCTTCTCTCCAACGAACCTTTACCTGCGTTATCTTTGTCCACATAAATGAATCCGTAGCGCTTTTTCATCTCCCCGGTGGTGAAGGATACACAGTCAATACATCCCCATGGGGTATATCCCATCAATTCCACACCATCCAGCAGGACTGCTTTCTTAAATTCTTCAATATGGGCCTTCAGATATGCAATACGGTAATCATCCTGGATCGTTCCGTCCTCTTCAACCTTATCAATGGCGCCAAAACCGTTTTCCACGATAAATAATGGCTTCTGATATCTTTCATACAGCAGATTCAGTGCATAGCGCAGACCAACCGGATCGATCTGCCAGCCCCAGTCACTCTTTTTTACAAAAGGATTGCTGACACTTCCCGGAAATCCGTCCAGGCCATTTCCCTCTGCTACTGCATTCGCTTTTACAGCGTTTGTCATATAGTAGCTGAAGCCCACAAAGTCCACTGTTCCTTCACGGAGTATTTTTTCGTCTTCTGTTTCCATTTTGATCTGAAAACCTTTTCTTTCCCATTCCCTGAGAATATAAGACGGATATTTTCCCCGTACATGGACATCCCCAAAAAGATATCTGTCATGCATAGCTGATACAGAAAACATCATGTCATCCGGATGACAGGAGTACGGATATAACGGTACGCAGGCGATCATACATCCGATCTGAAAATCCGGATTGATTTCATGTCCTTTTTTCACTGTCAGAGCGCTTGCTACCAGCTCATGATGTACGACCTGATACATACACTCTTCCGGATTCTCTTCGTCTGCAAAGATCACACCAGAACAAGTATATCCAAACAAAGGATATTTATAATTCTTCTGGTTATTGATCTCATTAAAGGTCATCCAATACTTCACTTTATCTTTATACCGCTCCATAACCGTCACGGCATATTTTACAAAGAAATCGATCAGTTTTCTGTTTTTCCAGCCCCCATATTCTTTTACAAGATGGTATGGCATCTCAAAATGGGAAAGTGTCACAACAGGCTGAATCCCATATTTCAAGAGCTCGTCAAACAGGTCATCATAAAACTGAAGTCCGGCTTCATTTGGCTGGTCATCGTCACCGTTTGGGAATATCCTTGTCCATGCAATGGATGTACGAAAGCACTTAAATCCCATCTCTGCAAATAATTTTACATCTTCCTTATAATGGTGATAAAAATCCACTGCTTCGTGATTGGGATAATAATATCCTTCCTGTACCCCGTCTGTGATCCTGCGGTCAACCCCATGCTCGCCTGCTGTCAGAACATCCACAATACTGACACCTTTTCCGTCTTCATTCCAGGCACCTTCTACCTGATGGGCAGCTACTGCTCCGCCCCAAAGGAAATCATCCGGCATTTTATTCATCTGCCAACCTCCTAACGCTTGATATCCATTACTTTTTCCATTACATTTTTTTCTTTTCCGGTTTCGGTCTCCAACTGTCCCTCATCTCCCATGTCTGTGAGAATGAAGATAACTGTGGAATCGTATCCCTTTTCTTCAATGAAGGCTTTGTCAAATGTCACTAACAGGTCGCCCTTTTTCACACAGTCTCCCTGCTGTACTTTTACCTGAAAACCTTCTCCATCTAATTCTACTGTATTGATTCCGATATGGATCAATGCTTCTACGCCATTTGCGGAAAGCCCTACTGCATGTCCTGTAGGAAATACCGCTTCCACGGTTCCATCGAACGGTGCGTATACATTTCCGTCCGAAGGAATGATTCCGACGCCGTCTCCCATCCCCTTGGATGCAAAGACTTCATCCTTAACCTCGGATACCGGAATTACCATTCCTTTTACCGGGCAGGCAATCTCAAAGGTACCTTCTGCCTCAGAAGCTGTGTTTTCTGTTTCTGCCGTAAGTTCCTTAACCGGCTCTTTTGCCTCAGCTTCCGTCTCCTTTGCAGTATCCTCAAATCCTACAATCCATGTCAGGATGATTCCAAGTACAAATGCGATCAGGATGGAAAGAAGGAAACCAAGGAACTGTCCCATGTGACCTGCTTTAAAATATGCCGGGATGGTTGCAACGCCGGGCATGTTATAGCCCCATGATACTGCGTTAAATCCGCCTGCTACTGCACCTGCTACAGCACCTGCAATACATCCGCAGATCATCGGCTTTTTCAGCCTCAAGTTTACACCGTATATAGCAGGCTCTGTGATTCCGAACAGACCTGTAATTGCTGCTGAAAGAGATACTCCCTTCAGGTCTTTATCTTTTGTCTTTAAAAATACGCCTAATGCTGCTCCGGCCTGGGCAAATACTGCGGATGCCTGAAGTCCGGTAAAGGTATCATATCCCAACGCCGCATAGTTTCCCACAGTGACAGGAGTGATCCCCCAATGTACACCGAAGATAACAAGAACCTCCCACAGACCGCCGACGATCATTCCGGCAACGATCGGGCTCAAACCATACAGATAATTATAAGCTCCTCCGATCGCTCCGCCAACCGTATTTCCAATCGGACCGAATGCCAGCAAGGTAAGCGGAACCATAATTGTGATGGTAAACATCGGTGAAAATAAGTTTCTTACCACGATGGGCAAATGCTTGTCAAAAAATTTCTGCACATAAGATGCGATCCAGATTGCAAGGATGATCGGGATAACGGAAGATGTATAGCTCAGAAGCTGTACTCTCATTCCCAGAAAGTATACCGGTTCTCCCGCATTTACCATGTTAATGTAATCCGGGCAGACAAGTGCGCAGGCAATGACAACTGCTGCATATGTATTTACCCCGAATTTTTTTGATGCAGTAATGGAGATCAGAACTGGTAAAAATGTAAATGCTGTCCAGGAAACAAAGTTCAGGATCTGATAAGTTCCTCCCGCTGTGTCAATTGCATTCAGTGCCACAAAAATGCCTAAGATACCCTGTAAAATACCACAGGCTGCCAATGTATACAAAAACGGTGCAAAAATACTGGAAATAATGTCAATGAGCCTGCTGAACAAACCAGCCTTGTTTTCTGATGCTCCCGCCTGGCTCTCATCTACTGTGATCAGCTCCATTACGAAGTCAAACGCATCCTTTACGTGATTTCCGATTACCACCTGATACTGTCCGCCTGCCTGTACGGTTGTGATAACTCCGGGAATCTTTGTAACTTTTCCGGAATCAACAATGGACTCATCCTTTAAAATAAACCTCAATCTTGTTGCACAGTGGGTGACATTTGTAATATTACTGTCCCCACCCAGCTCTTTTACCAGCTCTCTAGCTGTGATTCGATAATCAATAGCCATTTCAGCTACCCCTTTCCGTTTTTTCTGCACCGGTGCTTTGTGATTTTTATTATACCCATTTTTCATAAAATTCCTAGTATTTAGGCGTCTTTAGGAAATTGTGCGGTAAAAAAAAACATGTTTCATCCGCGAAACATGTTGTATCTCAAAGCATATTCAAAAGGCGTAAAAAAGGCGGCTATGCCAGCCGCCTTCCGATCGTTTCCAACAAGTAAAGAACCGGTACCTGTGTTGTGATATTATACTCTTCATGAACCAGGCGCCGGCTGATAAAATAGGACAAATTATAATCCGACATTTTCGCCAGTGTACAGGAGGGCCTGTTTGTGATACTGAAAAGCTTACAGTTATGCTTTTTAAAGCGCTCCGCCATCATCAGCGTCTGCTGCGTTTCCCCGGATTCTGATAAAGCGATCACAACCGTTGATTCCATATCCTCCCTGATCGGATAATATGGATCTTCTATATATTGGCTGTATTTCCCAAGGTTTGAAAAGTATCTCGCGCCGTATTTACCCAAAATTCCGGATGTACCGATGCCAATGAAGATCAATTGTCTTGCAGTCAGAATCGCCTGTGTAACCCCGTTGATCGTTTCTTCGTATTCTGTCGAAGTGACTGCATGAAAAAAGCGCATAATTTCATCAATGCCATTGTCCTTTGCCTGCTCGATCCGCTTTCTGTTCTCTTCCTTTAAGTACATTTTAAACTGCACTTTAAATTCCGAATATCCGTCACACCCTGTTTTTTTGCAGAAACGCACTACTGTTGAGGTAGATACATGGACTGCTTCTGCCAATTCCCGGATGGTCATGTATTTGACCTCTTCTTTGTGTTCCGTCACATACTTATATACCAGCATCTCCAAATCATTGTAGGACTGCAGAATCTCATAATCAAACAACTTATCGCCTCCCTGCTCATATAAAAGCATTGCAAATTCTACTACGATCAGTATAAAGAATGCCGGCCTTATATGTCAATAACAGAAACGCCCAATTGCTGCCAGTTCCTTTTTTTTATACATATTTTACAGATCAGGTCGAAAAGCCTGCGTATTGTGTCATATACAGATCATAATACTTGCCCTTTTGAGCCAGCAGTTCCTCGTGATCTCCCATTTCCACGATCCTTCCCTGGTCCATTACCACGATCACATCGGAGTCACGGATCGTAGAAAGACGATGGGCGATCACAATACTCGTGCGGCCTTGCATAGCTATCTGCATGGCGCTCTGGATAGCCTTTTCCGTCCGGGTGTCCACATTGGAGGTCGCTTCATCCAGGATCAGGATTTTGGGATCCGCTACAAAGGCACGCGCGATCGCCAAAAGCTGCCTCTGCCCCTGGCTGATATTGGCGCCGGATGCTGTCAGCTGCGTATCATAGCCTTTAGGCAGCATCTGCAGCAGTTCCTCGCAGCGGCTCATACGTACCGCTCGTTCAAGCTGCTCCTGCGTGGCTGTCTCATTGGCATACAGCAGGTTGCTGCGGACTGTATTGGAAAACAGCACCGTATCCTGCAAAACAATGGCCACATTTTTCCGCAGGCTCTCCCGGCTGACCTCTGCTATATTTTGATCTCCGATTCTGATCTCTCCGCTGTCTATGTCATAAAACCGCATGAGCAGATTTACAACCGTTGTTTTACCGCTGCCAGTGGAGCCTACCAGCGCCACTTTTTTTCCGGAGGGAACGGTCAGTGTAAAATCACGAATGACGGGATGGCCCGCCACATATGCAAAATTCACATTTCTGAAGGACACCTCCGCTTCCTCGCCCTCTTTCAAAACATTTCCATCCATGGATTCGTCCACTTCATCCAAAACGTTGAAAACCCGTTCCGCTCCGGCAATTGCCGTCTGAAGCTGACCGTAAATCTGCGCAAGCTCATTGATTGGACGGCTGAACTGCTTTGCATAAACAATAAAAGCCGAAATAATACCCACGGAAATCATGCCGCGAATTGCAAAGTATCCTCCGAATGCTGCGATGATGACAAAGCCGATGTTTCCAATACAGTTCATGACCGGTCCCATAACACCGCTGAAAGCATCTGTGCGGATCCCTGCTTTTGTCAGGGAATCGGAAGTCGCACAAAACTCCTTGATCGTTGCCTCCTGATGATTATAAGCCACCACGGTGCGGTAGCCGGAGATCATCTCCTCGACCGTACCGTTCAGCTGTCCCAAAAGCTGCTGCCGCTTCCTGGAAAACTTCCGCACCTTCTTTGACAGGATCTTTGTTGCAAGCAAGGTCAGCAAAACCGTCACACAGCTTAAAAGAGCCAGTTCCCAGCAATAATACAGCATGACCGCAACCGTTCCGACAATGGTCAGCACACCGGAAAACAGGGACGGCAGCGATTGGGAAATGGTAGTGGAAATATTCTCAATATCATTTGTCATACGGCTCATCACATCTCCATGGGAATGGGTGTCCAGATACCGGATCGGCAGATCCACGATCTTTCCGAACAGCTCTTCCCGCATTCTTCTGACAATACGCTGGCTGAGCCGCGCGCTGATCAGTCCCTGCAAAAGCTGGCTTCCGCTGTACAGCATATAGATGACCAGCATCAGGATCAGCGTTCCGGAAATGATTCCTTCTTTTGTCCCGGCAATAATGTCAATCGCCTTACTTTGCAGGCTGGGGGCGTAGACACCGCATACAGTCCCAACCAAGACCACCGCAAGCATGGAAAATACCATGAACTTCTCGTTGGCAAAATAAGTAAGGATCCGTTTCAGCGCAGTCCCCGCATTTTCCGCGTGCTCTGCTTCCACAAAACGGTTAGACCGGCTCATCATCCCCGGAATGTTCCGCTCTTCCAATTTCTTATCAACCATTCTTTTCACCGTCCTCTCCCATCTGGGAATCATAAATATCCCGGTAGGTCCCGCAGCCTTCCATCAGCTCCGCATGGGAACCGCAGGCCGCAATGCAGCCGTTTTCCAGGACAACGATCCGGTCTGCACGGCGGACAGAAGCGATCCGCTGCGCAATGATGAGTTTTGTGCTGGCCGGGTTTGTCTCCTGCAGCGCCGCATACAGATCCGCCTCGGTTTTCAAATCCAGTGCGCTTGTGGAATCATCAAAAATCAGAATCTCCGCATTCTTTACAATGGCTCTGGCAATGGAAATACGCTGCTTCTGCCCGCCGGAAAGGCTCATGCCCCGTTCCGCAACCATTGTATCGTATCCATCGGGCGTGGCCTGGATAAAGCTGTCCGCCTGGGCAATCTGCGCCGCTTTCTCTATCTCTTCCTGTCTCACATCCCCAGAACCCCATGCAATATTCTCTGCAATGGGAATGCTGAACAGCTCGCTTTTCTGCAAGGCAATAGCAATCTTATCCCGCAGGAGCTTCTGGTCATAGTCTTTTACATCCACATCATCCACCAGAACCGTACCCTCTGTCACATCGTAGAACCGTGGGATCAGATTTACCAGGGATGATTTGCCGCACCCGGTTGCTCCCATGATCGCCACGGTCTCTCCCGGTTGGATGGTGAGATTGATATGTTTCAGGATCATCTGTGTGCTGCCGGGATATGCAAAGGACACATCCCGGAATTCAATCTTGCCGTGAAGCTCCGTATTTCCATTAAAGCCGCCGTCCCGGATCTGAGGCTGGCTGTACAGGACCTCTTTCATCCGTTTCCAGGATGCCAGACCGCGGGAAAGATTCTGGAACAGCATGACAAGGCCCAGAATGCCGTTGAGAAGCTGTGTGGTATAAGTAATGGCAGCCATAATATCGCCCGGTGTGGCACTGCCTCCCGCTCCGGCCTCATAAGAGCCGGCAAGCAAGATCACAGCTACCACCAGATACATCAATGCGTTGATGATGGGATTCATAAGCGCGAAAATCGTCAATATCCGGAGCTGTGTTTTGATCAGCGCGTCATTTGCCTTACCGAAGCGGACCTTTTCATAGATTTCCCGAACGCAGGCTTTGATCATACGGATCCCGGATACATCCTCCTGCATGATCACATTGATCCTGTCCAGCTCTGCCTGAAGTTTTCCAAACAGGGGATTTGCTTTATACAGACACAAGGCCATGCAGCCCACGATAAATGGAAAGGCGCACACTACGATCAGACCAAACTGCCGGTTCAGTCGGAACATAAAATACATACTTCCGAACATCAGCATCGAAGTGCGGATCATTCCCCTGACAAACAGAGATATGTAATTCTGCACCTGCGTGATATCATTTGTCACACGGGTGATAAGAGAACCCGTACTGAATTGATCCACCTGTGGAAAGGAAAAGGCCATAATATTTTTGAAGGCGTCTTTTCGTATTTCATTGCCGATATTCTGGCCTGTCATATGAGCGAATACATTGTTCAGGGAACCGCACGTTCCGCCAATGATCACAAGGATGATCATTTTCAGCCCAAGGGACCAGATCAGACTCATATCACCCACACCGCCATTGCTGACGCCCAATACTCCGTCATCCACGATCCGGCTCATAATCTCCGGCTGAAGCAGGTCCATCAAAACCTCGCCTACCATAAATGCCGCTGCAACGACAGCAAAATGAAGATATTTTTTTACATACTTCCACATAATCTCCTGATCCCTGTGTCATTTACGGCAGTGATGCCCATGACCCTTTCTGTCATTTATGAAGGTATGCTTTGCATCCTCTCTCCGGTATTGCTGTTCCCAGGACGCATTGACTTTTTCTAAAAGGCCCAGAAGTGTCTGCTTCTCCTCCTCCGACAGGCAGGCAAACATTTTCTGGTGGCGCTGCTGCCGCTTTTCATATGCGTCGTCGGCTGCGGCTTCTCCTGTCTCGGTCAGACATACCTCCGTTGTCCTGCGGTCTGTCTGGCTTGGAATTCTCCGGATCAGTCCAGCCGCCTCCAACTTGCCCAGCACCTCGCTGGCAGAACCGGGCTGGATCCCCAGGTATTCGGTCAACTCGCGCTGGGTAATATTCCGGTTCTCCTTCAGGATGATCAGTATCCGCTTCTGGCTGCCCTTGCCTTCCGATATATGGTGCATGGTATGACTGATGTCCCAGAAATTGCGGATCAATTTGTCGTTCATATCAAATGCTTCATAGTTCTTTCCCATAATAACGCCCCTTTCGTTTAGGTACCTTGATATTTTACGCCCTTCCTGTGCAATTGTCAAGGTACCTTTAGAAAAAGCCACAAAACCGGCAAGTCAAGAGCACTCGCCGGTTTTGTATTCGCACCATGATCTATTTTTCCTTTGCTGTGGGTCACATGTTTCCCCTTCCGGTTTATGGATGAGGAAAAAAGTCTTTCAGATATGTCTCAACAGAGCGTGTCATTTCCCTGGAAAAATCCGAATTGTATTTTCGCTTACAGAAAGCCTGCATCCATTCCTGGTAAGACTTGTGCCCTGTTTTGGGACCGAACATCATCTCATACTCATCCGGTGACATCCGGCAGTAACTGTTTTCATGTACAATATGATGAAGTCCGGCTCTCTCCGGCTTCGGCCTTTCTGTCTGCTGCCTGGTGGGATATCCAAAGACAAGCATTGCTGCCGGAAAAACGTAGGTTGGCAGCTTCAAAAGCTGGCGGTGAATCTCGCAGTTTTCCATAATATCTCCGATATAGCAGGAACCAATACCAAGGCTCCATGCTGCAGTCACTGCATTCTGGGCAGCGATCACAGCATCCGACACAGCCAGCATAAGGTCCCCTGCCCCCGGAAAACGCGGCGCACAGTCCGCCTCCTTAAACGCTTCATACCATTTGCTGCAGTCCGCGCAAAAAATCAGGACCATTTTTCCTTTCGCAATAAAAGGCTGGTGGTCGCATGTCTCCGCCAGATGGTCTTTTATCTCCTGGTCCGTAATGTCGAGGATTGTATATAGCTGCTGGTTGCCCGCCGTAGGTGCCATCATAGCTGCCTCCAGGATCAGCTTTTTATCCTCTCCGGATATTTCTCTATCTTCAAAGACCCGAACCGATTTTCTTTCATAAAGCTGTTTTATTGTTTCATTCATATGTGTTCCTCCTTTATTGGTCTGTATTCTTTTATTCGAAACCGCCTTTTATCCGCTGTGATCACTCCCTGCCTGCATAATTTGGAGATTTCCGCGGAAAGACCTGTCCTTTCCACTTCCAGATAATCTGCCAGCTCCTGGCGGCTGAAAGGAATTTCGAAACTGCTGCTTTCATTTTTCTTTGCCTGCAGCAGCAGATATGCCATCAGCTTTTCCCTGGTGGAGCGCTTGGAAGTAACCTCGATCTTCTGGTGAAACAAAAGATTTTTTGCCGCCACGATGCGCATCAGATTATAGATCATCTGTCTGTGAAACTCGCAGGAATTGCTGCATGATCGGATGATCCGCTGACAGTCGATCAGCATAATCTCCGTATCCTCCTTGGCGATCACATCTACGGGTATCGCCCTGACATCTGCACATGCAAAGGATTCCCCAAAGATTTCCGATGGCTGGATATCTGCCACAATGCTCCTGTTTCCAAAATAATCTACCCGTATGACCTGCGCCTCACCGGAAAGTACGATTCCTATATATCGGGCTGGCTCCCCTTCAGCCAGGATCGTCTCTTTTTTATGGAAAGCCGCAGTTTTTGCATCAAGGCACTTCAGCATTGCCATGAGATTTTCATCTGTGATTTCGTAAAATAGCGGGCACTTTCGCAGCGCTTCAAAATATTTTTTCATAATAATCTCCGTTTGTCGAAATTTCAACATACTTTTCCTGATCATTATACTAAGATGAGTCCGTAACGTCAAGGATGCAAGGTGAAGGTCAGAAAAATCTGGCGGAACCTGAAAGGAAATAGATTGTCAGGAGGTTTTGATTATGATCCGAAGAATTATTCAGATTGATGAAGAAAAATGCAGCGGCTGCGGAGCCTGTGCGGATGCCTGCCATGAAGGTGCGATCGGCATGGTAGACGGAAAAGCCAAACTGCTCCGGGATGATTACTGCGATGGTCTGGGGGATTGTCTTCCGTCATGCCCCACAGGTGCCATCTCATTTGTTGAACGGGAGGCTGCACACCGTCAGCAGGAAGCCTGTTCCTCACCTGATACTGCGCCCGTAAGCAGCCAGCTGTCACAATGGCCGGTGCAGATTAAACTGGTGCCGATAAATGCCCCGTACTTTGATGGCGCAGATCTTCTGATTGCGGCAGACTGCACCGCATACGCATACGGTGATTTTCACAATCGCTTTATCCGCAATAGGATTACGCTTATCGGATGCCCCAAGCTGGATGATGTAAACTATACAGAAAAGCTGACTGCCATCATCCGTGAGAATGATATCAAAAGCGTTACCATTGTGCGTATGGAGGTTCCCTGCTGCAGCGGTCTGGAAAGGGCAGCAAAGGAAGCTTTGCAGGCCAGCGGAAAATTCATACCATGGCAGGTAGCTGTTATATCAACAAATGGAACGATCTTAAACCAATAGGAGGACTACAAAATGTCAAAAGAAATGTTTTGCTTTCAGTGTGAACAGACTGCCGGATGTACCGGCTGCGCAGGAAAAACCGGAGTCTGTGGAAAAAAATCAGACGTGGCAAATTTGCAGGATCAGCTCACCGGAGCACTGATCGGCCTTGCCCGCGCGGCAGACGGAAAAAATCCTTCTGCCAGAACCCACCGGATCATGCTGGAAGGACTTTTTACTACGGTTACCAATGTAAATTTTAACGAAGAAACCATAAAAAAGCAGATTGAAGCTGTAACAAAGGAAAAGGCTTCCTTTATCCCCGGCTGCGGGAATTGCGCAGAGCAATGCGGCAGAAACAGCGACTATGACCTGAAAGAGCTGTGGAATGCCAATGAAGATATCCGTTCCCTGAAATCCCTGATCTTATTCGGGCTGCGGGGAATGGCTGCCTATGCCTGGCATGCCATGATGCTTGGATATACGGATGAAGAAGTGAATGCCTTTTTCTATGAAGGACTGTTTGCAGTGGGCGAAGACCTGGATATGGAACAGCTTCTGCCCATCGTCCTGAAGGTCGGCAAAGTCAATCTGAAATGTATGGCTTTGTTAGATAAGGCAAATACGGAAAGCTACGGCAGCCCGCTTCCCACAACCGTTCCCCTTAAGGTGGAAAAAGGACCGTTTATCGTCATCAGCGGTCACGACCTGAAGGATCTGCAGCTTCTTCTGGAGCAGACAGATGGGAAAGGGATCAACATCTATACCAATGGAGAAATGCTCCCTGCACATGCTTATCCGAAGCTGAAAGCCTATCCGCACCTGAAAGGAAATTTCGGGACTGCATGGCATAACCAGCAGAAGGAATTTGACGGGATTCCTGCTCCTGTCCTGTTTACCACCAACTGCCTGATGCCGCCGAAGGCCAGCTATCAGAATCGTGTATTTACCACTGCGGCAGTTTCTTATCCTGGAGTGGCCCATATCGGGGAGGACAAGGATTTCACTCCTGTCATTGAAAAAGCATTGGAGCTTGGCGGATATAAGGAGGACAGGGAATTTACCGGAATCAACGGCGGTAAGACGGTTACCACAGGCTTTGCCCATCAAGCAGTCTTATCTGCTGCGGATACGGTGATAAAAGCTGTAAGAAATGGCGCTTTAAAACATATATTCCTTGTAGGCGGATGCGACGGTGCACGCTCAGGCCGCAGCTATTATACAGACTTTGTTAAGCAGACGCCTTCTGATACGGCTATCCTTACCCTTGCCTGCGGAAAATACCGTTTTAATGACCTGGATTTAGGTACCATTGGCGGCCTGCCCCGTATCATGGATATGGGCCAGTGCAACGATGCGTACAGCGCCATCAAAGTGGCGGTTGCTCTTGCCGAGGTGTTTGGATGCGGCGTCAATGACCTGCCCCTCACTCTGGTGCTTTCCTGGTATGAACAGAAGGCGGTCTGCATTTTGCTCACCCTTCTTCATCTGGGTATCAAAAACATTTATTTAGGACCTACCCTGCCCGCATTTGTCTCACCCGGAGTATTGGATTTCCTGGTTCAGAATTACCAGATCCATCCCACCACTACGCCGGAAGCAGATCTGGCGCAGATTCTGAAGTCAAATATCTGATTGGTCAAAAACTATTTGGAAAATCAAAAGGCTGGCTGCGAAGCGTTTCTCCTTCGCGGTCAGCCTTTTCCTTTGAGATAAAAAACAACTGCTCTTACTCCTCTTTTACCCAGTAAGGCATATAATTGATCTGCAGCTTTCCTGTAATCGGATTGATTCCTATCTGGGAATTGATTCCAAAATATTTTTTTATATTGTCCCGTGTCAAAACCTCTTCCGGCGTGCCATAATCTACAATTTTTCCGCTGCACATAAATATGATCTTGTCACAGTAAAGCGCCGCCAGATTCAGATCGTGGATGGAGGAAAACACCGTCACATTCTGTCCTTTCAAAATATCCATAATCTGGTACTGATAGCTGACATCCAGATGGTTCGTCGGCTCATCCAGCACAATAAGTTTGCTTTCCTGCATCAGCACTCTCGCCAGCAGCACCCTCTGCTTCTCTCCTCCCGAAAGGCTTAAATAAGACCTATGCTCATATCCTCCCAGTCCCACAACCTCAAGATATTTTTTACAAGCCTTTCTATCCGAAGCGGAATCCCCTTCCAGGAATTTTTTGTGCGCATATCTTCCGAACATTACCATGTCCAGAACCTCAAAATCAAATTCCACATTATTTTCCTGCGCCATAACTGCCATCTCGCCTGCCAACTTTTTGTGAGGCAGATCCAGCACGTCACTGCCGTTGACAAAAACAGCGTTTTTCTCTGGTCGGAAGGTTCTGTAGATGTTTTTCAGAAGTGTTGACTTACCGCAGCCGTTGGGGCCTACCAGCCCCACAAACTCTCCATCTTTCACTTCCAGAGAAACTCTGTCCAAAATTTCTTTGCCGCCTATGCTATAGCTAAGCTCTTTTACTTTTAAGCTCATATTACGCCTCCTACTTCCTGCTGACACTGTTTCTTCGAATCAGATACAGGAAAAATGGCGCTCCGAAAAAAGCAGAAATAACTCCAATGGGAAGCTCCGCCGGAGCGATGATCACTCTTGATATCAAATCTGTGATCACTGTAAAAAGACCGCCTACCAGAATTGCCATCGGCGTCAGCCTTTTATGCTTTGAGCCTGTCACGTTCCGTACAATATGGGGGACGACCAAGCCTACAAATCCAATTACGCCGCTTACAGATACCACCACTCCTGTCAGAACAGTAGATGCCGCAATAATTACCAGCTTGATCTTTTTCGAATCAACTCCCAGCGTTTCCGCCACGTCATCGCCCAACAGCAGTACATCTAAAGGCTTCGAAAAAATAAACACTATGACCACCGTGATCGCGAAAACAATTGCCACATATTTTACCTTTCCCCAGGTGGCTCCGCTTAAAGAGCCTACCATCCAGAACAATGCTGTTTTTGTTTTATCCGAACCTGTATGGCATCCGTAAATAATTAAATTCGTAGTTGCCGAAAACAACGCTGAGGTCGCAATTCCTGCAAGTACAAGCTGTGTAGAAGTAATACGGCCCCGAATTGAAGCGATTTTCATGGACAGCGTGATTGACAATGCAGCTCCCAGTGTTGCTCCAAATATAACGGAATAGCCGCCCATAAAGCTGAACCATCCAAGGACGATCACACAAACCGCACCTGCCGATGCACCGGAAGAAATTCCAAGAACATATGGATCTGCCAGAGAATTCTTTGTCAGCGCCTGCATCAGTACGCCGCACAAAGCCAGACCGGCCCCCACAATAAATGCCATAATAACTCTCGGGAAACGGATATTCCATATGATATTTTCTGTTTTATCCTCCCATCCCGGCACAAATATATTTTTCTTTGCTGTTTTATTTACAATGATCTTTGCAACGTCCGACGGAGAAATATCCACCGCACCGATCGTCACAGATACACAAACTACAACAGCGATCAACATGATGACGAATAAAAGAATCATAAAAAAACTTCTTTTACTTTTCATTGTATCCCCCTGAATTTCTTTTCGAAAAAGGGGCTTATTCAGCCCCTTCCGTTTTTACTGAAACATCTCCGGATATAACTGTTCCGCAAGAATCCGAATTGCATTGGCAGATCCTGCTGAACCCTGCATATCGCTGCAGCAGGCTGAATAAATCCTGCCCTCCTGCACTGCTTTCAGATCTTTTGTAAATTCACATGTTTTCAGAAACTCCGTTTTCTCTTCCACATCTCCGTCATAATCCATGATCAGAATAACATCCGGGTCACGCTCTACGACTTCTTCCCAGGATGGTGTCGCCCATCCAGCTTCAATATCATCAAAAATAGAGATACCGCCTGCGTATTTTATAATCTCTCCCGGCATACCCTGGCAAGCTGTAAACGGTGCATCTTCACCGGAATCATATACAAATACGGAAATCGGGGATTCATACACCTCATCTCCAAGTGTATTTTTTACTTCTTCAATAGTATCCTTCATTGCCTGAACCTTTTCTGCTGCTATGTCCTCTACCTTAAAGATAGCTCCAAGGGTTTCATAATCCTTATATAAGTCCTCGAATGTGGCATGGTCGGAGCAAACGTATGGGAAGTACATGGAAATACCATTCTCATTGCAGAATTCAGAGCCGAAGTTCTTGTCAGAAAATAAACTGTCCCATCCCATCAGGAAGTCGCAGCCTGTTTCAACCAGTTCTTCTTTTGACATATTTGTCAGTCCCATACCTGGCTCGAGAAGCTGCGGAACCTCGTCTCTTGCGGGATACTCAGATACGCGGCTCCAGCAGGAGCCTTTTGTATAGCCGACCATCTGTTTTTCCAGTCCTAAATCAAAGAAAAAGTCTGCCATCTGGTCACCGGATGCCACAACCCCATCCGGCATTTCTGTAAATGTATATTCCACGTTTTCCCCAAGACCTGAACGCTCGAGATTTAATGTGATCGTAACAGGCTCATAATCAGAGCTGCCTTCTTCTGCAAAGACTGTAGTACAAAATTGCATTAATTTTTGAGTAATATTTCTATGGAAAATATTTCTAATATATGGAATGATTAAAAGAAAACGCAAGGAGATCATTCATATGCCATTTGTTGCTGCCCCTGTTAAAATACCAGAAGACATCCGCCA
>NZ_CAXSVO010000025.1:0-56640 GCF_964240875.1 Ruminococcus sp. 5_1_39BFAA | reverse complement strand
TAAAGACAGAAAACTGAGCAACCTGTTGACAAGCGATGAAATCACATCAGCGACAGCTCATGAAATCGCTAACAATTAGATGATTTATATGGAAAATATTAAGATGATGAGGAAAGCATAAAGAGGGCTGAGAATGAGTATAAAAAAGTAATTGAAGTATTACAAAAATTGAATTTAGATTTCAATACTAATAAGCGTTTGTGTTGGACGACACACTTATATACTGTATTTTCTTTCGCCTGGACACTTGTGAGAAAAAATATCTCAGCAGAAAGTAAAGCAAATTTGGTTAAAGAGTTTTATGCTGAATATTTTTCAAAAAGTAGCAATTATGAAGGAATGCTTAAAGAATATAAAGATGCATCATCAAGTAGAACACGTTCAGAGACACAAAGAAAGAAGAGACTGTTCGCATTGCTATCATATTGTGGGATAGATAATGATAACGGAAAGTAAACAAAAATGTTTATTAGTATATGGTGGCTTTTATAGGGATATTATTTGAATAAAAAGCTGTAAAAATTCACGTTGAATTTTACAGCTTTTTATGTATAATATAAGTAGCAGAAACAATATAAAATCAAGGAAGGAGCTGAAAGAATATGGCAAGTATTTTACCAGTATCTGATTTGAGAAATTATAATGAAGTCCTGAAAAACTGTCACAAAGGAGAACCGGTATATCTGACCAAGAATGGCAGAGGACGTTTCGTTGTCATGGATATTGAAGATTATGAGCGTGACCGGGCAGAGAAAAAGCTTCTGATGAAGTTGCAAGAAGCTGAAGAAGCAGTGAAAGACGGAGAAGGCTGGCTGGATCTGGATGAATTAAAAGCACTTGTGGGGAAATAAGATGTTAAAACTGCGGATCAATCCGATTGTTGCAAAGGATTTGAAGAACATCCGGGATTATATTGCCGAAGACAACGAGGAATATGCTGCGAAGACGCTAAAAGAGATTTATGGTAAATTTGAAAATCTTCAAATGTTTCCGGGAATGGGGGCGGATCTCTCCAAACGGGTCAGCTTTCGGACAGATTATAAATATGCGATATGGGAAGATTATGTAATTATCTATAAGGTCGGTAACGAATATGTAGAGATTTATCGTGTAGTTAACCGATATCAGGATATCACGAGAATCTTTGATTGATAACAGAGATGTGATAACAAATTGATAACACCGTTCAGTACAGCCTATGGATTTAGGACAGTAGAACACATATAAAACCAAATAGAACCATAATACCAATACTAAAAAGTATAGTGGTGAGATTTTATTTGCGAGATTGAGCCGGCGCTTGATGTAGTAACGTATGTGGGTGGCTGCTGCGGCTCAAATCCATCTTATATCCGTACCTTGAAATCGATTGTGGATGCAAAAAAATAAACTTCTATAGAAGCTCTGCTCTGATCTTATGGACGGCAGCCTCCACTGCGGAGGTGTCGCCCAAAATGCCAAGGCAGGTCATATGCTGGAGACAACTGCCGGGAATCTCAAACACATCTACGCTGGCGGCTTTTTGCGCAAGGTCGCTGGCGTAGATCATATCACACACATCACCGTGAAGCAGCGCAAGGGAAGAACCCTGGTCGAAAAGGTCTGATAAATCTCCCTTGTGCAGCCGTTTGGCGATGATTTCTTTTGTACCTTCTGATACGGTTTTCATAATTCTTATTTTCATTTCATGAGATGCCATAGGATCAACCTCCGTTTTTCTAAAAAAATAGTGCAGCTTAAGCTGGTTTTACGCCATTTAAGCTACACACTTTGCACATTTACCTGTTGGAAAAGCTGGAAACAGGCGCTTATGAGATTAGTTTTATTATAGTCGGTTTAGGCATTTGGCGC
This sequence comes from Ruminococcus sp. 5_1_39BFAA, assembly GCF_964240875.1. Lineage (NCBI taxonomy): Bacteria > Bacillati > Bacillota > Clostridia > Eubacteriales > Oscillospiraceae > Ruminococcus > Ruminococcus sp. 5_1_39BFAA. Next base: position 54,789 of record NZ_CAXSVO010000025.1, on the reverse strand, counting down.
AAGTAAATTCTTCAGGAGGGAATAGGAGAAAAAACTGGTATATGAATGTATATGGGTGTATGATAGGAGTAAGAACACATAAGGAGGAAGAAAAATGGAGTATGAGATAAAAAATGCTCAGCTTTGTGTAAGGATTTCATCTAAAGGCGGTGAGTTCCGTTCCATTCAGGATAGTGAGGGAACGGAATATCTGTGGCAGGGAGATGAAGCTACATGGATAGACAGAGGACCGAATCTTTTTCCATATATAGCGAGAATGACAGACAAAACTTACACTTTCCAGGGAAAAACATGGCATATGGATATTCATGGATTCCTTCCCTATTCGGAAATGGAGCTTGTGAGCCAGGAGGAAAAGAAGCTGGTGCTGAGGCTGGACAGCTCTGCGGAAACTTTGGAGAAGTACCCCTTTGTTTTTTCTCTGGAAATCCAGTGGGAGCTTAAGGAGAATGCTTTGGAGATTACATACCGTATCTTTAATAAAGATACCAAAACCATGTATTTCGGAATCGGCGGGCATCCCGGTTTTCGTGTTCCCTGGGACAATGATACGGAATTTGAAGACTATTTTCTGGATTTTGGGGAGGACACGGAGCCGATACAGGTGGGTTTCTCAGAAGACCACTTTGTAATCGGAAAGGATGTACCCTTTGCATTAAGGGAAAACAGATATCTGGATTTAAAGCATGAGCTGTTTGACCAGGATGCCATTGTTCTGTGCCAGATGCCGAGACATGTGGTTCTGACCTCGAAAAAGTGCAAAAAGGCAATTAAAGTGGACTTTCCTAAAATGCCGTATATCGGATTCTGGCATTGGCCGAAAACAGAAGTTCCTTATGTCTGCATTGAGCCGTGGAGCTCTCTGCCGTCCAGAAAGGGTATCGTGGAGGATCTGGAAAAGCAGGAGAATCTGATTTCTCTTGAGGCAGGGGGAACATATGAAAATCAGTGGAGTATTACACTGAAAGAAACAGATTAATAAGAAATATAGCATAAAAGCTGCAGGGATCAAGATGATAATATCAGATATGCCAGGGGAAGAAGGTTTTTTACGAAGAAAGTCCTATAATAGATAATATTTTAGCTATTTATTGACAAAAATAAGAAAAGTAGATAAAATATTATCTATGAATAATTTTGACTTTTTAAAATCACCAGCGGAAATAAATATGGAAATTGCAAAACGGATGCGGGAGCGGAGAAAGGAGAAAAAATTGTCTCAGATTGAACTGAGCCAACGTTCCGATGTGAGCCTGGGATCGCTCAAACGGTTCGAGCAGACCGGGCAGATATCATTAACCGCTCTCATCAAGATCGGTTTTGCCCTTGGATGCGAGGACGATTTTGAGGTACTGTTTTCCAGGAAGGGATATCGTTCTATTCAGGAGGTTATTGATGAACAATTATAAAACGCTGAATGTGTGGATGAATGGAAAAAAAGTAGGAACGCTGGCAGTTACGCGGGATTATCTGACTGCGTTTGAATATGATCCGGAATGGCTTAATGACGGATTTTCCATTAATCCACTGTCCCTTCCTCTCGAGAAGCGGGTATTTGTACCAAAAAGATTTGATCCATTTGAGGGGCTATTCGGTGTATTTTCAGATAGTTTGCCTGACGGCTGGGGACGTCTGCTTTTAGATCGTTTGCTTTCGCGGAATAAGATAAATCCAGCAGAGGTGAATAGCTTAACACGTTTGGCAATAGTTGGGAAAAGCGGAATGGGAGCCCTGGAGTACCAGCCGGAAACCATATTGGAGTCAGAAGAAAAAGAGATGTCATTGGATCAGATTGCGATGGAGTGTAAAAAAATATTTGATTCAGAGCAGTCTGGGAACCTGGATACGCTGTTCCGGCTGGGAGGCTCTTCGGGAGGAGCAAGGCCGAAAATATACTATGAACTGGATGGAAAGGAATGGATCGTAAAGTTTCCGTCAGCGCTTGACCGGAGAAATATCGGAGAAGAAGAGTATCGATATTCGGTATGTGCTAAAAAATGTGGAATCAATATGCCTGAGACGAGATTACTTTCATCTGAATTAACCTCCGGATATTTTGCGGTAGAAAGATTTGATCGAACGGAAAAGAAAAAAGTGCATATGATTTCTGTTAGCGGCCTGCTGGAAACGTCTCATCGGATTCCAAACTTGGATTATAATATTCTTATGCGTCTGACCATGAAAATGACAGGTGATTATGAGGAAGTTGAAAAATTGTATCGGCAAATGTGCTTTAATGTTTTTGCCCATAACCGAGATGATCATTCGAAAAACTTTTCATTTATTTATGATGGGGAAAGGTGGAAGCTATCTCCGGCATATGATTTGACATATAGCAATTCCATAGGCGGAGAACATGCAACGACTGTCAATGGAAATGGGCGTGATCCCGGAATGGAGGATTTACTTGCTGTCGCGGGACAGATAAAGTTTGATCCAAATAAGGCAAAAAGAATAGCAGCAGAAATAGAGGAGATCGTTAGTACAGATTTGGCAGAGTACCTGTAGGAAATGAGGATAAGCCATAAAGGAAGTGCCGTTCTACGACTAAAATATAGTCGCGGAGCGGCACTTCTTTGGTTAAAATAAAAAATAAAATAGAATCAAACAAAATATCCACCTCATCCATCTAATAAGTGTAAGCAATAAATTGAGATCCGGACTCTGCAGAAAGAAAGGAAACGGCAATGAACCTATTGATAAGAAAGGCCAGAAAGCATGATAAGGCGGCATTCCAGGAGTTGATGGAGCAGCAGGGCAAAGCGATGTATAAGGTTGCCAAGGCCATTTTGAAAAATGATGAGGATGTTGCGGATGCAATGCAGGAAACCGCTTTGACATGCTGGGAAAAAATCGACACTTTGAAAAAAGACAAATATTTCCAAACATGGCTGACTCGTATTTTGATCAATAACTGCAATGCAATCTACAGGCAGCGGATGAAAATGGTATCCGAGGAGACCGTATCAGAAGCGTGGGCTCAGGAGGATGGTTATGCAAATGCGGAATGGGAGAACTTTTTGAACTGCCTTGACGAAAAATACCGCACTGTAGTAATGCTGTACTATGTACAGGGCTTTAAAACCAGAGAAATTGCGGAAATTCTCCAGATAAATGAAAGTACGGTTCGGGGAAGACTGGCAACCGCAAGAAAAAAACTGGAAGTTCAGTACAGAGGCGATGAAAAATCAATACGAACAGCAGGTTTTGATGATAACAGGACATTTTGCATGGCGAAAAGGGGATTTTAATATGAGTAAATTTGATGATATGATCTGTGGGCTTCAGCAGGACACAGAGGTTCCGAAGGATGTGTGGGCAAAATATACGGATGCACTTTCAAAACTGCCGGATAAGCAGGAAGAACGCCGCGTAAGTAAAAGTCACTGGATGAAATATGCGGCATCAGCGGCAGCAGTTGTAATGGTGGGTTCGGTGGTGTGCTATTCGAATCCGGCGCTGGCAGCGAAAATTCCGTTTATTGGGAATATCTTTAAAGAGGTGCAGAAGATATCTACATTTTCCGGAGAATATGATGAAAAAGCAAAGGTTCTTTCTTCGGATGATGAAGGGATTTCGGATTCCATATATACAGCGGAAGCTTCCGGCGTAACAATTACGGCATCGGAGGTGTATTGTGATGGATTATCTATTTTTCTCACAGCAGAGGTGGATGTTGAGAAGGGAGGCTTGGAGAGCAGTCCCGGCGGATTGATCTATCTGGACGGAAGCTGGAAGCTTGCCGGAGATACGGAAGATAGGATGTTGATAAATAACAATCTGGAAGGAAAGGCGATAGATGATCATACATTTATTGGAATGCTGAAGCTTGATCTGGATGAAACAGATCTGCAGGGCAGTACAATGGAATTGAAGCTTTCCATGATCGGATATGACGATGTGAATGAACTGGATGTCGAGGATATTTCCGCTTCTCATAAGATCCAGGCAGAGTGGGACCTGAGTATTCCGTTTACAGTTGACAGGGAGGCGGTCCGTACGATCGAGATCCGCAAAGAAAATAAAGGCTACTGTCTGGACAAGGTATTTGTGTCACCGTATCAGGTCATTACCTATACGGATGTGCCTTATGTGGAACAGGAAATCACCCGGGATGAGTATGAGAAAGCAATGGAGGAAAAGACGGGAGGATCCGGAGAGGACGTGGGAATTTCCTATGAAGAGTATGTGGAGCAGATGGGAAAAACTTACGCGCAGTGCAGCACTTTGATCTTTAATCAGGATGGCGTACAATTACAGCCAACGGAAGAAATCCGGGGACGATCCGTGAATGCAGTACAGGATATGGAAATCTCAAAGCTGTATATTTATGTGTTTGATGATTTTGACGATTGGATAGAAATGAGCGAGAATGGGATGGATAGTGATGCTGCAGAGCGTGCAGTCATAGCAGAGGAAGTTGATGTAAAATAAGCTTGTTTTACTCAGAAAAGAACGGAGCCGGTGATCTGTGTGGTCACCGGCTCGGTGTGTTTGAAGAAGATATTTATTCCTGTTTATTTGCGGTTTTCCAGGGTCTGGTTTTGCTAAGCCAGCTCTGTGAGTTCCAATATTTAGCATCTAAATATTCAGGATTGTTTTTATATAGTGATTTTTGCATGATGCGGCAAAAGAAAAACTTAACTTTTGTTATTATGCTTGTCCGTGCAGGAGTGCTATAATCAATGCGGATATATTTGTCCGATAGCCGTTTTATCTTGTTCGTAAGTTCGGCCCGTTTTTTATCAGTGAGTTTGTCCCAAATGATATCGCCCATCAGTGAGCCTGTAAAGATACTGATTTCAGAGATTCCCCACCATGACAAGCTGTGTTTGATATCCTTTGCGGTGGATTTTGCGCCTGAACCAAGACATTGGGTGATAATCACAGCGCGCTTCTGAAACATTTCAGGGGCAGGGCGGTGAGGCATCCATCGGTAGGCAAAATGGTCAAGCATAGCTTTCATTGCACCTGTAGCGTGCATAACATAGGCAGGAGAGGTCATTACAATTAAGTCCGCCTCTAAAAGGGACTTCTCGATTTTGTGTATATGGGCAGCGTCTTTGCATGTATACTCGCCTTTTAATACGCAATTAAGACATCCTGTACAAAAAGCGGGACAGTCTTTTGGAAGGTAGTATTCTGTGATTTCTGCCTGTCCTTTAAATGGTTCTAAAAACATTTCTTTGAGACGGTATGTTACACCGTGCTTTTCTGTTCCGTTTATGACTGTAATTTTCATAGATCAAACCTCTAAGATATCATGTAATATTTGTGTGTGAAATGCTTTGCGTTCTTCCGGATTTGTCAGATCGATCCCCTGTGTCTCTGAGACTACCTTGTGGCGCAAAAAAGTCTGCTGCATAATAGCGATCAAACAGAAGGTTTTATGCTCAACGGTTGCTTTATCCCAATCAGGACGGCAGGCAGACACAAGCGGCAGATAGGCAAGGTATGTCCGATGGGTGTTGTCGTCTTCTTTTGGGGTGCGCATATCGGTGAGTATGGAAATTTTTGATACGGCGTAATGGTCGAATAAAAAAGTCAATGTGATGTTTCCAAGATAGTCGAGTGTTTCGAAGGGAGTAAGCCCTTCGGTCTTTTCCTGCATAGAGCGAAAGTTATCAACGATACCATTAACCATACGCTCAACGCATAATTCTATTAGTTTGTCCTTGTTCTCAAAATGGTAATTTACGAGTCCCAATCCTACATTTGCTTTTTTACAGATTTCCCGCACGGTTATTTCGTTTAACTGTTCGCCCTTTTCGGTAATAAGGGATATTGTAGCTTGAATGATAGCTTCTTTGTTATCCATTGTGCCCTCCTTGAACATTGTTCAAATATATTATACTGAACAATGTTCAAAATGTCAATAGCGGGGTAAGATGTCTCAGATTTATAAGGAAATAACAGAAATTGAGGGCATTTCAGAGTGAGATGCGTTATTATATATGATTGATAGAGATAGGAAGGACAGAGATTTTGGAGGTGCTGTATGAAAATTGAACATGTAGCAATGTATGTTAATGATTTGGAAAAGACACGGGATTTTTTCATTCGATATCTGGGCGCTGCTGCAAATGATGGGTATCATAATAAAACCACGGATTTTCGTTCATATTTTTTGACATTTGATGACGGAGCGAGGCTGGAAATCATGAATAAGCCGCTGATGGACGATGCCGCGAAGACCTTAACAAGAACCGGGCTCATCCATATAGCTTTTAGCGTTGGCAGCAAAGAAAAAGTGGATGAGATAACAAGGATATTAAAAGCGGACGGTTACGAAGTGATCAGCGGACCTCGTACAACAGGGGATGGCTATTATGAAAGCTGTATTATTGGAATTGAGGGAAATCAGATTGAGATAACCGTGTAAGCAAAATAAGAGGAAAGGAACATCCGAATCAAGTTTTCGGTGAAAGAGAAAAATGAAAAATGTTTTCTGGAAAATCTTAAAGACTATCGGGAACGTGGCTGCAGCAATTTTAATATTAATATTGGCGCAGCTTGTCAGCGGAATTATTGGCGGGATGTTGCCGGATCCGTGTATAGGCGATATAATAAGCGCAGTGCTTTATATTGCAGCGGCATTGGGATTAGGGATATTGTATGCAAAATATGTACTGCATTTAACACCGGCACAGTTAGGCGTAAAAAGAAAGGCACCGGAATTGAAATGGGTTTTGACCGGGATTCTCCTGCCCGTGCTGGTATCTGTATTTTATCTAGTGTTTATGGATGGAGAGCTGATCAAAAATGACAGATTAACCCGGGTGTACCCAACGGTTATTTTCGCTGTCTTTACCACAGGGCTTGGAGGCGGAATTGTGGAGGAACTGGTATTCAGGGGCTTGATCATGCGGACAATGGAGAAATATTGGGGAAAGACAATTGCAATTTTGGTGCCTTCTTTTTTGTTCGGAGCTGTCCATTTGGCAAATATGTCTTCGTGGCATTTGCTGGACGCAGTGCTGCTATTACTTGCAGGTACAATGGTGGGAGTTATGTTTTCTCTGATCGCGTATCAAAGCGGAACAGTCTGGTCGAGCGCAGTGGTGCATGGGATCTGGAATGTTGTGATCATCGGTGGGATTTTGGAAATCGGCGCGGCAAACTATGATATGCGCATTGACAGCATATGGCAGTATAAACTTGCAAGCAGCAATTTTTTGATCACAGGAGGGGCTTTCGGAATCGAGGCGGCTTTGCCGGCAATGATTGGCTATGCGCTGGTTTCTATTGTTGCCATTGGGGGTGAAAGATGCTCTACTGATCAGCTTGCCAGAACGGAGTAGACGAAGAAGCGCGAACAGGCAATCGCCGAGAACGCAGAAACTCTGGAACTCTGCGTTTGGGATTTTAACACCGATGCATTATAAAAGATTAACAAAAAACAAAGATAAAAACGCAACGTGCATCCTGTGGGATGTGCCAGAGCCGGTAGGTAGCCCGGCCGTCCTGTCTGTTATGACAGGGTAAGTAACCTGCCCTCCTGGGTTGTCCGTTCTTTGTTCATAACACATTTTAAAGGAGGGAACGTTATGGACAAAATGAGTGGGAAGCTGACGGTTTATTTTGAGGAGCCTTTCTGGGTAGGAGTCTTTGAACGGATATCTGACGGGAAATTATCGGTGTGCAAGGTCACATTCGGAAAAGAACCGAAAGATTATGAAATTTGGGATTTCATCCTCAAACACTACTACAGCCTCAAGTTTAGTGCGGCTGTTGAAACCAGGATAAAGCAGACTGCGGATAATCCGAAACGCAGGCAGCGTAATGCTAAAAAGCAATTACAAAGTTCCGGCATTGGAACAAAGTCGCAGCAGGCATTGCAAATGCAACGAGAAGAAATGAAAACGGAACGTAGGCAGATCAGCAGGGAACAAAGAGAATCTGAAAAGCAACGACAGTTTGATTTGAAACAACAGAAACGAAAAGAGAAGCGAAGAGGTCATTGACCATGCTTCGCTTACAGGCACCCGGCTTGTGACGATTCATGAGCCGGGATGTAGCAGACTGCACATCGGCCTGGGGCAAAAAATATCCGATTTTGATTCAATATCAACATGAAGTAAATAGACCTGACTATGCCCGGAGAATAGATGGTACCTATAAATATTCTAGGTGCATTTAGGTCATCACTCCTTTGACCAAGTAACAGAAATATCGTCCAGATAATAAGCTGTCGTAGACTCAAATCCGGAATCTGTGCCAATGATAAGGTATACTTCTCCGTCTTCGTTTGCCATCGTATCAAATTCAGCTGAGAATTCGTTGAATTCGTACTCACCGGGATGATTATTTTTCGTTTTTGCCATATCCCCGACAACCGTCATATTCTTTCCTCCGTTGCTTTGTGATCCTGTATCAATATTCATACGAAAGTATCCAGATTCATTTATCGCTTTCGGCTCAATAGAAACAATACCACATTTCACTGTGACTGATTCTCCTGGAGCGCCCCCGGCGCCGACCAGTCCGCCCTCTATATTTGTAGCCAGTTTAAAACTGACGCTGAAACGATAAGTTTCTCCCGCGGCGAATCCTTCGAGCTTTTTAACATATCCCATGAACAAATCATCATTCACGTCTTCCTGATCGGGGTAGTCTGCAAAGATGGGAACAAATTCGCTGCCGCTTTGCTCAAAATCAAAAAAGGCGGATGTTCTGGCGGGAGATTCCGACGTGAGTGTGAAGCCTGACATAAAGTCAAGTAGCAGGGCAAATACTATGGTAATTGGGAATATTTTCTTCATTTTGTACCTCCTATTATTTCGTTGTTTGAGATGAAGCAAGTATAATACCAGAAATGTTAGATTATTGTTAGACTGAAAAAGAGCAGGCAATTATTTTACTCTTCTTTCGAATTGTAGCAAGCCGTTTTATACAGTATAATAAACCAACTAACAAAAATCTAACAATGATTTTGTTAAAATGAAACTTCAAAGGAGGTTTTAACCATGCGGATATTGTTGGTAGAAGATGAAAAAATGCTTTCTGGATTCATTGTGAAGGGATTACGTAACGCCGGATATGCTGTAGACCCGGTTTATGATGGTGAAGAAGCACTTTATGAATATGAGGTCAATGAGTATGATCTAATTGTTATGGATCTGAATCTGCCTAAAAAGGACGGTTTGGAGGTTTTGCGGGAAATTCGGGCAAAGAATCAGGAAATTAAAGTACTGATTCTTTCTGCACGTACCAAAGTGGGGGATCGTATCCGGGGTTTAGACGAGGGAGCAAATGACTATTTGATTAAACCTTTCGATTTTGGGGAACTGGAAGCTCGCATCCGCAATTTGTTGCATCGGGAATTTGTGCAGAAACCTCTAAATTTATCATTGGGCGACCTTCGGGTGGATACAAAGGCAAAACGCGTCTATTTCGATGATCGGGAAATTGCACTGACCCGGAAGGAATATGGGATTTTAGAGTATTTGATGTCACACAAAAGCCAAGTGATCAGTGCGGAGGAGCTTACAGAACATGTGTGGGATAACGAATTTGATCCCTTTTCTAATACTTTTCGATATCATATCCACAGTTTGAAAAAGAAACTTTATACCGCTTCGGAACTGGATTTTATCAAAACCATTCGGGGACAGGGCTATATCATAGAGGAAGTATAACATGAAAAAGTTAACCTTACAGTGTCGAATTACTATTTTAACTGCTTTGGTTTTGTTAATTTGTACGGCAACGCTCACGGCAATTTCTATTCGCAATGCAGAGCCTTTATATTCGCTGACCAGCGATGAACCAGAGGCAGATGTTGTAGAGAACTATGATTTTTATGGTTCTTTAGAGCCGGTAGAATTGACACCGATTCCTGCACAGTTGGCAAAAAAAGAGTTTGACGGAAAAAGCATCCTGTACTGTGGCATATTCACTGTATTGGGAACAGTAGCCGTTTATATTGTTACAGGACACGTCTTGCGGCCGCTCAGACAACTGACTGACAAAGTGGACACAGTGGATGAACACAATCTTTCTATGCGTTTGCCGGAAGCAGCTTCCGATGATGAAGTCAGTCGCCTGACGGATGGTTTTAACCGTATGCTGTCCCGGCTGGATGACGCTTTCTTGCGGCAGAAGCGATTTACTGCCAACGCTGCCCATGAACTGAAAACACCGCTTGCTACGTTAAAGACCGGTATTCAGGTTTTAGGTGCAGATGCCAACGCAACCCTGTCGGATTATCAGGAGCAAAATCAAATGGCACTGGAAAGTACAGACCGACTGGCAGGTATTGTAGATGATCTTCTTGTACTGGCTTCTGCGGGAGAAACCGGTGGTGAAATACGGGAAACTATTTTGCTGGACCCCCTGTTCAATGCTATTTGCAGTGAATTGGAGTCACGGCTAGAGCAACGGCGAATGACTTGCCATGTTGACTGCGGGAATTTGTCGGTCGTTGGAAATCCCGCTTTTTTTTATCGGGCATTTTTCAATCTTTTTGACAATGCCTGTAAATATGGAAAAGAAAATGGAAATATCAGTGTAAAAGCAATCATGCGTATAGACGGTATTGAAGTTTTATTATGGGATGATGGACCGGGCATTGCTGAGGAGCATATTCCCTATATCTTTGATGCCTTTTACCGGGTGGATAAGTCTCGTTCCAGAGCTATGGGCGGGTCTGGGCTTGGGCTTTCCATTGTTAAAGCTATGATTGAAGCCTGCAACGGGGAGATTTCTGTGCAGAGCGATGGGAAAAGCGGAACCTGTTTTCTTGTCAAATTTTACTATTGATAGAGAGAATAAAGACAAAAAGGCGAGTGATTTGTTCCGCTCGTCTTTTTTGCAGTCTAACAATAATCTAACACTTCGTATGCTATCATTGACCCAGCTCAAATGAAAGGAGGGGGTGCAATGAACAGATTTAAATTGCGGAAGCAAACTTCTGGTTGGCGGCATCGGCTTTTATCCTGCGTATAAAGCGTTGGAATTAAAACTCATCGATACTTTATATTACGAATAAATATCATTGCAGAAAGGAAGAAATTCAATGAAAAACATGAAAAAAATAACAAGTATACTGATTATCCTCACTTTGATGTTGAGCTTTACAACCCATACAGCGATAGCTTCCGATCAAGACCTCGACGTAGTTTGCGCTAAAGAGTACATCTATGGAAAGATCACAAATATAACTGGTAATGAAATCGAAGTGGCTTTAGTGGAGATGCCAGAAGATGTTGAAACGGAACCAGAGGCTCCGAATGATGATAATTTTGAGATTCCAATGGAAGCGAACGAAATATCGACAGGAGGTGGATTTGCTATTGATGATGCTGGTAATTTGAAATTTACCGGAGAAACGAAATCATTAACAATTCGTTCCGAAGTCGAAGTTTATAGTATGGGGCAAGAAATCAATCTTTCTAATTTGAAGAAGGGCGATATTATTTTTGTAACAGTGGATACAGAAAATGCTGAGACTGTTCTTTCTGTGGAAAAGGCCTTCGATCAAGACCTTGACGTAGTTTGTGCCGGAGAGTACATTTAAGGAAGGATCACAAATATAACTGGTAATGAAATCGAAGTAGTTTTAGCGGAGATACCTGAACATTAACAATTCGAGCCGAAGTCAAAGTTTATAGTATAGGGCAAGTAATCAATCGTTCCGACTTGAGCTTCATGTGCTGAAAAAACAGCTTAGATTTGGATCGTTTCTTGCCATTTTGGGTGTCTCCGGTTATGATTAATCCACACTGATGGAATGCTCTCTATAAAGCATAAAATGATGTAATAAATTCATGGTACTGGTACATACATGGCTGCATTATTGGGCGGGGCAATTACAATCAGATTATAGATCAATAAAGGTCCTTGATCCAAAGAAGATGCGGAAAGATACAAGTCGCAAATCACATTGGCAAAAAGGCAAGTAAAAGCTTTTGAAATTGCGAACCGTTAGCAAAACAAGGGGTGTCGGACAGGGCATCCCTTATTTTTTTCAGAAAGTGTAACTTCTCTTTTTAGAATACGACAATAAATATGAATGCATTCAGAATAAAGATGAGGAGGAAACAGATGGATGATGAAAAGATTATTACGTTGTTTCAAAACCGTGATGAGTCAGCGATCCGGGAATTAAACAATAAATATGGTCCATATTGTGCAAGGATTGCGTGGAATATTTTAGAGAACCGTGAGGATGTGGAAGAGTGCGTCAATGATACCTGGTTTTCTGTATGGAAATATATCCCGCCGCAGGTCCCGAAGGTGCTGTCAGCATTTTGCGGAAAAATCGTGAAAGGGATCGCAATAGATAAACTGAGAAAGAGATGCGCTGGTAAACGTGCGGACACGCATATGGCGGATATTGCGGCTGAGACGATAAACCTTAGCAGAGCAGCGGATTTTGCTGAAGATGTAGTTAAAGAAGGTGAAATTCTCCAGGCAGTCAATGAGTTCTTATGGAAATTGGATCCGGAAAAAAGAGATATATTTATTCGACGATACTGGTATTTGGATTCTATGGAAGAGCTTGCGGCTCGCCATGGAAAAAGTGTGGGCAGTATAAAGACAGCACTGCACCGGATGCGGAGAAAATTGGAGAAGGATCTGAAAGAAAGGAGGTTCCTATGAAGAGTGAAGAATATGGATTTGTGGAGCTATTTAATAAGATTGATATTCAGCTTGTAAAAGAAGCAGAGGGAGAATGGAAAAAAAGAAAAAAAGTGTTATTCTTTAGCAGTGGTGTGGTAAAGGCCGCCTGTGCCGCTCTTTGTATCAGCTTTGGCGCCTTGTGTATTTTCCAGCCGCAGGTACAGGCTGCGATGAAAGAATTTACCGGGTGGATTGCCCGGATATTGCACTTGGAGCGTGAGCTGTCTCCTTACACAGAGGTAATTAATAAACAGAAGACAATAGACGGTTTTACTCTCTGTCTGGATGAGGTGATCCTGTCCGAAAACAGGGTTTATGCGGCAGTGACGATCAATACGGAATATCCGGAAGGGTCATTTTCCGGAGGAAGGTGTGTTACGGTTAATGGGAAGGATTATCTGTTAGAAAGTGTTCTTGACGTGCCGGAGGATATCGGGCAGGATCTGGGCGAACAGGTATCGCATCATTTATATACGTTCGTGCTGGAAAAAGAACTCCCGGAAATTGTTACAGATATGGAACTGCATTTTGTAGCATACCAGAATTATGAGGACCTTTTGGAGGAAAAGAACGCAGTTGCTTTGGATTTTGCGTTTTCTGTCACAAAAGAGGAACTGGAAAAAGATAAAATCCAGGTGCCTGTGGATAAAAGGATTACTCTGGAAGATGGGACTACCGTCCGGCTTAAAAGTCTGACACTTACAAAACTTGATAGCAGAATAGAAGCGGAATTGGAAAATATCCCGGAAAATAAAAAAGACAAGGATGCTGCTTTTAATGACGGGTATCTGGAAGGATGGGATAGCCTCGGAAATCCGGTCTGGTATATCTGCGATACCAGCAATGGAAAAGATCTTGCATTTGTATGTGATATGTATAGCGGGGCGCTTCCGTCCGTTGATAGTGAATGGCTGGAACTTCAGTATTATTCCTATGAAAAAGTGGAGGAGAAAGACCAGCGGCCAATCGATACGGTGGACGGAGAAGATATGGTTATGGAAGATGACGGTTTTCCGGTTAATCGGGTGAATGTGGGAGAACCATTCCGGATTGAGCTAAAGTAGGATTAAAAAGGACGCATAGTATTGTTTTTATAGTGATTTTGCTGCTTGCAGTTAATATTCTTATCAAATACAGGGAGTCTAAAAGAACAGGAGAGAAACTCAGCGCGTTTAATTTTCAAATCAATAACTTAACGATAGGGTGCATTTGCCTCGGATTTATGGTATTCTATGGTAAAACACAGCGATAAAATATGTTTTTTTGAAAGGTGAGGTATTGAATATGAGTAAGGTATTAGTAGCGTATTTCAGTGCCAGCGGCGTAACAGCGAAACTGGCAGAACGGCTTGCAAAGGCTATCGGGGCAGATTTATATGAGATTCAGCCAGAGGTTCCATACACGGATGCTGATCTGGACTGGATGAATAAAAAGAGCCGCAGCAGTGTGGAAATGAATGATAAGTCATTCCGGCCCGCTGTTGCAAACAAAGTGGAGAACATGAAGCAGTATTCCGTGATTTTTACAGCCTTCCCTATCTGGTGGTACGTTGCCCCGACTATTGTGAACACGTTTTTGGAGCAATACGATCTGACTGGAAAGACGATTATTCCTCTGGCAACTTCTGGAAGCAGTGGCATGGGGAACACAAACAAGGAACTGGTGGTATCCTGTCTAGGAGCAGAACTAAAGGAAGGAAAAAGATTTCCTGCGGACGCAAGTGCGGAAGAACTGAAAGCATGGGCAGAAGGATTTGGAGTTTAAGATACATAGAAAAGACCGATAAACTTATCAATATAGACCCATAAAAGCTACAAATACCGCCGAGACTTGTTATGTCACCAGACGCAACCACTTATCCGAAGCTTCAGAAGATTAAGGCTGAACTTGACAAGCAAAACAGAATTATCTTTGAAGCTGAGCGTAAACGGAATTTGTTGGAGATAGAGCGAGACGATTTAAAAGGAATTGCAAGGCTTATCAAGAAAACGGAGCTTGACAGTAAAATTGAAAGTAAAAACGAGGAAATCGACATCCTCAAAGCAGGATTATCCGGCATCGTCAGAAAGCCACTCCAAAGCTGAAAAATCTCTATGAACGCTTACAGAGGTATCAAAAAGAGGCAGATAAACAGCATACAGAACAAAGCCACAGGAGCAAGGATAAAGGGGCGAGATGAGCGCCCCTTTATCCTTGCTTATCTTAAATTCCTTCTTCATGAAGAATAGCTAATAACTGACTAATTGGCATACTTCCTAAATCGCCGTTGTCTCTCTTACGAACAGAGACGTTGTTATCCTCTGCTTCTTTTTCCCCAACAACAAGAATATATGGTATTCTTTCCATTCTTGCACTTCTAATCTTGTATCCGATTTTCTCAGCTCTTGCATCAAGTTCACAACGCAATCCTTCGTTTTTCAAAGAGTCTTCCACACTTTTTGCATAGCCAATGAATTTATCTGAAATCGTTAAGATCTTAACCTGTACCGGAGAAAGCCATAATGGAAACTTTCCTGCAAAATGCTCAATCAATATGCCAATAAAACGCTCAATAGAACCAAATATAACTCTGTGTATCATAATTGGACGATGTTTTTCTCCATCTGTTCCTATATACTCAGCCTCAAAACGCTGTGGCAACTGGAAGTCTAACTGTATTGTTCCACATTGCCATGTTCTTCCTATGGAATCCTCTAAATGAAAGTCAATCTTCGGTCCATAGAAAGCACCATCACCTTCATTTATAACATATGAAAGGCCAAGGTCATCCAGTGCATTTTTCAAACCATCAGTTGCAATTTCCCAATCACCGTCATCACCAATGGAATTTTCCGGTCTTGTAGACAATGCGATACTGTTCTCAATCACACAGGGCTGTATGAATACCGGCACGGCAGGATGCTGATGCATTTGAGATTGATCTTTGAAGCGTTGAGTGATTTAAACGCTCCTGGGGAATATATGCGCTACTATCGTCAACTGAGGGGGCTGATCACAAGGCAACTTGCAGAGAAGTTAAACATTGTACCGGCAACAGTTCTTGCTTATGAACAGGGGCGTTTTCCGATTCCGTACGATATTGCTGTTTTACTGGCTGAAGAATTGCAAATATCCGAGTCTCTGCTGTTTGATGATTTTTGTGTTTTCATAAGTGCGCCATATACGAAACTATTACATACGGTCAGAAAAAGTTACGGATTAAGTCAAATTGATTTTGCTGAAAAAGCCGATATTTCTCCAAGTATCTATGCAAAATGGGAGTCGGGCAGTCGCAGGCCGTCAAGAAAAATGTATCAGCAATTAAAAGCAATCTATTCCGAAATATAAAATCTTATTTGAGCGTGCTTACCTAAAACGGTGGGTACGCTCATTTTTATCCGCACATTCGATTTTCGTGATTACTTATATTACAATAATTGCAAAAATTGAGAGGAGGACCGGTTATGAAGCAAAAATACTATCTTGCACTAAATGCTCAGGAACTTCGGCTTATGATTGAGAGCCTGAACCAATTAAGAAACAAACTTATTGCTAACAGCAAGTACACTGATGCGGTAGATGAGGTCTTGCTGAAAATCATTGGCGCAAAACGTAAGAAATTCAAAGTCATTTTCAAGGAGGCGTGATTATGGAAAAGTACTTTTTTGACGAAAGAAACGGGCTTTGGTATGAACTTCAAGGCGACTACTATCTACCATGCTTAAAATTACCTGAAGTAGAACAACAGCCTGTCGGCTTATGGGGACAACGACACTTGCGGTATATCAAGCAAAATCGCAAGGTCTTTTATCTCAATCTGCTGACAAGCGGTAAACTGAATGGCTACCTCTCAGACATTGACAAACAGGCCGATGATATGTTTTCTCGTCTTGTAAAGCAAATGGCAGAGCGCGAAGGTGTAACAGAACGGCTAAAAGCCGAAAATCAAATGGAGTGGGTGGGTCGGATGAACAATATCCGCAGCAGAGCCTCAGAAATCATAAACAGCAATTTGATTAACACAATTTAATACGGTCAACACGGTAATTTCATACTTTTTAATAGGTATTGAACTGCATTTTGAGTAACACTTCATATTAAATAAGCAAACCCTCCTGTTCGGTCTGCATCGAACAGGAGGGCTTTTTGCAAATATGCAAAGTTGATTCTTTTAATATTATCTTACTCTTTTTTTCTTGCTGTAAACCGTTGCTCCGATTACGCCTGCGCCGCTGACAAACAATACGGCAAACCAAAGTGCAAGATTGCTGTTATCGCCCGTTTGCGGACTTGTGGTATCCTTGCCGCCCGTCGGCGTTGTAGTATCAGTTTTGTCCCCTTCAGTTGGCTTCGTCTGCTCCGAGGCTGCTTTCTTAACCTCAAAATTTGCACTACATTCGCCGTCTGTATAGACAACAGCTATTTTATGTGTGCCGACCGAAAGTGTTTTGAGGTAATCGGCTTTTAATGTAATAACAGTAGAGCCTGAAACAGCCGTATAATTCTTCGCATCAATCAGCGTCCCGTCAACCTTCACGCCTGTGAATTTGCTGAAATCGCCGTTTGCACGGAAGGTCAGCGTTCCGTCGCTGTTCTGCGTCCATGTGCCGTTTGCTCCCTCAGTGATTTTATATTCAGGGGTTGTGCCGGATGCCTGTGGTGTCATGGTCAAATTTGTGTCAACCCACATCGTTGCATATCCGCCATTAGGATATTGTAACAGCGGGTCATAGTCGGTAATGTCATAATCGTAATATTTACCATTTATTTTTAATTTTGTATCAGTTGTAAAACAATATCCTTCTTTTGCCTTGAAATAAATTCCATAAGTGTAAGTTTTACCGCTTTCAAATTCGGTAAATAAATCATCTGGATTGTTGTCGTTCCAAAAATCGGCTGAGTAATGGTATTTTTTACCTCCATCTGTACTCCAAAATTCAGATTGATAAATATACGGAACATTCTCAGCTGTTTTTCCAGTGAATACAGGCTTATCTCCGACCTTAAAGCTGATTGTTGCATTATTTATTTCGACAATACTAATATTTTGTAACTGAACAGTTTCAGGTTTTATTGTTCTTACAGCAACTACAAAAAGTCCTGTTCCAGTATTTGTTATATTTGCATTATTTACATTTGTGCCATTCACCATTACTTTACTATTAGCTGCAAATGTATTTCCGTCTCTTGCTTTAAGAGAAAGACTATACATATAAGTTTTGCCATCCTCAAAGGTCGTTATTTTTTTGTCTTGTGCAAGTGCATTATTCTTGCTTTCATCAGAATACCAGTATTTTACTGGTATAGATTCACCGTTTACATTCGTTTCCATTTCTTCCCAATATTCGTATTCTATATCATATTGTTCATCCCATGGATCACATTTGTAAGCAGTTGCTTTTGGAACATCTCCCGGCTCATAATTAAAGGTTACACCCTCAATATCTACGTCACCAATGCTATTCTGAGAGCTTTCGTCAGTCGCTGTCACCTTTATGTCGTCAAACCAGAGGATTAACTGCTTTCTATCATCGGAGAGTGTGCCCGAAAACGCCGTTATAGTGGAGCCATCGCATATTACAGTGCATCCAACTCCGCTACCTTTGAATCCGTCATGGAAGTAGTAACCGTCTTTCGCTGTTAATTTCACTCCATATCTGTAGGTTGCCCCTGCAACCGGCTTTTGGGGATTGGATTTTGCAATTATAGGGCCATCAATAGTCCACTGCATCCAAAACTCGTCCGTAAGCGTCATCTGGTTTGCACATTCCGAGTTAGGATTGACTTCTGCTGTAAATGCAATAGGCTGTGAAGCATCAAGATTCTTCCAAATATTGCCAATGTCAACCATGGTGATAGCCTCATCCACAGCATCTGGTTCCTGCACAATCAGGTCATAAGTATAATTATATATTTGATATTCGTGAACATCCCGAATCACTGTGAAAGTACCGGTCGCATCCGGGTGCTCATTGAAATACTGCTTTGCCGCTTCTAAATCCGAACTAAAATCAACAGGATTGCCGGATGTGGGCGTAAAAGTATAAAGAGAGGCACTCTCAAAATGATCAATAATCGGCCCCGCACTCTCATTTTCACTTGTAACGGTTCCCCTAGCTTTGTACGGTGTCTCAATCTCGGTCTGAAGATTTTCCACTGCTGTCTGCAGCACTTCGGCACTTGGGAATCCTTCTGTGATAAAATTAAACTCACCGCTGCTTTTACTTACTTGTGTGGTTTCAACCACCGTACCGGTCGAATCCTTAACGGAAACATTGGCAGTTACATCAACTCGTGTGTGATATGCGTGCTTGTAGCCATCAGAAAAATACATTACTCCCTGAGGGAGATAATCCGGTTTTGGTTGCTCGAGGGCAAGTGTCGCAACTTCCGCAGATGACTTTTCATTTGATTTATCAGACTTTTCCGTCTTATTTTCTGCATTAGCATCTACCGATGCTTTTTTAATTACACTGTTTGATGTATCTACTGATGCACTTTTTTTCTCTGCATCCGGTTGTTCTGATGGCTGTAGATCTTCTGCTTTGTCATTTTTACTTTCCGCAGAAGTACCGGATACACCGTTGTCCGTAGCCTTGGTCTCATCTTTCGGTGCAGGCGTTACGGCTCCCATTTTAGTTCCCTCTGTTGCATTTTGCTGTTCCGTCAGCTGAGTTTCTTCTCCCACAGCGTTCTCACTTTTGGTCGGATCTGTATCTTCAGATGCAAATGCTGTTACAGGTACGATAGACAGCACCATGCAGAGTACGAGCAAGATGCTCAGCAGCTTCCTGCTGTGTCTTTTTTGATTTTCCATAATGATTCCTCCATTTTCTAAGCCTTGCAAACAGACTCTTGTAATTTTGATCTTCTCAGCGACGCATTCGCCAGCACTGTCTCATTTTCCAGATATTGTGATATCCGATCGGCAACAGCAGTAACGGCTCGCTGTATCCCATCTGCGGACAAGTATTTGTGTGGACGCACCATTGTGACAAGCAATTGTGTTCCATCTGCCTGTTCGCTTACAGAAATAGAAAAGACGCTTTTATTTCCATATACCGATATCTCGGAAACGATTGTTGACGATTCTGTTTTCTCGTATCGGATTCTGTCCTGTTCCAGTACCTCGTATATGGCAACGATGACATACTGCCGGACATATGGAAGTATCCTTTGCGTAGTATTCACGATTCAGCCTCCTTCCTTGGTACGCTTCACTTGTTTCGCATAAATACCGACTCTATTATGGGCAAAAGAGGAAGAAAAGTATATAAGGGAACTCCGCCAATCTGTCAAAACGGGGTGGCGGAGTTCCGCCATTCTTCAAAATCAAGGCAAAAAGGTGATTTTTATCAAAAAAGACATAAAAAATCCGCCTTCCGTTTTAGGGAAGGCGGTCAAGCGAACACCAAGATCAAAAATTATTTATTGTAAAGATTGAGCAGTCCGACACGGGATTTTACACCGGTCTTTTCGTAGATAGCGGAAATATACCGTTCCAAAGTTCGTCTGGAAACATACAGGCTTTCAGCGATTGCCTGAACGCTGTCCTCTGTATTGACAAGACAGCCGAACACCTCAGTTTCTCTTTCCGTGAAAGAAAACACTTCTGAGAATTTTCGCAGCTTTTCTTTCTCGCTGACAGCATCAGATGCATCTGTAATAAGCTGTTCCATAAATGCTTTCTTTTGAAAGGTATATGCTGCCGCCACGATACTGACTGCTACAAACAAAAACAGCACAAGAACAATGACGGCAATACTGCTGTCGGAGGACAGCAGGGTTAAAACGAGATTGGCAATGACAGCGGCGGTGATATTATTGACCGCACGTCCCATGCCTGCCCACAGCTCAGGTATTTTCATATGACTGGAAAGCTCCATAAAGCTGGAGGTAAAGAATACGGCAAAAAAGCCCGCCGACAGGTAGAAAACAATCAGGCCTACCAAAAACGGTCCGGCAAGTTTAAGTACGACGATACATATGGTTGACAGCACCATCACACAGTACATAACAAGCCCCATATATTTGCGATTCTTTATGTCAAACACAAATCCCGCCGCCAGACCGCTTAGCGCAAGCAGGATTCTCGGCCATTGTCCTATATCAACTGTTCCGTTTGCATGAACAAGCGTTACTGCACTGTCAAGCGTACTGAAAATAAATGTCATCAGCACTACAAGCAGAATCATAAGAATGCCTACTATTGATCCCTTTGTGTGTTCTCCGGTATTGCTTTCGCTCTTTTCTTCATCCGACGATGCTTCTGCCTTATCTTCACAATAAACACGGTCGTTCTTTATCAGCATCCAAACAAGCAGCAACAAAAATATCGACAAAATGATTGCTTCCGCCGTTTCCGAACGAACAAGATTGTTGTTTGCAAACTGGAGCAGGATACCCAGCGCATAGGAAATACCCACAGTCCTTGCCAAATATCTGTCTGTTTTCATCATACGCATGGAAACATAAAAAACCGCGCTTCCGAACAAACCGAGAAGCAGGAACAAAACAAGTCCCGCTATGAATGTCGCTGTATAAGCAGTACCCATACAGATAAAGGCTATGCACAAAACGGATGCAAGGCTGAAAACAGCAAAGCATACAGTTTTGAGACGGTTTTTACAAAATCGGTTCAATAACGGATACAGCAAAAAGCCTGCCGCACTTACTCCGAGTGCATAATTCTGTGCCAATACGGTTTTATCCTCTGATACCATGCGGGAAAGCACATCTACAAATAGATATTCCGCATTTAAAAACAGAAAGGTGAACAGTCCCATCAGAACAACAGCATTTATGTAAGAAATTCCATCCTTCTTTTTGAAACAGGCGCTTTGCGTGATTTTTATTAAAACATTGCTCATTGAAAAAATCCCCTTCATATGCTGTTGTCACTGAACTCCATAATGTCATTGGGAGTACAATTTAATGCACCGCAAATTTTGCCTACGATATCCACGGTTATGTTTTCACCTTTGTTCATCTTTGAAATGACATAGTTGCTGATCCCCGCCGCCTTTTCAAGGTCCTTCTTTTTCATATCCTTGTCAATGAGCAGCTTCCAAAGTTTTTTATAGCTTACTGTCATATCCGTTTCCTCGTTTCTTATATTCTTCATCATCGTGAGAAAAGAAATACTGTTATATGTTGGTACTGAGTTATTATGGTGTATTATAGCACAAATTCTTGAAAAATTCAAGCAATTATAAAGCGATAAATTTATTTTTAAATGTTACGATGATTACCTATAATAGCTCAAACAGAATAACTGCCCGATGGTTTTCAGGTTTCTGTACTCATGCGAGGCTTTTTCGTTTTGTCAGTTCTATAAAGCTATCACCAGATATTTCGGTATGTGCTTTCTATTTGTATTTTGCGTAATCCACTCGCCTGCGCAGGCGAAGAAAAAATCACCCTTTTTGTCGGCATAAACATATTGAACAACATCGTAATCGACTTCGCCGAAGGTATAGTGGATTTTGCCCCAGTCGTTGTTATGATCGGCACAGTATTCATATGTAACCGAGTTATCATCGGTGAATTTCAGCCGCAGTTCCACAATATGAATATACTCATCAATTGCAAGTTCAATCAGCATTTTCTCGTATGCACCGTTAACGATCTGGAAAGCTGTATCGGGCGAAGACAGCATATGCTCGGCGGCGAGGTCTATGTAGACTTTCCCTTTGCGGAGCAGCTTGACCGAATTTCCGTTTTCGTCTTTACTGAGCTCATATATTCCGTAACATTCCGGGCAAAAGCCGAGATGATCGGCAACCATACTACGCTCACGGTAATCAAGTGCTTCGTAGGCTGTAAACAGTGCTTCTGACTGCCACTGTTTGAAAAATAACCTTTCAGGATTGGAGGTAGTGTCAACCGTCACGTCCTCTGCCGTGCTCTCTCCGTCCTCGTCGACGTATTTACGGTAAAAATCGGTGTAGTGCGTGCTGTCGATTCCGGCACGGATGATTTCTTTGGTGTCCTTTACGCTTCTTCCAATTTCAGCGGAAATTATGGTTATCGTTTCATCATCAAACTTATACTCATATTTTGCATACAGCGCCATTGCCTTTTTCAGCGCTCGGTATTCGTCCACGCTTTGCACGGAACAACCTGTCCGCATGGTACTGATATACTTGTCAATCTCGTTTTTGACATAATGCTCTTTGAAAATGAGGAACGGAACACCTGTGGAAATGTCATATTTCTGCAACGCCTTGTATATGCCGAAAACATACGCTTGCTTCAAATCGGCAAAATGCCCTTGCATGGCGTTTTCCTGCACGGCTTGCATAATGATTGTGTTCAGTCTCGGCTCGTAATAGTGAAAGAACCAACTGAGATATTTATCGTTCCTTTCAGCACAGTATAGAGCGATATATTCCTGTAAATCGTCTTTTTTCGGCGGTGCCGGTTTCATACGGTATAAATACAAATCTTCTGTCCACTTTTCGTTTTTCACCGACACACACCCTCTTTCATTTTAAAGTCCTGTCCACCTCGGCGTATAACGCCTCTCGGCTCATGTCTTTTCTATACTGCGTTTTTGCATATTGTTCGTCCGCCAACGCTCTCAGTTTATGTTCCTTAGCGAGTCGTTTCGCCGCTTCACCAAATGCTTTGGATATTGTACATCTGCCAACCTCTGTACGAATGGCGCCACAGCGACGATTGTACAGTGATACGATAGGATCGTTTTCCGCTTTTTCTTTTCTGTTCAGCACGGCGGCATATTTTCGGCAAGTAATCTTCTTGCCCCGATACAGCTCAGGCGCAATACCGTAGGGGCAGTATTTCTGCCGTCTTGCGCTTTGCATAAGGAAATACTTTCCGCAAATTTCACATTTTCGGGGATAGTGTCCGTAGTGCAACCCTTCAAAAAAATCTGTCAGGATAAAGCTGTAGTAGCTGTCGAAATTCAACCTTTTTGCCACGGTTCCGGTTACGCTTTTTGCATTCTTCTGCACTGAAATATATCTGCCGCTTTGCGTAAAGTGATGGTCTACGAATATTTCTAACGCCAATGGTAATAAATGTGCCTCGTCAAGTCGTTCCGCCTCGTCTATGCGGTTGCAAAATTTTAATAGGTTCCCGTGTGCAAGTATCAAGTCATCGGCAAGAGTATCGAAGAATAACAGTATCGATTTTATCTCTGTGATGTTGTTTTCAATCAAAGTTAAATCGGTTGCGGTTTTCATTCGGTCTGCCGTACCTACGGCGATTTCATTCTGCGGCAATAAACTGAGCTTTGCCTTGTCGGCAAAGTATTCGCATATCTTTTGCCCGGTTTCTGCCGTGAAAAGCGTTGTTACTGAATTACGGATTTCTTCAATATTCAGCCCGTCAAACGGTCGCAGTTTTGGTAATGCTTTTAAGGCTTCAAGAGTATTTGCTCCCGTTTTCACAAATTCCGTGACATTCAAGTACCCGTCATTTAACTGTTTTAAGATATGATAATTCAAATCATCCCGAAACACAGCGATTCGTGCGGCTGTATCGTTTATATAAAACTGACCCAGTAGGTGCGTTGCAAACACTCCGGCGGGATAGCTTTTGCCGACGAATACCACTCTGCCGTCACGGTAATCGGCAGTGAAAAACGCAGAAATCATTTTGTTTTGCTCCTTTGCTTCTATTCTATCATGGCATATGTCCCAAAAGATGGACTTGAAGCAGACATAAAGTTAAAAAGTTATGTTCGCACCAGTATTATATATTCTATTATACCGTAAACATCGCTGATTTTCAAGAAATTCAGCTTGTTGCGTTTTTGCAGTTTTAGTTGTTGCGCTGTTTCGTAAAAAATCTCTGTTTTCCGTTATTATATATACAGAAGGCAGGAAATGAGCCGTCGAGGTTGCACTCGGCGGCTTTTTTACTGCCCGAAAAACGGAAAGGAGGTTAAAACCTATGATGCTCAAAATCACACCGAAGCAACGGACAAAAATCAACGCCCTTGTGCGCAGAGCATGCTGTAACTGCTACAAGGGTAACTGTCTGTTGCTTGATGACGGCGAAGAATCGAAATGCGTTCAGCTCATTTCACGGTACGGTATCTACTGCAACTATTTTTTGAAAGCAGTGCTGCCGGCTGAAAAGGAACTGTGTACGGAAATCTTACGGCAAAATGGGGTTATCGGATAACTGCCCCCACAAGAGTTATCTAAAAAATTTTATTTGCGCTTAAAGCGCAGGAAAGGAATTAAATTATGAAGTCATTTAAAGAAACAAAAATTATCGGTATTGATCACGGCTACGGCAATATGAAGACAGCCAACCACTGCTTCAAAACCGGCATATCCACCTACGGCAGCGAACCGCTGTTCACGGCGGATATGCTTACCTTTAACGGCAAGTATTATCTTATCGGCGAGGGACACAAGGAATTTGCTCCCGACAAGGTAAAAGACGAGGACTATTATGTGCTGACGCTTGCGGCAATTGCAAAGGAACTGAGAGTGGAAAACCTCACCGAAGCACACGTTGTTATTGCGGCAGGACTGCCGCTTACTTGGACAAGCGGACAAAAAGCAGAGTTTAAGGCGTATCTAATGAAAAACACAGAAGTAAAGTTCACCTACAAAAAGGTAGATTACCACCTCTATATTGATGATGTTCGCATTTATCCGCAGGGATATGCCGCTATTGCAAGCTTTGCAACTACGCTGAAAGGCGTTAATTTGATTGCCGACATTGGCAACGGTACGATGAATGTGCTGTATATGATAAACGGCAAGCCGCAGCAGGGCAAAATGTTCACCGAGAAATTCGGAACTTACCAGTGTACGCTCAGTATTCGGGAAGCCTTTATGCAGAAAACGCAGCGAGAAATCAACGACGCCATTATAGACGAGGTTCTTATTACAGGCACGGCGAATATTGCTCCGGCTGATCTTAAAATCATCAAGGGCATTGCGGCGGAATATGTAAAGGACATCTTCCGCAGACTTCGTGATCACGGCTATGATGAAAACACCATGACGCTGTATGCAACCGGAGGCGGCGGGTGTCTTATAAAGAATTTCAGCAAGGTGAATCCTGACCGTGTAAAATTCGTCGATGACATCTGTGCCGCCGCTAAAGGATATGAGTATCTGGCAGAAGCACAGATGAAATCCGAGGCGAAGTTATGAGCAAGTACAGAATCAATGTGCGTTTTGACACCGATGACCCGAAACAGGCTGAAGCAGTAAAGTTTCTGCAATCCCTTGAACATTCTCGCAATACTTTTATTGTGTCAACGGTGCTTGACGCTATTTCAGGAAAGAGTGCGCACAATAACATTACGCTTGAAAATATACGAAAAGTCATACGAGAGGAATTGCAGGAGGTGTCGTTGGTTGCGGCACCTCCTGTTTTTCAGTCGGCAAAGACAGAACTCACCGAAGAAGAGCAAGCCGAAAATGAAAAGAGTGTTCTTGATGATCTTGAAATGTTCGGTTGAGCCAAAAGCGGGATTTATGGCTCAATACAGCAATTTTCGAGAAAAAACTGAGCCAGTTTGGCTCAAAGGAAGATATGCCCCAAAGGGCAAGGGAGTGGCTTTCGGTATCGGATGGCGCAGAGATACGCCAGAATCCCGGTATCCGACAGCCGCTTTTCTTTCTGCCCTGCGGGGCGTGTCCTACGGTATAACAAGCAGGGACTTTGTGTGCCAAAGTCCCAATCAAAAGCCTCAGATTTTCTTGCGGCTTTGCTCTTTGGGGGCTTACCGCCCCCAATCCCCCGGAAAGGAGAGATGATATTATGGGGAAAGATATACGAATCGCTGTGCGTGTCACGGCAAAAGAAAAAGATAAAATCAAATCAAAAGCCCGAAAGTGCGGGCTAAGCACAACTGAATATGTAAAGCAAAGAGCGTTAGGGTATGAGCCGAGAGGTATTCCGTCCGACGCTCTTTTTCTTTGCCTTGAAAAACTCGGTGAACTTGCAGATAAAGCGAGTTCACCGGAGTTGGACAAGGAAATCAGTGATGTACTGAAAGAAATTACAGCAGCTTTTCTGCTGCCGGGAAAGGGGTGATGTATTTTGGCTGTAACAGGCTTTTGGCCTATTTACAAGAATTTGAAAGCAACGCTTGACTATGCTGATAACCCTGACAAAACCACCGACCGCAGATATTTGGATGACGATTTGTATGCGGCGCTTTCTTACGCTGAAAACGATAATAATACTGACCGTAAAATGTATGTGGGCGGTATCAACTGCTCCAAGCAAAATGCCTATGCCGAAATGATTGCCGTACAGCGACGGTTCGGGCTTCGTGGCAAGGTGGTCGGCTATCACGGAATACAAAGTTTCCGTGAAGGCGAGGTCACACCGGAGCAGGCGTTTGAAATCGGCAAAGCAACCGCCCGAAAGATGTGGGGCGATAGGTATCAGGTGCTTGTGACTGTTCATCTGAACACTGAAAATGTGCATTGCCATTTCGTTGTAAATCCCGTTTCATTTAAGGACGGTACAAAGTTTCAAAACAAAATCGGTGACCACAAGGAGCTTCGCCGTGTGTCGGATGAGATATGCCGGGAACACGGTTTGTCCGTTCTTGAAAACAGCAGCTTCTACGGCGGACACAAAAAGGACTATTGGCGGCACAAGGCAGGTAAGAAAACACACCGGGACTATCTCCGTGAGGATGTGGAATACTGCTTGACTTTTGCAACCTCTCCGAGAGAATTTGAGAGCCAGTTATATGCGCTGGGATATACGCTTGATCCTGTGCGGTTTTCCGTAAAAGCGAAGCACTGGGAGCGTTCTGTTCGACTTGCGAATATCGGTTTTACAAAAGAAATCGTGCAGGCACAGTTGGATAAAAACGCCGAGAGCAGATATCACCTATTCACTTTGGAGTATCGACCGCCTTACAGACCGAAAAAGTTTCCGCTGGAGGATGAACTGCGAAAGCTTGAATTTTCGATTGACCACAGCTATGATGCGGCTACGGTTTTAGTAGATACGATTTTCTATCTCGTTATAACAGTAATCCAAATTGCCGCCGAGCTTGCCGATGTAATGCTGTTGTCCCCAGATCTTCGGGCGGCGGAAAAGGATTTGAAAGAACTTATTTCAGATTATCATTTTCTCAAAGAAAATGACATTCACACCGTATCCGATTTGCAAGCCAACATCGACGAAAACAAAGTGCAGTTATCCGATTTGGAGCATGAGCGCAAAACGCTCAGCAATCGTATCCGCCGTCCGAAATCGCCAGAGGATGAGAACAAGAATAAAGAGCGCCGCAAGGGAATCAGCAAACAAATGAAGCCTGTTCGTGAAAGGCTTCGCCGTGCGGAGAAAATTTTGGCGAAATCGCTGCATTTATATGAGTTATTAAAACAAGAGCACGAGCTTGAGAGAAAAGCCCGTGCGAGATATTTAGATAGGAGTAGATAAAATGAAAAACACAATGAAAAAACCGGTTAATATTCCGGTTTCAAAACTTCGCCCATTTGAGGGGCATCCGTTTAAGGTAAAGGATGACGAGGAAATGAATACCCTGATTGAAAGCGTACAGACGCAAGGAATTCTTTCACCCTTGATTGTCCGACCGATTGAAAACACAGATGAATACGAGGTGATAAGCGGACACCGCCGCTTACACGCCGCAGTTAAGGCAGGGATTACAGAAGTCCCTGCCTTCATTTATGCCCTCGACCGAGATTCCGCCGCTATTGCTGTGGTGGACAGCAACCTGCACAGAGAACACATTTTGCCCTCTGAAAAGGCATTTGCGTATAAGATGAAACTTGATGCAATGAGCCGACAGGGATTTCGTTCGGATCTAACTTCCGACCAAGTCGGTCGGAAGTTAGAAACAGCGGATATAATCGCACAGCAGTCAGATGACAGCAAAACTCAGGTGCGCCGCTATATTCGCCTAACAAACCTTATTCCCGAACTTCTTGAATTTATGGATGAAGGTAAAATGGCACTGTCCGTTGGTGTGGAGCTTTCCTTCCTTGATGAGCAGAGCCAGTACGATGTTTTGGAACAATGCGAGCAAAACGACTGTACGCCGTCCTATTCGCAGGCTTTCCGTATGCACAAGGCAGACCGTGAAGGACTGCTTACCAAAGCTGTTATTCAGGATATTATGTGCGAAGAAAAAGCAAATCAAAAAGAAACGATCAAAGTTTCTGCCGAGCGTCTGCGAGCTGTTCTTCCAAAAGAAATGGACTCACAAAAGACGGAAGATTTCATTATCCGGGCTTGCAAACATTACCGTAAGTATCTTCGCAACCGTGATCGAGAACGATGAGGAGGTGCGCCTATGGATTTTAAGATGAATGCCGTTATTCACCGTGGTAAAAACTACAATAACGCCCTCCGTTCTTTTCAGCATAAGCGAATGGAATTTCTGGAACAGGAAATTCGAGCGCTTGACAGCGAAACGCTGTGGTTACTCTTACGCCAACTTTGCAAAAACGGCCGCACATTGGAAAGCGTCACCGGGCTGGCTGTATAATGAGTAAAACAGGAGGACTGATATTATGACAAAGAAACAAAAATACAATGCTGAGGATAACCGGGGCGTAGCCATCTACGCCCGAAAATCCCGCATCACCAACAAGGGCGACAGTATCGGCGTGCAGTTCAAGCAATGTGAAGAATATGCCAAACGGGAATTGAACCTTGATGAAGATTACACTTTTTTGAATACGAGGACAAGGGACTATCCGGCTACTATTCCGACCGTCCTGATTTCCAGCGTATGCTTCACGATATTGAAATGGGCAAGATCCGTGCCGTCGTCTGCTACAAATTAGACCGGATCGGCAGAAAGACAAGCGATCTTCTGCGCCTGCTTGATTTTCTGGAAAAACACAAGGTAGACCTACTGATATGCTCCAACAATATCAATACCGCTTCCGGCGTGTCAAAGATATTTATTCAGATATTCGCCGTCGTTGCTGAATTTGAGCGTGACACCTTGACCGAGCGTATTACCGATAATATGATGGAGCTTGCCAAAGACGGGCGCTGGCTGGGCGGCAATACCCCAACAGGCTTTACGGTGAAGCGTGTGAAAACCGGCAGCGACAAAAACAAATCGGCTTATAGCTATTTGGAGAGCGTTCCCGAAGAAAAAGCAATGATACAAAAGCTCTATGAGATATTTGCCGCAACCCGTTCCATCAAGAAAACGGCGGATCGAATGAACGAACTCGGCTATCGTACAAAAATCGGGAGCAAGTTCAACAGCTCCACAACAAGACTGCTATTGAAAAATCCCGTTTACTGCACCGCCGATGAAAGTGCATACAATTACTTCTTGGAGCACAATGGCGGTCTGTGCGGGGATATTTCCGACTTTGACGGTCAACACGGAATTTCCGCCTACAACAAGACCGATCAGGAGAAATTTGAGGATACCGACAGCACCTTTATCTCACCGAAATTTGTGCAGTTGATGTCAACAAAGCCGGTTTCCGAATGGATCATCTCGGTCGGCCGACACGAGGGCTTTATTTCAAGTCAGCAATGGATTGACACGCAGAATATGCTGGATGATATTGCCGAAAAATACAACCGTCCGCATCGTAAGACCAACGCTTTGCTTGCAGGACTGGTCTATTGTCCGCATTGCGGAAAACGCCTTCGGGTTATATCCGAATCCAACCGCTGGACAAACAGCAAGCCGAGATTCAAGTATGTCTGTCCCGGATATCGTGCAGGCGAATGTACTTTCCGTGCTGTAGACGGCGTTTTGCTCGATGAATTTGTGGTCAATCAGTTATCCCACATTGCCGATGAGGACAGCGAATACTTTGAAAAATTACTCAATCAGAAAGCGTCCGATATTTTCAGCTCGTCGCAGAATGAAAAAGAACTGTCCGACCTCAGAAAGAAGAAGGCACAGCTTGAAACGGCAATAGCCAATCAGGTGAAAAATCTTCGGGAAGCGGATGACGGTCTGAAACGCTTTATTCAGGAGGATGTGAAAGCGCTGACCGATGAGCTTTCCGAAACAGAGACGCTACTGCAAAAATTAGAGGACAGCAGACAAAGTCAGATGTACGCTATCCGAGACATTGAAGAAATCAAGGAACGGCTGCTCTCCTTCGGGAAGTATGCAGAAAACGCCGCACCCGATGTGATAGTAACGCTGATACAAACCTTTGTGGAACGTATTTATATCACCGATGAAAATGATGAGCGTCACTGCCACATCTTCATCAAAGGTTGCTCGAAAGAAGATTATGATGACTTCTTCCGGGTAACCGGTTACATAGAAAACACACAGGAAACCGGGGCTGTCACATCCGTTTTACCTGTGTGTGATTCAGATGAGTGTTGCGAACTCTACATGATATTTGAATCCAAAATTTGAATACACTTCGTCAATCAAGCGTACAACGCCTTTGATTTCATCCGGTATCTGTTCCAGTGTCATGAAAATATGGGCATCATCCTGTGTGAAGCAACGAACACGCATAAGTCCATGTAACTGACCGGATTTTTCATGCCTGTGAACTAATCCAAGTTCTCCCATACGTAACGGCAAATCACGATAGGAACGTGGCTCCATCTTGTAAATAAGCATACCCCCCGGACAGTTCATAGGTTTTACAGCAAAGTCTGTTTCATCAATTACGGTAGTATACATATTTTCCTTATAATGGTCCCAATGTCCTGATGTTTCCCAAAGCTGACGATTCAGCATCATCGGAGTCGCTACCTCAACATATCCTTCTCTTGTATGAAGCTTTCTCCAATAATCAATCAACAAATTCTTTAATACCATTCCTTTCGGAAGGAAAAACGGAAATCCTGGACCTTCATCCAACAAAGCAAACAATCCTAATTCCTTACCTAACTTTCTATGGTCTCTCTTTTTTGCTTCTTCCATTCTGTTTAAGTATTCTTCTAAAAGGTCCTTACTCGGAAAAGATGTACCATAAATTCTTGTAAGCATTTTGTTCTTTTCGTTTCCTCGCCAATATGCTCCGGCAACAGACAAAAGCTTGAATGCTTTAATTGCACTGGTATATGCTACATGCGGCCCCGCACACATTTCCAAATATTCGCCTTGCTGATAAAAGCTAATTTCTTCATCTTCCGGTAAATCCCTTAGCATTTCAATTTTATATGTTTCATTTCTCTCTTGCATTGCATTCATTGCCATTTCACGCTCCTGCGTAAAATGTTTAAGCTGCAGGTTTTCTTTTATGATTTTTTTCATCTCTGCCTCAATCTCAGAAAAATTATCTTCCGAAAAATTGAAATCAAATTCAAAGTCATAATAGAAACCATCTGTAATAGCCGGACCTATTGCGCACTTCGTAGATGGATAGAGCCTTTTCACTGCCTGCGCCAAAATATGTGCTGTTGTGTGTCTAAACGCATCTCTGCCTAACTTCTCTTCAAATGTTGCTTCCTGAATGGAACCATCCTTCATCTTAATCTTCATTTTGTTCTTCCTCTTTCTTAATCTATATTTTTAACATAAGAAAAAGCACTCTTAAAGATACTAACTGTATATCTTTAAGGGTGCTTAATGCACGGTTCCACCTTAATTTTTTACTTCAGATTCCATCAAATCCTAACCTTTAACGCAGGTGTACGGTAATACTTACATCTACTTTCAGTATTACAGCTCGAGAATGGTTTTCGCATACAATCCACATAAGTATCTTCCACCAAATAATACTCTCTCTGTTTGCGACTAATATGCTACTTGTTTCCGTCAACGCTTTTCCTTATGCTAATTTAAAGCTAATGATAGCATTTTCCATGAAAATTGTCAATAATTCCGCAAACTTGAGTTTCCGTACTTTTATCCACAGAACCTCATTTCCATAAACATTATCATAAACAACTTTCAAAAAATGCCCCAAATATAAGGAATCCTCATTCTTTTTGTAGTAGAATTAAGCTGCAAAACAAATTTGAGGCTCTCGGTATTGTCAGGGATGGCTCTAAAAGTACCGATACAAAAAATGTTTATGGAAAAGGCTACCATGTGACAGAAGCCTATGCGCTGACAAAAAATAATCATCCTGTCAGCATCTTCTCAGAAATCCATTCCTCAAAAGAAAAGAGTTTTACATCTATCAATGACGTAACCTTTTCTGCTATGGAACGCGGTGCAGCTCTTTTGGGCAGAGCAACCTTTGTCATGGACAGAGGGTATGATGACAACAAAATGTTTTTAAAACTTGATGAACTTAAGCAGGATTACGTAATCCGTCTTACCGCCAAGCGAAAACTTTATTTTCACGGAAAATGGATTTCTGCAACGCGGCTCCGAAATCAACGAAAAGGCAAAATCAAAGCGTCCTAACCATGGGTGTTTTCTTATACTCAAAAAACAATAGCTCCGATTTTCAAATTGTATCATTTGGATTACGCAATATGGCGGGGAGATATGCCAATGGGAGTATATATGATCCCGTAAGAAAACGGAGGCCAGTTAGTCCATAGCGGTAGTTATTTCTCTGAGATATCACAAATTTTTCACAAATAATTAGCACTCACCTATTGACAGTGCTAACAAAATGAGTTATAGTACAGCTATAACAAGAGAGGAAATAAAAAGAGTCTCTTTGGAAACAATAGAAACACATAAATGTGTAAGAATAAAAAGGAGGAATTGATTATGTTAATGCCGAGTATTTTTGGAGAGGATTTATTTGATGATTGGATGAGACCGCTGGGAAGAGATGCGGTATCAAGAGGCTTTAGCGGCGGCAGTGCAGATCTGATGAAAACAGATATCCGGGACATTGATGGAAATTACGAGCTGTCGGTTGATTTGCCGGGATTTAATAAAGAAGACATGAAGATTCAGCTTAAGGATGGTTACCTGACCTTACAGGCTACCAGGACCGATAACAAAGATGAGAAGGATGCAAATGGCAAATATGTTCGCAGAGAACGTTATACAGGTCATTGCTCCAGAAGCTTCTTTGTAGGCAGAAGTATTCAGCAGGAGGATGTTCATGCGAAATACGAAAACGGTGTACTGAAGGTTACCTTCCCGAAGGAAGAAACAAAAAGAGAAGTAGAAGAAAAGAAATACATTTGTATTGAAGGTTAAACAATAGGATTTCCCGGCTGCGGTACGGAAGCGGCAGCCGGGGTTTAGATAGATATTTTACCAAAGAAAGCTTCGTTAATTTTATAGATAGATTCATACCCCCCCCTCACTGCCCTGCCGGATGATTTTCGGCAGGGCTTATTTTGGGCGTTAGAGCACATAGATTGTGAGGAATCATGATGCTTTCTGGTTGGGCAAGGAGAGCGTGAGATAGAATTTTATGAGTGGCAAGATAAAGGAAAAACCGGGTGGAAGGAAGTGATAATACAGTTCCGAAAAATACACAGTAAAAAGAATACAGTTCCGTTGTTTTAAAGACGAAGACAGCGACAGCAGATAAAATATAACCAGAAAATCCAAAAGGGGCTTGCGTTTCCTTGTAGGAATCTTACCTTCAACATGATAAAATAGTTCCAAATTGTAAAAAGGATGTGAGAAGACATGGGCAATCTGGAACAGGATATTATGCAGCAGTTAATAGGGGGCACTTTTCAGATTGAGATCCGCAATGCGGGGATTTTCCGGTTTCCGTCAGCATACAGGTTTAACAGCCATCAGCACAAAGAAATAGAAATTATTTTTATGAATTCCGGGCACTGCATCATTGGTGTGGAGGATGAATTTGTACCGCTTAAGCGTGGGGATTGTATCAGCATATCTGCGGGAGAATCGCATTGCTTTATTGTAGATGAGAAAGAAAAATGCAGCATTACGCAGATTGAGGTTTATATAGAAATGCCGGAAGCACTGGGCGAGAGGGTAAGCTTTCTGCGCCAGGATAAACGGTACTATAAGCTGTCGGATTGTGAAACTATAAAATATATGATGGAAAATGTGTGCAGGATTTTCAGAGGACAGAACAGAACTGAGGAAAAAAGGGCGCAGCTATTATTCGGTTTTTTTCAGTTATTTATCGAGCTGTCTTTAAAGCTGGAGGAGGAACAGTCAAAAACCCGAAGCGGCAAAGCGGGAAAGGTATGGGACATTATCCGGCATATTAACGAAAATTACATGACGGAAATCAATCTGGAGCAGTTGGCGGAAAGCTTTGGTCTCAGTTCCAGATATATCCGCAAATGCTTTGAAAAAGAAGTGGACATGAGCTGTCAGCAGTATATTACCATGCTGCGGATCAATAAGGCAAAGGAGCTGTTATGGTTTACATCGGATACGGTTACGGAGATAGCCATGAAGACTGGCTTTAACAGTTCTCAGTATTTTAGCAGAGTGTTCCAGAAGTATATGGAAATGACACCTCTGGAATACCGGAATCTATGGTGCGGGAGCAAAGCGCAGCAGCTTTGTACCATAGAGTATGAACCGGAGAGGGATCCGGGATAAAAAGAATCATAATTGAGGAGAACAAAGCTATGACAAACAGGGAGAATTTTCTGTCTCTTATCCGCAGACAGGGCTATGAAAGCGTTCCGGTGGAATTTGTATTAAGTCCGCATCTGGAACAGATTTGCAGAGAAGAGCTGGGCGCAGAGGATTATCAGGCGTATTTCAGATTTCCATGGAGAAATGTGGAGGATCTGCGCTTGCAGGACCAGGACACAGAGAAATTTATAAAATATTATAAGAAGCCTTTGGCTGAAGGGGCGGATATCGATTTGTGGGGCGTTGGCCATGAGAAGTCTCCGAACAGTATGCACATGACTTACATGCGCCATCCGCTTGAGGACATGGAAACCCTGGAAGAAGTGCAGAATTATCCATATCCTGACTATGCTCATGCAGACGGCGCACACCAGGCGGAGCAGGTGAAAAGAATCAAGGAACAGGATCTGATCGCTGTTGGAAATATGCAGATGACCATTTGGGAGTGCGCCTGGTATATGCGCAGCATGGAGCTTTTGTTCTGTGACATGATGGACGACAATGAAATTGCACATTTCCTTTTTGATAAGGTATTGGAGCTGTCTACGATCCGGGCGGTATCCTATGCAAAGGCAGGCGTGGATGTGTTGTTTTTCGGGGATGATATTGGTATGCAGCGAAGCATCATGATGAGCGAGGAGCTGTATTGTGAATGGATCAAGCCTCGTTTGAAAAAGCTGATCGATACAGTAAAGGCCATTAACCCGGAGATCGCGATTTTCTATCATTCCTGTGGATTTATTGAGCCGTTTATCCCGCATCTGATCGAGGCAGGAGTGGATGTGTTGAATCCTATTCAAAGTGAGTGTATGGATTTTGAAGACATTTTCCATAAATATGGAGATAAGATTTCCTTCCACGGAACCATCGGAACACAGACGGTCATGCCTTTTGGAACTCCGGAGGAGGTAAAGGAGGCTGTTTGGAAAAACCTGGATATCGTGGGACCAAAGGGGGGACTGATGGTAGCGCCTACCCACATGCTGGAGCCGGAAGTGCCGCTTGTCAATGTGCTTGCGTATGTGGAGGCGTGCAGGACATATAAAACGAAAAAGTAAATCGGGGCGAACCGCAACAAACCGTAAGGTTGTTTCAGCAGATGGTAATAGGCATCCTTTACAGGAATTTCTTCGTCTGTTATACTGTTATCAGTTAGTACAGTGAATGATAATTACGAAAAAGGAACTCGGAACCATGAATTACATTATTTTTGACCTGGAATGGAATCAGAGTCCGGATGGGAAAAAATATTCTGACAGTCGTCTGCCTTTTGAGATCATTGAAATCGGGGCAGTAAAAATGAATGAAAAAAAGGAGATTATAGACAGCTTTCAGCGGCTGATCAAGCCGAAGGTGTATAACTGGATCCATGACAGCATTCATGAGGTGATCCATGTGGATTATAAGGATCTGGAGGAAGGGACACCTTTTCCGCAGGCTGCGGAGGAGTTTATCCGGTGGTGCGGAACGGAATACCGTTTTTTTACCTGGGGGAATCAGGATGTGATGGAGCTGCAGCGGAATATGAAGTATTATGATATGCTGGAGTTGATTCCTGCTCCGGTGACATATTATGACGTGCAGAAGCTTTTTGGTATTTGTTATGAAGAGAATAGAGAGAGGCGGGCGCTGGAGTTTGCGATAGACAGGCTGGAAATCGGGAAAAACCAGGATTTTCACAGGGCTTTGGCAAATGCCTGGTATACGGCGTGTGTTTTGCAGAAAATAGAGGATGAATGTATTTTTTCCCACTCTTCACTGGATGTGTACCAGAACCCTAAAACGAGAAAAGATGAGATTTATATCCGCTATGAGGAAAGCAGCAGATATGTTTCCAGAGAGTTTTCGTCAAGGGAACGGGTGATGAGGGACAGGGAGGTTACCAGCACCCGTTGTCCGGTTTGCAATAATCCGGCAAAGCGCAGGATCCGCTGGTTTATGAATAATAATTCCAAGGTGTATTACAGCGTGTCCCAGTGCCAGGAGCACGGCTATCTGACAGGAAGGATCCGGATACGAAAAACAGAGGAAGAGAAGTATTATGCAATGAAAAAGCTGAAGCTGGTCAGCGAGGCGGAGGCCGAGGAGGTGCGGGAAAAGAGAGATGCCCTTCGGTCAAAGCGGCAGCTTAAGAAGCAGCAGGCATCTTGTTCTTGAATTTATAAGAGAGATATGTTATATTAGTAATGAAAAGAGGAAAGCCAGAAACACACGGCCTACCCCAAGTAATAACAAACTAAATCATTTACAATGTTTAGCCGTCACTATTGCAGTAGTGGCGGCTATTTGTTTGCATCGCCCTCCTTTCTCGTACCTTGATGGTAAGATATCCGGAGGGGGAAGCCCTCCGAAGAGGGCAGGCCGCCTTTAAAGGTGCTCTGACTTTCGTAGGGTCAGTATAGCATAGAATATTATGTCAAACAAATATATTCGTTCGACAAATTTTGACATAACTTCTTAAAACGTTTGCCAAAGAGCATTACTACCGATGGATTCAACCTGCCTGTGGGGTTGTAAGCAAAG
Organism: Ruminococcus sp. 5_1_39BFAA; assembly: GCF_964240875.1. Lineage (NCBI taxonomy): Bacteria > Bacillati > Bacillota > Clostridia > Eubacteriales > Oscillospiraceae > Ruminococcus > Ruminococcus sp. 5_1_39BFAA. The sequence continues at coordinate 17,234 of NZ_CAXSVO010000025.1, read as the reverse complement.
TGGAAAGAATCGGCCTCTCATACTGCATTCCCCATCCTACCATCTGGCCGTTATAATAATATTGGCTGTCCAGGATCAGAGGACCGACGGAGTTGGAGCGCAGGGACTGGCGTTTTTCCAGATTGTTTACATCCGTTCCCACGGGAACCGTGACATAGACTCCGCGGGTGTAGTAAAACGGGTAGGTGTTTCCGCCGTTTGTCAGCAGGTATTTTTCGCTTGGGAGCGTTTGCTTGGGAACAGGATTTTTGTCAACCTTCATGTTTACACGTTCAAAGCTGCCGAAGCCGTAATCCAAAAGTGCGGCGGTATCGGACCAGCCGCCGTTTACAGAACCCATAACGACCACCAGAAGGATGGTGTCACCCCGTTTGGCATAGGTGACGAGGGTGCTGCCTGACGCTTCGGTATAGCCCGTTTTACCGCCCACAACACCGTCATAGGCGTAGTCGCGGCCTGCCATCATTTTGTGATGATTTAAAAGATAGCGGGTTTCTTTAAATACGTTGGTGGGCGGAATCTCAAAGAGATCCTTAGTGACAAATTTGCGGAAAAGCGGGTTAAACCAGGCCGCCTTGGAGATCTTAGCCATGTCATTGGCTGTGGTCACGTGGGTTTCATCAGGAAGCCCGTTTGGGTTGTTAAAGTGTGTGTTGGTGCAGCCAATCTGGCGGGCACGCTCATTCATCAGCTCTACGAATTTCTTTGTGGAGCCGGAAACCTTTTCTGCAATGGCCAGAGACATCTCATTTGCGGATTCCAGCATGATTGCCATCAGCGACTGCTGGACAGTGAAAATCTCGCCCGTATCGGCGTAGATGCTGGAGCTTCCCGGCTCAATACCGTAGGCTGCCTCCTGGGAAACCTCCACTTTTTCCTTCATACCCAGATTCTCACAGCCTAAAAGAGCGGTAAGGATTTTGGTGATACTGGCAGGATAGAGCTGCTGGTCCGCATTCTTGGAATAGAGAATGGCATCTGTATAAACATCCATAAGGACAGCAGACTGGGCTTCAATCTGCGGGCCCTGCGGCCATCCCGGAATAGAGTCGGTGTCTGCCGGCTGATAATAGGCTTCTGTATGAGGGTCCGGTGTAGGTGTGGGAGATAAAGTCCCGGAATCTGCGGTGGAAGCGCCTTCTGCTTCTGCATAAGCTGCAAATGGCTGCGCCAGCAGCAGGCTCAAACTCAAAAAACCGCAGAGAAATTTTTTCATATAATTGTTTTTCTTCGACATAAATATCCCTTCTAAAATAATACAGTCAGAAAGATCATGTTTGCTACATCTTTATTTATCTCCATAATTCTATACATTATATCACTTTTTATTTAGGAAGACTATAAGCAGAGTGTGAATTTTTTATGTTACGATCCGGACGGCTTGGGCTGCGTATGACCGGGGCTCATAACTATTTTCATAAAAAAACACTTGACATATAGATTTTACTGCCTTTATAATATAGCAGCATGAAAAGTCATAAGCAAAGACCGCGATGGAGACAGTAAGCTGTTCTAAAAGTTATAGCGAGCCGGGGATGGTGTAAGCCCGGTGCGAGTAGGCCCAGCAGAAAATCACTCCGGAGTTTCAATTCTGAAGAGTACTCAGGGCCTTAATATGAGAGCAGGGTGCAGGTAAGAACTGACGGTGATTCCCCCGTTACAGGGAACATATATCGGCGTAAATGCCCGTATGTTGTAACAGGTGGTATAGCGAATGTGAGAGCCTTCGCCCTTTTACGGGGCGAAGTTTTTTTGTTTTATGAATTAAAAAAATAAGCAGGAGGGAAAAGCAGTGTACCAGAAAGTAGACACGAACTTAAATTTCGTGGAACGCGAGAAGAAAGTTGAAAAATTCTGGGAAGAGAACCATATCTTTGAAAAAAGTATGGAAAACCGCAAAGAAGGCGAAACCTACACCTTTTACGATGGTCCGCCTACCGCAAACGGTAAACCCCACATCGGTCATGTACTGACCCGTGTTATCAAAGATATGATTCCCAGATACCGCGCTATGAAGGGATATATGGTTCCGCGAAAAGCAGGATGGGATACCCATGGGCTTCCCGTGGAGCTGGAAGTTGAGAAAAAGCTGGGTCTGGACGGAAAAGACCAGATCGAGGAATACGGAATTGAGCCGTTTATCCAGCAGTGTAAAGAAAGTGTCTGGAAATACAAAGGAATGTGGGAGGATTTCTCCGCAACTGTTGGCTTTTGGGCAGATATGGAGCATCCTTATGTCACCTATGAGGACGATTACATTGAGTCCGAATGGTGGGCACTAAAAGAAATCTGGAACAAGGGACTTCTGTACAAAGGTTTCAAGATCGTACCGTACTGTCCGCGCTGCGGAACCCCGCTGTCTTCTCAGGAGGTTTCCCAGGGATATAAGCTGGTAAAGGAGCGCTCTGCAATTGCACGTTTCAAGGTAGTGGGCGAGGACGCATACTTCCTGGCATGGACCACAACACCGTGGACCCTGCCGTCCAACGTGGCTCTTTGTACAAACCCAGATGAGACTTACTGCAAGGTAAAAGCTGCCGACGGATATACCTATTATATGGCAGAGGCGCTTTTGGATAAAGTTCTGGGCAAGCTTGCAAAGGACGACACCCCGGCTTACGAGGTTCTGGAAACCTATAAGGGAAAAGACCTGGAATACAAGGAATACGAGCCGCTGTTTGAATGCACCGGTGAGTTTGTGAAAAAGCAGGGCAAAAAAGGCCATTTTGTCGTATGCGATAACTATGTAACCATGAGCGATGGTACTGGTATCGTTCATATCGCTCCTGCATTCGGTGAGGATGACAACCGTGTGGGCCGTCAGTACAATCTTCCGTTTGTACAGTTTGTAGATGGCAAGGGCGATATGACAGCCGATACTCCATATGCGGGAACCTTTGTAAAGGATGCAGACCCGCTGATCCTGGTGGATTTGGATAAAGAAGGCAAGCTTTTCGAAGCACCGAAATTTGAGCATGATTATCCCCATTGCTGGAGATGCGATACACCGCTGATCTATTATGCAAGAGAATCCTGGTTCATCAAAATGACTGCGGTAAAGGAAGACCTGATCCGCAACAACAACACTATCAACTGGATTCCTGAGAGCATTGGAAAGGGCCGCTTCGGTGACTGGCTGGAAAATGTTCAGGACTGGGGAATCAGCCGTAATCGTTACTGGGGTACTCCGTTAAATATCTGGGAGTGCAGCTGCGGTCATATGGAGTCTGTGGGAAGCCGTCAGGAATTACTGGAAAAGACAGGAGACGAGCGTGCAAAAACCGTAGAGCTGCATCGGCCGTATATTGATGAGTTCACCATGAAATGTCCGAAGTGCGGCGGAACCATGCACCGTGTGCCGGAGGTAATCGATTGCTGGTTTGATTCAGGAGCCATGCCTTTTGCACAGCACCACTATCCATTCGAAAATCAGGAGCTGTTTGAGCAGCAGTTCCCGGCAGATTTTATTTCCGAGGCTGTAGACCAGACACGAGGCTGGTTCTATTCCCTGTTGGCAGAGTCTACCCTGCTGTTTAACAAAGCACCATATAAGAACGTTATCGTTCTGGGCCATGTTCAGGATGAAAACGGACAGAAGATGAGTAAATCCAAGGGAAATGCAGTTGACCCGTTCGAGGCACTGGAAACCTACGGAGCAGACGCGATCCGCTGGTATTTCTATATCAACAGCGCGCCATGGCTGCCAAACCGTTTCCACGGAAAAGCCGTTCAGGAGGGTCAGCGTAAATTCATGAGCACTCTTTGGAATACCTACGCATTCTTCGTGCTTTATGCGAATATTGATGAATTTGACGCTACCAAATATACATTAGAGTATGATAAGCTTCCGGTCATGGATAAATGGCTGCTGAGCAAGCTGAATACATTAATTAAGACTGTTGACAATGATCTGGAAAACTACAGGATTCCGGAGAGTGCGAGAGCGCTTCAGGAGTTTGTAGACGAGATGAGTAACTGGTATGTAAGAAGAAGCCGTGAGCGTTTCTGGGCAAAGGGCATGGAGCAGGATAAGATCAATGCTTACATGACACTTTACACCGCACTGGTTACTGTGGCAAAGGTTGCCGCTCCGCTGATTCCGTTTATGACAGAGGATATTTACCAGAATCTTGTGAGAAGTATTGACAAGGATGCTTTGGAGAGTATCCACCTGTGCGATTTCCCGGTCGCAAATGAAGACTGGATCGACAAAGAGCTGGAAGAAAACATGGAGGAGCTTCTGGATGTGGTCGTACTTGGACGTGCCTGCAGAAATACGGCAAATATCAAGAACCGCCAGCCGATCGGTACCATGTATGTAAAGGCTGAGAAGAAAATGGAGAAATTCTTCACAGACATTATTGCAGACGAGCTGAATGTAAAGGAAGTGAAGTTTGCCGATGATGTGGAGTCCTTTATCTCTTACAGCTTCAAGCCGCAGCTTCGCACCGTGGGACCGAAATACGGAAAACTCCTGAACGGTATCCGCAGCGCGCTTGCAGAGATCGATGGAAGCAAGGCAATGAATGAATTAAAGACCAACGGTGTCCTTACTCTGGATATCGATGGAAATAAAGCAGAGCTTACGGAGGAAGACTTATTAATCGAGACAGCACAGACTGAGGGTTATGTGACAGAGGCTGACGGGGATATTGCAGTTGTCCTTGACACAAACCTGACTCCGGAACTGATTGAGGAAGGCTTCGTTCGCGAAATTATCAGCAAGGTACAGACTATGCGTAAGGAAGCCGGATTCGAGGTCATGGACAAGATCCGTGTATCAGCAAAAGACAATGACAAGATCATGGAGATCATGAGAGCACACCAGGATGAAATCAAGGCAGAAGTACTGGCAGAGGAAGTCGTTCTGGGAGAAACAGATGGTTACGTAAAAGATTGGAACATCAACAAAGAACAGGTAACCATGGGAGTAACCAAATTATAAATACGAAAACTGTGGAATTTTGAAGCAGTTTTCCGGATTACAGGAGGTATGGAATGATTGATAAGCAGTTTGATAAGGAAACATTCAAACAGAGCGTAAAGGATAATGTAAGATTCCTTTACCGCAGAAAGCCGGAGGAAGCAACACAGGAGCAGCTTTTCCAGGCAGTAAGCTATACAGTGAAGGATGTTATCATCGACAACTGGCTTGAAACTCAGAACGCATATGACGAGCAGGATCCGAAGATCGTATACTACATGTCTATGGAGTTCCTGATGGGACGTGCTCTGGGAAATAACCTGATCAACCTGGGCGCTTACGGTGAGGTAAAGGAAGCCCTGGAAGAGCTTGGAATTGATATCAATGCCCTGGAAGACCAGGAGCCGGATCCGGCGCTTGGAAATGGCGGTCTGGGAAGACTGGCAGCATGTTTCCTGGATTCTCTTGCAACATTAGGCTACTGCGCATATGGCTGCGGTATCCGCTACCGCTATGGTATGTTCAAGCAGGAAATCAAGGACGGATATCAGATCGAGGTTCCGGATACATGGCTTGAAAATGGATATCCATTTGAGCTGCGTCGTCCAGAGTATGCAAAAGAGGTTCATTTCGGCGGTTATGTAAGAGTTGAGTATGACCCTGCTACTGGAAACAACAAGTTTATCCATGAGGGATATCAGGCTGTAAAGGCTATTCCTTATGATATGCCGATCGTTGGTTATAAGAATAATGTTGTAAACACTCTGCGTATCTGGGATGCGGCTGCAGTTGAGCAGTTTGGTTTTGATTCCTTTGACAAGGGTGATTACAAGAAAGCTGTTGAGCAGGAGAACCTGGCAAAGGATATCGTAAACGTACTTTATCCGAATGACAACCAGAGATCCGGTAAAGAGCTTCGTCTGAAACAGCAGTATTTCTTTGTTTCCGCAAGTTTACAGGCTGCAATCGCAAAATATAAAAAGAAACATGACGATATCAGAAAGCTTCATGAGAAGGTTACCTTCCAGATGAACGATACACATCCGACTATGGCTGTTGCTGAGTTAATGCGTATCCTGATGGATGAGGAAGGTCTTGGCTGGGACGACGCATGGGCAGTTACCACAAAAGCCTGCGCTTACACCAACCATACCATTATGGCTGAGGCTCTTGAGAAATGGCCGATCGACCTGTTCTCCGAGTTGCTTCCACGTGTTTACCAGATTATTGAGGAGATCAACCGTCGTTTCATTCTTGACATTCAGGCTAAATATCCTGGAAATTTCGAGAAGGTTAAAAAGATGGCAATTATCTGGGACGGCCAGGTGAAGATGGCGCATCTTGCTATCGCTGCAGGTTATTCTGTAAACGGTGTTGCAAGATTGCATACTGAGATCCTGAAGAATGAGTCCCTGAAAGATTTCTATGAGATGATGCCGGAGAAGTTCAATAATAAGACAAACGGTATCACTCAGAGACGTTTCCTGTATCATGGAAACCAGGCTCTGGCTGAGTGGGTTACAGACAAGATCGGACCGGATTGGGTAACAGATCTTTCCCAGATGAAGAAGCTGGCTGTTTATGCAGATGATGAGAAGGCTCTGCAGGAGTTCATGAACATCAAGTTCAAGAATAAACAGCGTCTGGCTAAGTACATCCTGGAGCACAATGGTGTTGAGGTTGACCCGAATTCTATCTTTGACGTTCAGGTTAAGAGACTGCATGAGTATAAGAGACAGCTTCTGAACATCCTGCATGTAATCTATCTGTACAACCAGATTAAGCTGCATCCGGAGATGGATTTCTATCCAAGAACCTTTATTTTTGGAGCTAAGGCTTCTGCTGCTTATAAGATTGCAAAGAAGATCATTAAACTGATCAACTCTGTTGCAGATGTGATTAACAATGATGCTTCCATCAATGGCAAGATCAAGGTTATATTTATTGAGAACTACCGCGTATCCAACGCAGAAATGATCTTTGCGGCTGCTGATGTTTCCGAGCAGATCTCTACTGCAAGTAAGGAAGCGTCCGGTACTGGTAACATGAAGTTCATGCTGAACGGTGCCGTTACCCTTGGTACAATGGACGGTGCAAACGTTGAGATCGTGGAAGAGGTTGGCGCTGAGAATGCGTTTATCTTTGGTATGAGCTCTGATGAGATCATCAACTACGAGAACAACGGCGGCTATGATCCGAATATGATCTACAACATGGACGGAGAGATCCGTCAGGTTCTGATGCAGTTGATCAATGGTACCTTTAACAGCGATACAGAGCTGTTCCGGGATATCTATGATTCCCTGCTGACCACCAAGTACAGCGGAAGAGCTGACCAGTATTTCATCTTAGGTGATTTCAGATCCTACGCTGAGGCTCAGAAGAAGGTTGAGACTGCTTACAGAGATCAGAAGAAGTGGGCTAAAATGGCTCTTCTGAACACTGCATGCAGCGGCAAATTCTCCTCTGACAGAACCATCCAGGAGTATGTAGATGATATCTGGCATTTGGATAAGGTTGTTGTTAAAAAGAAATAATAGAATGAAAAACTAATGGGCGGTCCGCGCAATATGCGCGGGCCGTTTTGTCCGCTTGCCTGCCATAAGAATCCATGGTAAGATAATAAATAGCTGAGCTGTAGGGCGAAGCTATTTATTACTTCTCGATTTGCGGAGCAAATTGAGAAGAATCCCGTAGATTTTATGGAGCGAGGGAGGCTCAGCTTTAATTTCAACCAGAAAAAGCAGATTGGTGCCCATGAGATCAAAGTGGGGGATAAGACGATCATTGAGGCTGTTGTATAGTGACAGGAAAGAAATGGAGGAATGGACTTGAATAACTTTGATATTATGTGGGATTTTCCTGTGAAGGAAGGCGTATCATTTGGGAATGCAAACAGGGTCCATCCGTTGATGCAGACAAGAGTAGATAAACTGATTCAAATCCTTTCAAAGGATAAAAACGTCCGTAGGATCGTTTTATATGGCAGTTCGCTGGAATTTCGATGCAATAGTAACAGTGATATTGACCTTTATATTGAAAAGGATGACAAGGACAAGAAGCTGGAGAGGATCCCGGATTTGGACTGTGAGGTGGACATCATTACGAATTTATCGGTGGAATCCCGATTGTATCAGGAAATAGACAGAAAAGGTTTATTATTGTTTGAGAGGTGAGATTATGTGTGATGTGAGATTATTCCGGAGTGCATGGGTGGACTTTAAAACGGCCCATATGATTTGGGAGAATCCTTATAATGATGAAATGATCCTGAATAATGCGGCATATCATATTCAGCAAGCAGTGGAAAAGGTTTTAAAAGGAGCTCTGGAGTGTGTGGGGGTGACTGTCCCAAATACACATAAAATAAATAAGCTGGTCGATATGATTAAAAACAATGGTGCGAATTTAACAGTTACGGAATGGATTGATGACCATTCAGAAATGCTGAGCGAGTGGGAAGCTGAAACTAGGTACAATATGGATTTCATTGTAGAAAAAAGAAAGCTTGACAGGGCAATGAAGGAGGTTGAGCTTTTTTTGAAAAAGAATGGAATTTGTCAGGAATTACGTGAGGAGCTGAGAGACAATTTGCAAAAAGAGAGGCTGCTGAAATGCTTGCCGGCGGCAAAAAGGGGATGCAGCGATTTTGAGTTGAACTGTTATTATATTTTGTTTAAAAAGAAGCTGGTGTCATAAAGAATAAATGGAAACAGGAGGCTGTCAGGTATGGGAATTATCTGGCAGCCTCTTTTGCATTGCTTTTATGGAATGCTTCGGCTATTATAATAATTAGAATCAGTATCGGCTGAAGGAGGGGCGATATGAAAGTTTATCTTTTATATTTCTGGAAGAAAATCAGAGATTCCAAAATCCGTACAAAGCTGACATGGTATCTGGTGTTTGTGGCAATTATCTGCAGCCTGGTGATCGGCGGCACCAGTTATATTACCATGAAGAATTCGCTGATCGATACGGTGGAGGATTCTGCCATCAGCCTCATGAAGCAGACGGGCGTACAGATGGAGGAAAGAATCCGGGAGTTTCAGGATACATCTTATTCTTTTGCTTCCGGGGCAGAAATAAAGGGAATTTTAGATGAGGACACGGATACGGAAAAATCCACATGGAAATATTCTGTGAACCAAAAGGCTTTTGTTGAGGAATTTCTGCAGTATACGATACTGCACCAATATTCCGATCATGTTATAATGGAAACAGACAGTGGTGAAATATACTATTATGATCCGGCGGTAATCGGAAAGGAAATGACACATGTCGAGGCAGGAAGCATTATGGAAGACTTGCGCAGCCAGGCAGATGCTGACAGCCGGATGCAATGGCTGAAACGAGGAGATCAGGTCTATTTTCTGCGGACACTATTTGAACGTTATTCGGGAAACACGGCCAGTGTGCGCTGTAGGGTGGCGTTTGCGGTTTCGGAATCATTCTTTGAGCTGGAGGAGGACATGAGTCCTTATGTGTCCAATCAGAACCTGGTTCTGGCGGGGCAGGATGGGGAAATATTTAAAAACAACAGTCTGAATGTAACTGAGAAAATGCTGAATCCATATATCACATATAAGGATGGAAGCTATTATATTTACGTTGCAAAACGGAAAATAGAAACGGACAGGTATCTGGTAATTCCCATGCGGACGCCCCGGTACGCTTGGAATATCTTGTGCTTTATTCCGTATTCCATTGTTCTGGAAAAGGCCAATCAGATCATTCCCAGGACGCTGCTCACCACGGTCGGTCTGCTTGCTGTGGGCTTGCTGGTAGGCTTTGTGTTGTACAGGACACTGCGTAAAAATCTGGAAATCATTGAACAGGGAATGCTGCAGTATGAAGAGGGAAACTATTCATCCCTCCTTTCTCCTGCTGTTTATGACGAGATCGGCTATCTGATCCTGCAGTTTAACCATATGGGACTGAAGATCAATGAACTCAATGAGCTTACCAGAAAAGAAGAAGAGGAAAAACAATTGCTGGAATACCAGGTTATGGAGGCGCAGATCAATCCACACTTTTTGTATAATACATTGGGTTCCCTGAAATGGCTGGCTTATGAAAAAGAGCAGGATGAAATTGCAAAGCTGGCGGACGCCATTATTAATCTGCTGCGCTTTACCGTAAAAAAAGCAAACCAGTATATTACCTTAAAGGAAGAACTGGACTATGTCAGACAATATATTTACATACAGCAGACCCGCTATGAAAACACATTCCGTGTGGAATATCAGGTGAATGGGGAGGCGGAACAATTTATCCTGCTGGGCTTTATCCTGCAGCCGTTTTTGGAAAACAGTATTCTCCATGGTCTGGACAATGCCAGAGAGGACGGGCTTATCGTGATCAGCGGGGAGATCAAAGATCGTAAGCTTGTGCTTGCGGTGACAGATAACGGATTGGGTATGACAGAGGAAAAGCTGCAGTGCCTGAAAAATAAAATTGAAGAAAATAAGGCCGAAAAATACAAAGGCTTTAACGGAATCGGTGTGACCAACATTATCCTGCGGCTGAAGATGGTTTACGGTTCGGAGTTTCAGTATCAGATAGAAAGTGAGCCTGGAATGGGAACCTCTGTGACACTGGTCATTCCGGAAAGGAAAACAGACGATGAAGAAACGAGTATTGATTGTAGAGGATGACAAATTTTTCCGTTTTGCGGTAAAAAAGGTAATAAACTGGGAAAAATACGGTTTTGAAGTTGTCGGGGAGGCTGTCCATGGAGCAAAAGCTCTGGGGTTTCTGGAGGAAAATCCGGTGGAGGTTGTGGTCACGGATATGAGTATGCCGGTTATGAACGGAATCGAACTGACCGCAGCTATAAAGGAGCGGTACCCGGACATCCTGATCATCGCACTGTCCGCCTATGATGATTTTGAGTTTGTGAGGGAGTCCCTGAAGCTTGGAGCAGAGGATTATATTTTGAAGCAGGACATTGAAAAGGAAGATGTGGGTGCAATCATCTGGAAAACCTGGCACAAGCATTTTGAAAAGCTGATCAACCAAAGCCAGAGCAGAACCGAAATTTTAGATTTCCTTTCCGGGAAACAGGACGGGGAAGGCCGGCATTTTCTGGAATTAAGCGTGGACAACCAATGGGGGTACTATTTGTGCCGGATCCGGAACCTGAATGAGGAATGGCAGTCTCCTGAATGCCGCAAAGAGGTTTGGATGGAGCAGAGCCTGGTGGAGCTTCATGAAAAGAGGCAGCATATTCTTTTATTACCTGTTATTAAGGAGCACAGCCAGAAGCTTCAGATGGAGGATAGAAGCAAGCGGCTGCTGGAACTGGAAGGGATTCTGAAGGACGAGGATTATCTTGCCGGATGCAGCAGCACCGGAACAGAGGTGACGGACCTTCCGGCTATGAGCCATGAGGCAGAGTGCGCGGCGGAGATGGCAAAGTTTTCCGGGAAAAGGCGAGTGCTGATATGGGAATATGTACGTTCTGAATATGAAAGCCGGAATGAAACCTTTATGGAAGAGAAAGAAGCATATGCCGGGATCTGCAGCATAGAGCAAGGAAAGGATGCACTTTATCAGCTTACGGAAAAGCTGCGCAGGATGCTTTGCTCAGAGGAGTATGTGCAGAAAAACTACCTCCTTTTCCTGAATACCATCGCAAAAAACATGCAGCATGAGATGGATAAAATGCGGTTTGCTGAGATCAGGGAGGAACTTGCGGGAGCTGCCCGCATTGAGAAAAAGCAGGAAATATGCAGCCATTATTTGGAGACCCTTTTTGCAGAATGCGGTTCCGTGACAAGACATCCCGGGGTGCAGCAGGCAATCCGCTATATGCGGGAAAACTATTCCAAAGACCTTTCGCTGGGGGATATTGCAGGGGAGGCGGCGCTGAATGAAGGTTATTTTTCAGGGCTGTTTAAAAAAGATACCGGGAAAAGCATTACGGAATATTTGAATGAGATCCGGATGGAAAAAGCAAAAGAGCTTCTGACGGAATCCAATCTGAAAAACTACGAGGTGGCAGAACAGGTGGGATTTCGAAATGCGTCTTATTTCAGTACAATGTTTAAGAAGTATACGGGAATGACGATACAGGAATACAGGCAAAGCCAGGCAGGACGGGGGTAATCTGAAAATACTGTAAGAAAAATGAAGAAATTGAATGGATTTTTGAAAAAGAGGACGTTTAGGGAAAAAAGCTATGGTATTTACGGTCAAAAATACCATGGCTTTTTTAGTAAAAGCTGAAAAATCTGAAAGGTTCCCCGCGGAGGAAACCGATATAATAAAAGCACAAACAAACGAGACAGAAAAACAAAACGAATTCAGGAGGTAAGATTGAAAATGAAAAGAAAAGCATTAGCAGCGATGCTGGCCTGCGCTATGGTATGCGGAATGACTGCAGGAGGAAGCCTGGCTTGGGCAGACGAAGTGAAAGAGGACGAGGTTTCCAAGGAAGAGGGAGAACAGGTAACCCTGGAGTTTATCAACGGTTCTGCTGAGGAGCAGTATGTTGCATGGCTGGATGAGGTAATCGCAAATTTTGAGGAGGAAAACCCCAATATTAAGATTGAGATCCAGAAAACCTCTATTGACAGCTTTAATCAGACGGTTATGACAAGATTTTCCGCAGGAGATGTGCCGGATCTCTTCTCCTTTTCCGCAAATGACATGACGGATATGGTGCCAAGCGGTTATGTACTGGATCTCAGCGAGAGCGAAAATCTGGAGAACTATTCAGAAGGTATGCTGGATGCTTTCACAGCAGACGGAAAGGTATACGCTCTTCCCATTGCAAATGACTTTATGTGCGTGACATACAACAAAGCTGCATTTGAGCAGGCAGGAATTACAGAAACACCGAAAACCTGGAGCGAATTTCTCGAGGCATGCGGAAAGCTTCAGGAAGCAGGGATTACGCCGATAGCATCCGGATTCGCAGAGCAGTGGGTGGTAAACGGAACCTCTCAGACTGTTTACTGTGCACAGGTTCTGGCAAACGGAGGCCCCAGCCTTGCGGAAATGGTAGACAGAAGCAGCAAATTTGCTGAGACAGAACAGTGGAGGGAATTCTATACAAAACTGCAGGAGATCTATCCGTATATGAATGAGGATCCATTTGGAAAAGACCAGAATACCTGCTATTCTATGCTGGCAAATGGCGAGGCAGGCATGATCCTGAACGGAACCTGGACTGTGACAAATGCCACTGCCATGAACCCGGATGCAGAATTTGGTATCTTTGCCCTTCCGGTTTCCGAAACAGCAGAGGACAATGTTATGCCTATGTGCCCGCCGGAATCCCGATCATCAAGGGTGTGGATACCTCCAATCTGGAAGGCGCATTTAAGGATGCCGCAGATATTATGAACAGCGGAGAGGTAAAGGTCATCTCCTCCAAGAGCTTCCCAAGTGCCAATGAGGATGCGTTTATCAATGATGTCTCCGGATTTTTCCTGGACGGCTGCGAAGACGTAGAGGGCGCGCTGGAAACACTGGACACAGACTTTGACAATCTGGTCAAATAACAGGAAATACATGGAATTATTTTAAGTTGATATGGAAGCTGCCGTATAGACACATGTCCCTAAATGCAAGGAAAAGCAGATAGGAATTGGAAATCTGCGGCAGCTTCTTTTGGGAAAGGAGATTTATGAAACGGTTCAGAAAAGAAATGGGATATTTTATTTTTCTTATCCCGTCTGTCATTCTTTTTACATTTTGTGTGATCTACCCGTTCCTTTCAGGAATACAGCTTGCATTTACGGACTGGGATGGGATTTCCAGAACATATAACTTTGTAGGTCTGGATAATTTTGTGAGGATGCTTGGGGACAAAAATGTCCTGCAGCCAATTAAGACCACGGTAATCTACGGAGTCGGCGTAACGGCAGCGAACAATATACTTGCATTGTTTCTTGCCGTTACGCTGAGCAAAAAATTAAAAGGAAAAGCCTTTTTTAAGACCAGCTTTTTTATTCCTCTTGCTATCAGTGCAGTGCTTGCCTCCTTTGTGTGGAAGTACATTGATTCCAATATGCTGTCTGCAATTTTGGGACGTTCTCTTTTGGGAAGAAGGGAAACGGTATTGCTCGGAATCATCATCATATCCCTGTGGAATAATCTGGGGTCTAACGTCATGATCTATATGGCTGGGATCGCAGGAATTTCCAGGGATTATGAGGAGGCAGCTATGATCGATGGGGCAAATACATGGCAGCGTTTCTGCAATGTCACCATTCCCATGCTGATGCCTTCCTTTACAATCTGTATCACGCTGACACTGACTTCATCTCTCAGGGAATTCGGTACGGTTCTGGCAGCCACAGGAGGCGGTCCAGCCGGGTCCTCACAGACTGTTGCGATTTTAATCTACGATTATATGTTTAAGTACTCCAGAGCCGGTTATGCTCAGGCGATTTCTCTGGTATTCATGGTTTTCCTTGTAATTATCGGACTGGCTCTGACGAAGTTTTTCAGGAGTAAGGAGGTCGAAGCATAATGAAAGAAAACAAGGCAGGGATTCTATCAAAAATAATACTGGTGGTAATGACATTGATTTTTCTGTTTCCCTTTTACATCTGTATCCTGATGTCCGTAAAGTCAAAGCAGGAAAGCTCCAAAGGAATTTTGGCACTTCCGGAAACGATTCATTGGGAGAATTTTACAAATGCTATAGAAAAGGCGAAAATTCTGACCTCTATGAAAAACAGTATCATTGTGACTGTGAGCAGTGTGCTGATCATTTTGCTGGTGGCATCTATGGCAGCCTATGCCATTGGGCGCCGGTATCATAAAAAAGGGTACCAGATTTATGAAAGTCTGCTGGTTGCATCCATGATGCTGCCCTTTCAGGTGATCATGGTTCCGGTTTACAAAATGTATAAAAATCTGAACCTTTTAAACACCAGGACTGGAGCAGTCATTATGATTGCCGGATTGGCGGTGGCGTATTGTACCATTATGATAACCGGGTTTGTGCGGCAGCTTCCTGTTGAGCTGGAGGAAGCAGCAGAGATTGAGGGGGCGGGAAGATTTAAGATATTTTTTTCCATTATCCTGCCGCTTCTGAAGCCGATTTTGGCAACTGTGGCGACGCTTCAGTTTTTGTCTGTATGGAATGAATTTAATGTATCCATTCTTCTTTTGCAGAATGAAGAGATTAAGACGATTCCCATGCAGCAGTATGTGTTCTTCGGAGCATACGGAGCAGATTACAATACGGCTTTTGCCGCTGCTGTGATCACGATGATTCCGGTGATCCTTATTTTCCTGGTTTTGCAGAAGCAGGTAGTGGCAGGTATGACAGCAGGCGCCGTGAAAGGATAAGACTATGAAAGAAATCAGATTTCCCAAGGATTTTTTGTTTGGTGCGGCAACCAGTGCGGCACAAATTGAGGGTGGCGCACATGAGGACGGAAGAGGCGCTTCTATTTGGGACACTTTTGCCGGACAGCCGGGAATGATCGGGGACGGCAGTACACCGGAGGTTTCCTGCGATTTTTACCATCGGTACCGGGAAGATATTGCTCTTGCAAAGAAAATGAACATCCAGAGCTTCCGATTTTCCTTTTCCTGGTCCAGAATTTTTCCGGAAGGCGTGGGAAAGGTAAATGAAAAGGGTTTGGATTTTTATAAGCGGTTGGTGGAGGAGCTGCACAATAACGAGATAATTCCCAATGCCACGCTGTACCATTGGGATCTGCCCCAGGCATTGGAGGAAAAGGGCGGATGGCTGAACCGGGAGATCGTGGATTGGTATGGAGAATATGCCTCCTTCCTGTTTCGGGAATTTGGCGACAGCATTCCACTTTGGACGACGGTGAATGAGCCTATTGCTACATATGTGGGTTACGCGCAGGGAATCTTTGCACCGGGCCACTGTTCAGAGGCAGAGGGGCGGCAGGCAAACCATCATATTCTACTCGCCCACGGAGAAGGTGTACGCAGGTTCCGGCAGGAGGCCATGAAAGACAGTCAGATCGGAATTGTGGTGGATATCTGGAAGCATCATCCATACAGACCGGATAATAAGGCAGACCGGGAGATGGCGGAGCTGGAAAATGAGAAAACATACCGCTCTTATCTGAACCCTATTTTTAAGGGTGGGTACACAGATGCTTTATGGCGATACATGGAAGAGAATCAGTGTGCGCCCAACGTGCAGGAGGGTGATTTTGCACGCATCTGTCAGCCTATGGATTTTTTTGGATTGAATTGCTATAACCGTGTGGTGGACTGTGCGGAAAAGGGGTTAATGGAATCTGAAAAGCGGGAAAAAAGGACAGGCGGTAATTTTCAGGACAATGGAAATGAGTTTTATCCCAAAGCGGTTTATGATGCTGTTCACCTTTTGAAAGAGGACTATGGAATCCAAATCCCGATCTATATTACGGAAAACGGTACACCGTCTTACGGGGAAAGGGTGGAAGGTGACGGCTGTGTTCATGACTATAACAGGATTGCCTATATCAAGGGCTTTTTATACTGGATACAAAAAGCACTGTCGGAAGGAAATGACATCCGGGGCTATTACGTTTGGTCACTTTTGGATAATTGGGAGTGGAACAGCGGATTTCATTCAAGATACGGGCTTACCCATGTGGATTTTCAGTCCCAGAAGAGAACATTCAAGGATAGTGGGAAATGGTATGAAAAAATGATACGGGACAGGAGATTTTATTATGACCAGCAATGAAAATGGATTTTTGTGCGACAGAACCGGAAAGCCTGTGTTTTTGACTGGGCTTCAGTGCCATAATTCTTCCAGCGGAACGGAAATGATAGACCGGACTATTGAAGCGATCCATCAGTATGGCGGAAACCTGCTGGAGGCACCTGTTTACTGGTGTGAGGTGGAGAAAGAGAAGGACTGCTATGATATGAGTCTGGTGGCTGGGCTTGTAGACAAGGCAAGGGAGGCAGGTCTTTATCTGATTCCCTTGTGGTTCGGGGCAAGCAAAAACGGACTGTTTACCTACGCGCCGGATTATGTGAAAAGAAACAGCAAAGAATATAAAAGAGCGAAAAATTCGGCAGGGATTCAGGTGGAATCTCTTTCGCCCCATTGCCGTGCGACCCTGGAAAGAGATAGGAAAGCCTTTTGTAAAGTGATGGAGTTCCTGAAGAAATATGATACGGAGGGAACCGTCATTGCGGTCCAGGTTGAGAATGAAATGGGATTGGTCCATACCGACAGGGATTATTCCAGGGAAGCGGAAGAGGAGTTTTTGCAGCCTGTTCCTTTGGAGATATGTTGTGGTCAAGCATTTTTGTAACACTTGTGGCTAAAAAATATCGCTTACCGGTTACGCTGCCATCCGTGCCTCAT
>NZ_CAXSVO010000024.1:0-60792 GCF_964240875.1 Ruminococcus sp. 5_1_39BFAA | reverse complement strand
ATGAGGCACGGATGGCAGCGTAACCGGTAAGCGATATTTTTTAGCCACAAGTGTTACAAAAATGCTTGACCACAACACAATGACCAGGCTGACTATAAAAAATTCCGTATTTGCCCTTTGCCAGAAAAAGGAGCTTGAGGAGGCGGAGTTTTCCTATGAGAGCATGTACGGAAGGAGCGTAAGCGGCTGGAAGAGGGATAAGGACAGGATCCGGTATCACATCGAGGTGCCTGTAAATACAAGAGCCGAAGTATTCTTAAAAGGAAAAACGTTTCTGGAAACCCCGGAAACATACAGAGAAACCGAAACAGGATACTGTCTGGAACTGGGGGCAGGAGAATATTATTTCACCGTAACCGAATCCTGACAGACAGAAAAAGATACAGAAACGGACAGAGGAATTTCATCTTCTGCCCGTTTTTTTGCAGTGTGTCCGGTGGAAACACGTTCTGATAACAATTCTGTTTCTATATAGTTCAGATATCCAGGGCCAGCAGAGCGGATTCAAGTTGCCTTTTTGCATCAAACAGAGCATCGAGGAAAGGCGCGGTATCCAAGTCCGCCCGATAGATGGGGAACGACACAGAAATTGCTGCAATTACCTTGCCCATTCGGTTATGTATCGGCACAGCGATACAGCGCACATAAGGAGAAGATTCTTCGGATTCATAGGCGGTCTGGGTTCTCCGGACTTCTTCGATCTGTGCGGCAAGCTCATCGAGAGAAGTAATGGTGTGTGAAGTCATAGGCTCCATTACATAGTCTTTATAAAGCTCTAAAAGTTCATTGTTTGTAAAACCGGACAACAGAGCTTTACCGATAGCAGTGGCATGGGCAGGAATGCGCTTTCCTGTGTGAGATGCAATGCGAAGAGGTTGGTTGCTGTCAAATTTATAGAGATAAACCGTATCGTGTCCGTTTAGGATTCCAAAATGTGACGTTTGGTTGCACCGCATGGATACGTTTTCTACAATTTCTTTTGCTGTGGAATAAAAAGGATTGGTAGAAAGATAGGCATTTCCCACTTCAAAACAATTTAATCCAATTCTGTACTCATTATAATTTTCCTTTTTCTGCAAAAAATTCATATTGCACATAGTTTGCACCAGATTATGGGTGGAGCTTTTGGGCAAATCTGTAATTGTGCAGATTTCTTTAAAGGATACTCCTTTTGGCTGTTTTGCTATGTATTGCAAGATTTCTAAAGCGCATTGCAATAGACGATGGTTTTTTTGTTCCACACGCAGATCCTCCTTATGTTATACGAGATTGTATAAATGAAAATTGTTCATATATATATCTTACACGGTTTTTAAAAAAAGAACAAGAAGAAAATGCACAATATGTAAAAAATATACAAAAATGAAATAAAATAATTGGAATTTAAGAATATATTGACAATGTTTGACAGGTGTGATAATATACATCTAAACAAATTACAAATATAGAAATATTGTTCATATATAAGAACAAAGAAGGGGGCAGAAGTGAAAAGAGAACATTTAAAGGAAGGAACGTATGGAGTTGTTCTTACGCCGTTTGACAGTGATGGCCGTTTGATAGCGATGGCACTTCGGCGGGAACTTCGTCACTGTGTAGGAGACAGAACAAGAGGGTTGGTCATTTGCGGCTCTACCGGAGAATTTGTTTATATGGATACTGCACAACAGAAAGAGGTTCTCAGGATTGCGGCAGAGGAAGTGGGTAATAAGAAAATATTAATCGGCGGAGGAAGTGCTGCAACAGAAAGCGGTGTGCGGAATCTGTTACAGTACATAAGCAGGCTGGGATACGAATATGCAATGATATGTCCACCGTATTATTATCCGCAGCGTCCCGAAGATATATTGAGTTTTTATGAAAAAATATCTGAGACAGCGCCTCCGGAAATTAATATTTTGATGTATAATATTCCGTTTTGTGCACCGGAAATCCCACTGATATATATGGACAAGCTTATGAGTTTGCCTAATATTATAGGGATGAAGGACAGTAGCGGTAACATGCAGTATTTTTCTAAGGTGATGGCGCTTGCACTGGAAATACGGCCGGAATTTGCATTATTTACTGGTCAGGATTGTACTTTCCTACCTAGCCTTTCCATTGGAGCAAAAGGCTGTATGTCTGCGCTATCCTGGATTTTGGATGGCGTGATGGCAGATATTTTGGAGGCTTATCAGAAAAATGAGTTAAAAAAAGCAGCGGAAATGCAATTAAAAATTACCAGGTTGGTGCGCCATTTGGATGGAATTGCTTTTCCGGAAAATTATCGGATTCTTTCTGAAGTGATTGGGGTGCACGTGGGGATGCCTCAGAGGAGTCTGCATAATCTGAATGCGGAATTTTGTTCTCAGTGGATTGCAAGGGCAGCAGAGCTTGTAAACGGGCTGGGAGTAAAATAAAGGGAAAACAAAAACAATATATGAAAAAGGAGGAAAAGATTCATGAAAAAAAAGATGTTGAGCGGACTTCTGTGCGCAGTTATGGCGGCGGGGCTTCTCGGCGGTGAATTCAGTGAGGTATCCGCAGGGGAGGAAAATGTTGAGATTCAGTTTTTGCATACGGCGTGGGTTCCGGCACAGTTGGAAATCCTGGAAAAAGCTATTGCAGATTTTGAGGCGGAAAATCCTAATATTAAAATCGTGGAGACACGAAGCAGTTGGACAGATGCACCGTCGCAGATCATGACTTCTATAGTCAGCGGCAATGCACCGGACCTGATCATGTGTAATACATCAATGTTGGCTGAATACAGAGGAATAGGCGCACTTGCTGACTTGAGCGAGTTGGTTCCTGATGAGTTGGTTGAGAGCTTTCTGCCTAGTGCAAAGGCGATGATCACCACTGAGGACGGAAAAATCGACGGACTTCCACAGGAGGGATGTAACTGGGCGCTTTTCTATAGAAAGGATCTTTTCGAGGAGGCAGGACTTGATCCCGAGAGTCCGCCGAAAACATGGGATGAGTTTCTTGAATGTGCGCAGGCTTTGACAAAGGATACAGACGGCGATGGTGTAATCGACCAGTATGGTTACGGATGGCCTGTACAGGCGGAAAATGCTTCAGATTACTGGGTGAATTTTATGCAGATGAGCGGGGCGGAAATTTCCGCATATGAAGATGGTGCATGGGTATCAAAGCTTTCCGAGGATGCAGCAGTACAGGGAACCCAAAACATGGTCGATCTGGTGCAGAAATATAAGGTAACACCGGAAAGTGCGGTGGATTACGATTGGGAAGCAGTAACGAACGCTTTTGTTGCCGGAGAGGTGGCAATGATGCAAAATGGAGCATGGGTAACAGGATCCGTAGCAGAAAAAGGCCCGGATTTAGACGGAAAGTGGGGCACAGCAGTTCTCTTTGACGGTCCGGTGCAGACTGCTTACAGAGGATATCCAAACACATTTAATATTATGGAAGCTTCTTCACACAAAGAAGAAGCCTGGAAATTCCTGGATTATTTCTATAACACCCCAAGTGATGTAGAGGGGCTTACTGTTGCAGGAGCGTTTTGTAATGCGGCCGGCGGTATGCTTTATTCCGAAGACTTTATCGAGTATGCAAGAGCAAACTACGATGACATGCTTCAGCCTTTTCTGGATGAAGTAGACAACTGCATGATTCCTCCATTAGACCCGCAGTGGCAGTCTCTCACCAGCATGTATGGAAACTCCACAGTTCAGCAGATGCTGATGGGAAGTGTGCCTGTCGAGGAAGGAATTGAAACACTTGACAGCAAACTGAAAGAGTTGCACGGAGAAGAATAGGCTCTGGGACAGGGGTGCTGCCTGAAGGGAGCACCCCAGATTTTCTTGACTTGGAGAGGTAGATTATGAGAAAAAAAATAAAAACAATGCTGACGCCCTATTTCTTTTTGTTTCCATGCGCAGTTTTGATACTGGTGATTCTTATTTATCCGGTTTTTTCTGGATTGATCAACAGCTTTTTTAATGAAAATCTGATACGGCCTACAGCCACTTCTTTTATAGGAATCCAAAATTATCAAAAACTTCTGGAAGACACCATGTTTCTGGATGCACTGAAACGGTCTGTGGTATGGACGATTGTAATTCTTATATTTGAGATGTCATTGGGCCTGTTGTTTGCAATCATATTGAATAAAGATATCTATTGTAAAAAACTTTTTCGATGCCTTGTGCTGATTCCATGGATCATACCAAACGCCATTGCCGGAATCATATGGAAATGGTTTTTGAATGAATCCTTTGGAATGATGAATTATCTGTTAAAGAGTATTGGGTTGATCTCCCATAATCTGAACTGGCTCTCTGATGAGAAGCTGGCGGCAATATCCGTAGTTATGGTCGTTATTTGGAAAAGTATTCCATTTGTGGCAATTACCCTGCTGGCTGGCATTCAGGCAATTTCTGCTGATCTATACGAGGCAGCAAAGGTGGATGGGGCCAGAAATTTCCAGTGTTTTCGTTTTATTACCATACCAATGTTGAAAAATATCATGCTGATTACGGCAATTTTGACCTCTATCTGGAATTTCAACCAGTTGGAGATCATTCAGGTAGTGACAAAAGGCGGGCCGGGGGAAGCAACGCTGTCTCTGCCCGTATATATTTACCGCTTGTTTATGCAGACATTCCAGACAAGCTATGCTTCTGCGGCAGCGGTTCTAATGATGTTTGTACTGATTATCCCTAGTATTATTTATGTAAAGAAACTGTTAAAGGAGTGATGGGAAATGACACGGGCAAAAAAACAAAAGTATAAAAAGTTTGGGCTTACCATATTGATTTTGGCTATGACCATGGTACTGATCCTCCCTTTCCTGTGGATGATTTCCACCTCCTTTAAGGAGGCAGATGAGGTTTTCCAGGAAGTCCCCAAATGGCTGCCAAGAAAATTCAGCTTTCATAATTATGTAGAAATATGGAACAGAGGGTATTTTAAGCAATATTTCCTGAATTCCATAATCGTTTCCTTGTGTACTATGGGAATATCATTAATTGTTGCGATGTTTGCCGGATATGGGATTTCCCGGTTTCGGTTTAGAGGCAGGACATTCTTTTCTGTGACCTTGATTGTGGTGCAGATGTTTCCGTCTATGCTGCTTTTGATTCCCATGTATATTATCATGAGCAAGCTTGGACTTCTAAACACCCATTTATCTATGGTGATTGCATATACCACCTTTGCCATGCCCTTCTGTGCATGGATGATCAAAGGATATTTTGATACCATTCCAGTCTCACTGGAGGAGGCAGCGAGAATCGATGGATGCGGACGACTTCGCATTCTGTTCAAGATTATCATGCCGTTGGCGGCTCCTGGTATCGTTACGGTGGCCATGTTTGCGTTTATCCTTTCTTGGCAGGAGTATATGTACGCGTTGACATTTGCAAGAACGGAGGAGATGCGGACCATAACAGTAGGAATCGCTCTTATGCAGGGACAGCATGGAAGTGTAAATTGGGGACAGATCATGGCCGGATCTGTTCTGGCATGCATTCCCGGACTGGTTCTGTTTACGTATCTGGAAAAATATCTGGTTCAGGGCTTTACAATGGGAGCGATCAAGGAGTAGGTTATGGAAGAAAATAAGAAAAAGAAGATACGGATCGGGCTGCTGGGCTGCGGCAGGGTAGCCGGGAATCACATACTGGCAGTGAATCGATGCAGTAGTGTGGAAATTACAGCCGTTGCCGGAGGACGCCATGCAAAAGAACTGGGAGAACGGCTGGGTGTTCCGGTTCTGCAGGGCGGTGAGCTTTGCGGTTCCGGGTTGGTAGATGGTGTGTGTATCCTTACACCACCCCAGTATCATTACGATTACGCCATGGAGGCAATACAGGCAGGAAAACATGTGTTGGTTGAAAAGCCGGTCAGTTTTTCGGTAAACGAGATTCTGGAAATGGATTCGGCTGCGGAGAAAAAGGGTGTTGTGTGTATGCCGGGACACAGCTATCTTTATCTTCCTGAGCTGATGCGGATGAAAGAGGTACAAAAAGATGGACGGTTAGGCAGTCCGGGATACCTTTATATGTCAGAGACTTATTATATGAACCATGAACTATCAGCGAAATATACGGGACCGGAAACGGATGTTTTGTGCCACCAGCTTTATCTGAGTCTGGCATTCTTGGGGATTCCTAAAAGAATCAGTGCTTTTCGCACGGAGATACAGGAGCAGGAAGGTCAGATGGGGGGACCGCAGGTGGCTGTGATGCTTGAATATGAAAATGGTGCGATCGTGCAGATTCTGGTTTGCTGGGCAATGGAAGACCACACGTCAGATCCATGGACCTTTAAGATAAAAATGCTGGGAACAAAAGGAAGTATGCATTTTTCCAGAAGAGACTTTGTAGAAAACCTGGGGATGGGATATGACCAGAGTCTTTACCAGGAAATGTTTGACAGGGAGATGAGATGGTTTGCAGAAGAATGCATTGGAAAAGGGAACCAGCCTCTTTCCACTATGAAGGATGCTGCATGGGTGTGTAGATTGCATGGTATGATACTTGAGGCAGTCAAAGAGAAAAAGATTGTGGAGGTGCATAAAGATTGAAGATTACAAATGTAGAAACGATTTTATTGTGCTATCGGTACGAGCAGGATGAAACGTGGAAGTGGTCCGGTGGAGCAACGCTGCAGAGAAACTGTGTATTGGTACGTATAACTGTCGATGACAAATATACAGGACTTGGAGAAATCGGAGAATCTGCATATTTGCCGCGGGCTGTGGAAAACATGATCGAGACTAGGTTTAAACCCATGCTTTTGGGCGAAGACCCGTTTAATATCGAAAAAATCTGGCGTAAGCTTTATATTCAATCTGCACACTATGGGCGCAGAGGTGTCATTGCCACTGTGATAAGCGGTATAGATATTGCATTGTATGACATTATGGGTAAAGTGTTGGATCGGCCTGTATATGATCTGATTGGCGGAAAATACAGAACAAGGTTCAAGGCATATGCCAGCGGCGGCATGGCAAAATCTGTGGGTGACCTTGCAGAAGAGGCACTGGGCTATATTGAAAAAGGATACTTCGGATTTAAAGTACGAATTGGAAATGAAGATTCGGAGGAGGATATTGAGCTGATTCGTGAACTTCGGAAACGGGTAGGACCTAAACCGGCTCTCCTTGTAGATGCAGGACAGTGCTATACGAATTTTCCATGGACTTACGATAAAGCCGTCCGGGTATGCAAAAAGCTGGAGGAGTGTGATCTGTTCTGGCTGGAAGAGCCGCTGCATCCCGATGATGTAGAGGGCTTTAAACGTTTGACCGCAAACACTTCCATTCCCATAGTGGCCGGAGAAAATGAGTTTACCAGATATGGATTTGAACCGCTGATCACAGGACATGCGGTGGATATGATCCAACCGGATGTAACACGTTCCGGTGGAATTTCGGAATGCAAAAGAATTGCTGCCATTGCATCGGCGCATCATATGAGAATGGCTCCGCATATTTTTGGAAGCGGTGTAGGGTTTATGGCCAACATGCACTTTATGGCATCGGAGCCGGATGCGTTTGTGATGGAGCACGACCAGACACTGAATCCGCTCAGGGAAGAGCTTTTAATTAAGCCGATCGTCTATAAAGACGGATATGTAGAGCTGATTCAGGATCTTCCGGGATTAGGCGTGGAGCTCCGCGAAGAAACCATCCGGAAATATGCCTACAATGATATTGATGCAGTGAACAAAGGAGAATTTGTTCCGATTTACTGACGTAAGGAGCAGAAGGAATGAACAGGGAGGATATTTGGACCGTGACTCCCGTACTTACCGGGAAATTTGGAATGGTGCGGGATGATATAAAATACCGGAATGGGGATTCGGAAATAGAGGAATATGTTCCTTCGGTGTTGTTTCTCTTAGAGAATGGCCGTGATCAGGTGGTGGTGGATACGGGTTTTGCAGAGCCGGATGTATGCGCAGAAAAGCTGGGACTTCTGGTGGAAAGAAATGGATCGTACAAAGAGCTTTTGAAGGAGACTGGAATCATCCGGGAGCATGTAAGGACTGTGATTTTCACGCATCTCCACTGGGATCATGCAGGGAATGCAGAGTATTTTCCAAATGCAATCTTTTACTGTCAAAAGAGAGAATGGATGCGGGCAGAGACGTATCCCCAGGAATACCCGCCGCTTTGGCTGTCTTACCTGAAAAACAATAAGGAGAAGCTGGAGCTTTTAGATGGAAACGGAAGAATAGAGATTATTCCGGGAATTTCAGTGCAATATACGGGCGGACACACGTATGGTTCTCAAATAATTTTCATAGAAACATGCTCTGGTACAGAAATCATTGCCGGGGATGTGGTAATGACGGAGAGAAATCTTAAGCAGCTGATTCCTGTGGGACTGTGTGTAAATGAGGCAGAATGCGAACAGGCATTGCAGATAATAAAGGAATCAGGGGCTTCCAGGGTTTATCCTTCGCATGACTTTAGTCTTTGGAATGGGAGGTGACAAAATGGCTGAATTAAAAGGAATCATACCTGTACTTCCTACACCATTTACAGATGATGGGAAATCGGTTGATTATGGAAAATTTGAAGAATTGGTGGAAATGGCAATTCAGGACGGTGCCCACGCCTTATGCCTTTTTGCGGCAGGAGCCGAATTTTATAAGCTTTCCATGGAAGAACGCAAGGAGCTGTTTGTTCGGGCTGTGCAGGCAAACAGGGGAAGGCTTCCTCTGGTTGCGACGGTAAGCAGCCATGCGACTGCGCTGGCTGTCCGTGAAGCGCTGTATTATGAAAAGAAAGGCGCCAGCGCATTGAATATTATGCCGCCTGGTTTTGCCATGCCGTCACAGAATATGGTGGCGGGACATCTGGCGGAGATAGGAAGAAATGTAGAGCTTCCCATGATTATCCAGTATGCTCCGGCGTTAAACGGAATGAGCATCGCAGCAGAAACCTTCTCCGGAATCAGCAGCAATTTGCGGCAAGAGCTTTATATCAAGCTGGAGGCATCACCTACCGGGCCGGCAATTACGGCGTTGAAAAAGGCAACAGAAAACAGGTATAAGATCATCGTAGGAAATGGCGGAGAATGTATGTATGAGGCATTGGTTCGGGGGGCGGCGGCAGTGATGCCGGGAGCGGCATTGATAAAGCCGTATCGTATGGTCTATGACGCTTTTTCTCAGGGAAAAGAAAAGGAGGCGTTTGAGTTATTCAATCGTTATCTGCCCCACATTCATCTGATGCAGAGAGATATTGAATCTTTTGTAGCCATGGAAAAGCTTATTCTGAAAAAGAGAGGAATCATGACAAACTCTGTTTGCAGAAAACCTGCGAACTATCCGGATAAAGAAACGATGGCTCTTCTGGATAAGCATTTAGATTATGTGAAAAGGGAATTTGGAATCGCATAAAGGATTTGTTATGGAAAATAAGGCAGAGGGAAAAATGTATTTCATCCCTCTGCCCGCTTTTGTATTGCAGAAAAGAACGGATTGTGCTATTCTTTTTATCAGGAACAATCGTGTTACAGGGTGGCTTGGCCTCTATTCTACATAGAATGGGGGTGGTGCTGATGGACAATAATCAATATGATTTCCAGGACCTTATGGCTTTTGGTATGTTCATTTTAGCATTGCTGACATTCATTTATCTGACATGTCATTGATGTTCTAAGCAATTATTGTTTTGGGCATAGAAAAACCACCCTCAAATACTTTGACAGGTATGGGTGGCATTTTCTATGTCTTACCTATAAGGTCAACCACTTTGTGGGCGATTGTTCCTCATCTATAATATACCATATGGAGTAACAGGCTTCAAGGTTTTTTTAATATAGAAACATTATATAAACTCTTCGGTCACAGCAGCCTCGCGGGAAGCAGTATCAGTTTCGGCACCTCCGCTCATCCGCACGCGGATCCCGTTCACTTCCACATCCTCCATAGGGATCACCAGACACTTTCTGCCATCGATGATCCTTGTCTCCACCAGATCCACACGCTCCGGGTCCACATGGATGACGACATCCGGTGTCTTGATCTCGAATTTTCTGGTGTTGGTAATATTGGATGCCACCAGGGCCGATTTCTCTCCGGCAGTCATTTCATACTGCTCATCAAAGGTTTCAAGCTTTTCATCCTCAACCCCGCACTCCTCAAAAAGGCGTTTCACCTCAGATTTTGTAAGAACTACAGGATCCGGTTCATCCTTCTGTGCCTCAATCAATTCATTAAGCTTTTCATGAATGTTGATAACCGTATCGTACTGGCAGTCATCGCCAAGAGTCTCCTCCACAAGCGCGTTAAAGGAATCACGCTGCCCTCCTGCGGAAAGGGGAGCGCTGCAGCCAAACAGCTCATCAATAAAAGCGCCGTGAAGCTGCTCTGCATTTTTGGAATAATACAGCATTCCATGAATATCCGTGCTGCGGTCATTAAACTGCGGGAATAAAAAGCCTACATCCGGCATCTCTACGATCCAGTCACGGATGCGGTCCTCAATATTATTTGTCTCCGCATTATAGCAAAGACCTGCCTTGGAGAGCTTCACAGGGCAAATGCTGCAGAGGATATGATCATAGATTTCCTCAGAGGCATCGAACATCTCCGTACCGTCTGACGCTTTTCCCGGGATATCATAAACAGCATGGATCAGAATAATGTAATAATTTTCCGGGTAATCATAATTTTCAATGATCTTATCGTAGAAGCGCTCCAGAAGTTCATCGTCTGTCAGCTTGCTGGCACGGAGCTGCATGAGAAACTCCTGGGTGCCACCTGGCGCTTCCTGCTCCAGCGGAAATTCCATATTCATCAGATTTTTTCCAAGGGTTCCGGAAAGGGTTTTCTTGAAAATATCAAAGTATTTAAACATTTCCTCCTCAGAAAGAGAGAGAAAAGCTTCCTTTATTTCTGTCTTTTTGTTCTTTTCTCCGTCAACATAGCAGCCGCAGATACGGGTGATGGCGCAGTTGGCAGGAGTAAACTGCTTCTTTATTTCTGAAATCTCTTTTTTATTCATTTCGTCCTCCTGATACCGCATAACAGCGGCAAAATGTGTGTCTGGACACGTGATGTTATTGTAGCAGGGAAATTTTTTGATGTCAATGAATTGTAACGGTAAAATGATCGTGAGCAGACAAGCTGGACTGCGGATTTTAATTATAAAATCTGCACAAAATTAATTTGAGATTTTTTGGAAAACTGTAGAATCTGTTAATAAATTTGTAGGTAGACCTAAAAAAATCATATTTTAATTTTGAAAAAGAATTGCTAGAATATACCCATGAAGCGGTCAAGAGAACCGCAAATAAAGGAGGACGTTTTCAATGAAGAAAAAAGTAGTGGCTAGTTTACTTTGTGTAGCAATGGGTATGACTACGATCATCGGCTCCACAGCAGTATTTGCTGAAGAGGCAGAGGCAACTGAGGAAGCCGCAGTTGATCTGGAAGGCGTAGATCTCGAGAATACAAAGATTGGTATCAGTATTTATCAGTTTGCTGATAACTTTATGACCCTGTATCGTACAGAGTTAGTTCGTTACCTGACCGAAGACCTTGGATTCAATGCTGACAACATCGTTGTTCAGGATGGTAAGAATGACCAGGCAGAGCAGACAAACCAGATCAATAACTTCATCACAGACCAGGTTGATGTTATGATCCTGAACCTTGTTCAGTCTTCTTCCGCTCCACAGGTTACAGATATGTGCAACGAAGCAGGAATCCCTGTAGTTTATATTAACCGTCAGCCAGACGAAACAGAGTCTGACAGATGGGCAGCAGACGGAATCAAAGCTACATACGTAGGTGCTGACGCTAGACAGTCCGGTACATTCCAGGGCGAAGAAATCCTTGAGACCGCTAACGGCGGAGATATCAACGGCGATGGCAAAGTTTCCTACATCATGGTTCAGGGTGACCCGGAGAACATCGATGCTCAGTACAGAACAGAGTATTCCGTTAAGGCTCTTACAGACGCTGGCGTAGAAGTTGAAGAACTTCTTCTTCAGAGAGGTGACTGGGATCAGGCTAAAGGCCAGCAGATCGTACAGGACGCTCTGACACAGTATGGCGAGCAGGTAGAAGTTGTATTCTGTAACAACGACGCTATGGCTCTTGGTGCTCTTCAGGCAATCCAGGCAGCAGGCAGAGTTATCAATGAGGATATCTACCTTGTAGGTGTTGACGCTCTTACAGACGCTGTTCAGAACATCGTAGACGGAAACTTCACCGGTACTGTATTCAACGATCACTTCAGCCAGGCTCAGACCGCTGCTAACATGGCAGTTAAATATCTGAAGGGCGAAGATGTTGATCCGGTTAACATGGTTGACTATGTAAAAGTTACCGCTGACAACGCTGCTGAAATTCTTGAGAAAATCAAATAATCTGATTTGAGCAGGATGAAAGCTTATTAAAAATTTCGGGTGTGTCAAAAGGGCACACCCGATTTTGCGAAAAGATATTTGGAAGTGCTATAGAAAGGAGAGAGTGGGATGGCAGAGTATAGATTGGAGATGCGCGGAGTAAGCAAAAGCTTCCCGGGTGTCAAAGCGTTGGATCAGGTAAACCTGAAAGTCCGCCCGGGCACGGTCCACGCTCTCATGGGGGAAAACGGCGCAGGAAAATCCACCCTCATGAAATGTCTGTTTGGCATCTATCACATGGATGAAGGCGAGGTCTATGTAGATGGAGAAAAGGTCAATATCGGCAATCCTGATGAAGCATTACATAAAGGTCTTGCCATGGTGCATCAGGAGCTGCAGCCAGTTCCGGCGCGTACGATTGCAGAAAATATGTATCTGGGACGTTATCCGACCAAGTCTGTGGGACCATTGAAGGTAATTGACCACAAAACTATGAATGAGGAAGCGAAAAAGTGGCTGGAAAATGTTAAGATGCCCTTTGATCCTAAGAAAAAGTTAGGAGATTTATCTATTTCCCAGATGCAGTCCGTAGAAATCGCAAAAGCGGTTTCACAGGAGGCAAAACTGATCATTCTGGATGAGCCGACATCCTCCCTGACTGATGTCGAGGTAGAGGCTTTGTTCCGTATTGTTCGCGACCTTCGTGACAGAGGCGTATCCTTTGTCTTTATTTCCCATAAGATGGCAGAGCTTCGTCGGATTTCCGACGATATTACGATCATGCGAGACGGAACCTACGTAGGCACATGGGAAATGAAAAATATCAGCGATGACGAAATCGTTAAGCAAATGGTTGGACGTGAGCTGACCAATATTTATCCGCCGCTTGAGAATACACCGGGTGATGTACTTCTTGAAGTGGAAAACTTTACAAGTATTCATGATAACTCCTTTAAAGACTGTTCCTTTAAGCTGAGAAAGGGTGAAATTCTCGGTTTCGGAGGACTGGTAGGCGCACAGCGTACTGAGCTGATGGAAGCAATTTTCGGTATCCGTCATATTACCAGTGGTACAGTGAAGCTGAACGGGAAGACGCTGAATATTAAACGTCCTCAGGATGCGATTAATAACGGTATCGGTATGATTACAGAAGACCGCCGTGGAACCGGTATTCTGGGATGTCTTTCCATAGCGGACAACGTATCTATCGCTTCACTGAATCATTATCTGGAGGCTGGAATCAAGCTTAATAAGAGAAAAATCGAAGATCTGGTTCAGGATAATGTGGCAAAACTGAGTATTAAGACACCGAACAGTAAGACACTGATTCAGTCGCTTTCCGGTGGTAACCAGCAGAAGGTTATTATTTCCCGTTGGCTGGCGAACAATCCGGATGTCCTCATTATGGACGAGCCTACCCGAGGCATCGACGTAGGTGCAAAATATGAGATTTATCAGATTATGATTCAGCTTGCAAAGCAGGGTAAGGGAATCATTATGATCTCTTCCGAAATGCCTGAGCTGCTTGGTGTTTCTAATCGTGTGATGGTTATGTGCAACGGCAAGATCACAGGTGAGCTTTCCGGTGAGGAAGCAACCCAGGAAAATGTTATGCACTATGCGACACAGTTCTAAGTGAAGGAGGATATAAGAATGGAAAAATCAAACAAAATTGATATTAAGAAACTTCTGTTGGATAACGGAATCATTGTTCTTCTTGCAATTCTTGTAATTTATGTAAGTATTACCGTACCTACATTCAGAAGCTTTAGAAATATTATGAACCTGGCAATTAACTCTGCTCCCCGTGTTATCATCGCACTTGGTGTCAGCGGATGTCTGATCACAAAGGGTACTGACCTTTCCGCAGGACGTATGGTTGGTCTTAGCGCCTGCCTTTGCGGTATCATGCTGCAGAAACCGGATGCACCCGGTAAAATCTGGCCGAACTTCCCGCAGTTAAACGTGTGGCTGGTTCTTCTGATCGTTATGGCAATTTGTGCGGTTCTCGGTCTGATCAATGGTATTGTAATTTCTTACCTGAATGTACCGGCATTTATCGGTACTCTGGGTATGCAGCTTATTGTTTACGGTCTTGCGCTGGTTATTACCAATGCAGTGCCGATTGGCGGTTTCCGTCAGGATTTCATTAATGCAACACAGGGTAAGATTGGTGGAATTTCCTATCAGTTTATTTATCTGATCATTGCAGCAGCAGCTTTCTGGTTTGTATATAATTACACACGTCACGGAAAATATATGTATGCAATCGGTGGAAACGAAGTTGCAGCAGAGGTTTCCGGTGTTAATGTTAAGAAAACAAAAATTATTATTTATATCACAGCAGCCTGCATGTATGCAATCGGCGGTTTCCTGGTAGTAGGTAAATCCGGCGGCGGCGGTGTAAACATGGGTCAGGGCTGGGAGCTTGAAGCAATCGCAGCTTGTACCATCGGTGGTGTATCTGTAAACGGTGGTATCGGTAAGGTTTCCGGTGTTATCATCGGTGTTGCCGTATTCGAGCTTCTGAAATCCGCACTGCAGTTCCTGGGAGTTAACACAAACTATCAGTTTATTGCACAGGGTGTCGTTATCGTAGTTGCTATCGCACTTGATATTCGTAAATACATTGCTAAGAAATAAA
Source organism: Ruminococcus sp. 5_1_39BFAA (assembly GCF_964240875.1). Classification (NCBI taxonomy): domain Bacteria; kingdom Bacillati; phylum Bacillota; class Clostridia; order Eubacteriales; family Oscillospiraceae; genus Ruminococcus; species Ruminococcus sp. 5_1_39BFAA. The sequence goes on along the minus strand of NZ_CAXSVO010000024.1, from coordinate 45,825 downwards.
ACCCTAAGGGGGACAAGCTCAGAGTTGCGAAGCCCGCATGTCCCCCTCAGACTCCCCCCTTGTGGGCCCGCTTTTTGCGGACGGGAGGGAGTGATGGTGGAAAAAGGAGCAGCCTGGAATGAGGGGCTGCTTCTTTTTGGGTAGAAGGGAATATTATTCGTCATCGGGTATGGATGAAAGATATATGTTTGTGATATACTCGGAGTGAAGGAACGGCAACAATTATGGAAAGGGTCTGAATATGGAATTATACAATATACTTTTGGTGGATGATGAAGCGGACGTGCTTCAGGCGATGAAGAAAAAGATTGACTGGGAAGCTATGGGGTTTTGTCTGGCGGGGACTGCGGAGAATGGGCAGGAGGCGCTGGAAATGGCGGAACAGCTTCATATAGATGTAGTTATGACAGATATCAAGATGCCGTATATGGACGGTCTGACCCTTTGCAAAAAGTTAAAGGAAAACTACCGGAATATGAAGGTGGTCATCTACTCAGGCTTTGATGATTTTGAGTTTGCCAGGGAAGCAGTGCATCTGGAGGCGGAGGAGTATCTTTTGAAGCCTATCAGCTCCAAGGATATGGAAAAGGTACTCACTAAGATCAGAAAAAAACTGGATGAGGAATTTGATGAACACCGCAATATGAACAAGCTTTACGAATACTATCAAAAGAGCCTTCCTGCTATGCAGGAGCAGCTTTTTATGAGCATTCTGGAGGGAAAAGTGACAGGCGACCGGGCGAAAGCCATGCTGGACACTTATGAGATGAAGCTGGATGCACCCTGTTATGCAGTTGCTGTTCTTTATACAGAGGCAATGAACCGGGATATACAGGAAAAGGCTATCCCGATCCGGGCGGGGCAGCTTCTCACTCTTTCGCTGAAGGATATTGCGCAGGATTACCTGAATGGGCGGATGAAGTTTTACAGCGTGATCTATCTGGAGGAAGTGATCATTCTTTTCATGCTGGATAAAAAAGAAGACATGGATACCGTTCTCTATCATCTGGACCAGGTCTGTAAAATGGGAAGCCGCGTGCTGAAAGCATCGGTGACAGCGGCAGTGGGACAGCCCTGTGATTCCCTGGATTCCCTCACCACCTCCTATCAGGAGGCTGGAAATGCTATGGAATACCGCACTATTATGGGAATGAACCAGGTGCTTTATATCCGTGACATTGAGCCAAGTCCCAAGGATTCCGTGTCCTTTATGGAATATGATTTCCAGAATCTGGTAAGAGCAGTTAAGCTTGGAGACAGGGATGAGACGGATGCTGCTATAAAACAGTTCATCGAAAATATCAAGGGCTTTTCTCTCACACCTAACCAGTACCAGCTTATCTGTATGGAGCTGTCTACAGAGCTGATGAAGATCGGGCGTTCCTATAAGCTGCGCACAAAGCAGATTTTTGGTGAGGGAAACCACATTCCCTGGCAGGAAATTTACAAGCACCTTTCCGTGGACGAGCTGGAAAGCTGGCTTCAGGAAATCTGTACAAACCTCCGGCATACGCTTCGCCATGAGCGTACGGACTCCACGCTGAAGCTTACGGAACAGGCGAAGGCATACATTGAGGAGCACTATAAGGAAAACGATCTGTCTGCTGAGACTCTGTGCCGTTATCTGAATGTAAGCGCCGCGTATTTTTCTACGATCTTTAAAAAAGAGGTCGGCTTAAGCTTTGTTGCTTATCTCACCAAAATACGCCTGGAACACGCTGTGGAGCTTTTGCGCACTACAGAGGACAAAACCTACGTCATTGCCAATGAGGTGGGCTACACGGAGCCGAATTATTTCAGCTACGTATTCAAGAAGCAGTATGGAATATCCCCGTCCAAGTACAGGGCAAACCTTCTGGCGCAGGACAAGGGAAAAGAGAATCAGGAAAACGGGTAAAATATATGAAGCCTGTACGAAAAGCATGGCGCAGCATTGTTTCCGCCATAAACAACAGAGGAATGCAGTTTCTGATATCCATTTCCTTCACCCTGGTAGCTTTAGTGGGAATGGGTTTTATCGGCGTGTTCCTTTATCAGAGCTATGGAAGAGCATCAGAGGACATTGTGATCAATGATACCCAGCAGCTTTTGAACCAGGTGGAGATGAACCTGAATACTTATCTGAGAAATATGATGCGTATTTCCGATGCGCTGTATTACAATGTGATCAAAAATATCGATCTGGATGAGGATGATATGAGCCAGGAGCTGAACCTTCTTTACGAGGTGAATAAGGACAACCTGGTGAGCCTTGCCTGCTTCAGCGAGGATGGAGAGCTGATCGGTTCCGCGCCTGTGGGAATGATGAAAAAGAATACGGACATTACTGCCCAGAACTGGTTTACAAGTGCGGCAGATAAGATGGAGAACCTGCATTTTTCCGAGCTTCATGTTCAGAATATTTTTGAAAACAGCAGCAATCGTTATTATTGGGTGATCTCACTGAGCCGGGGTGTAGAGCTGACCAGCAGCGGAAAAATGTCCGGCGGAATTATGCTGGTAGATATGGATTTCAGCGGTATCCGGCAGCTTTTTACCAAGGTAAATAACCTGGATCTGGGATATGTGTATCTGATAAACAGCGATGGGAAAATCATTTATCATCCGAAACAGAACCTGATCTTTTCCAATATGATACAGGAAAATAATGAAATAGCTGCCACTTACGGGGATGGTCTTCACAAAGAAGTGTTTCAGGGTGAGGGCCGTATGGTCACGGTGAAAACCGTGGGTTATACGGGCTGGAAAATTGTCAGCGTAACTCCAAGAGAAAGCTTTTATAAAAATTTCGGGCGGACCAGAGTGATGGCAGTGATGATCATTATCCTCTCGATTCTGGTTATGGTCTTTGCAAACCAGTTTGTGGCGGTGCGCGTGGTCCAGCCGCTGAAAAATCTGGAAGATTCCCTGAAAGGGATCGGTGTGGATCAGGAGTATATGAGCGTGGGGCAGGAGCCGCAGATTTATATCGGAGGTTCGCCGGAGATCCAGCATTTGGGAGAAACGATCCGTTCAATGGTGGAACAGCTCCGTAAGCTGACAGACGATATTGTTCGGGAACAGGAGGAAAAGAGAAAGAGTGAGCTGGATGCCTTACAGTCCCAGATCAATCCGCACTTTCTCTATAATACGCTGGATTCTATCATGTGGATGGTGGAATCGGAGCAGTACGAGGATGCTATCTCCATGGTCCAGGCTCTTGGGCGGCTTTTCCGTATCAGTCTTTCCAAGGGAAAAAACATTATAACAGTGGGAGACGAGCTTCAGCACGCCAGAAGTTATCTGGATATCCAGAAATATCGTTATAAAAATAAATTTACATCCTATTTCGAAGTGGAAGAAGGAATAGAAAAATACAAGACGATCAAGCTGATCATCCAGCCCCTTATTGAAAATGCCATCTATTACGGCATGGAATATATGGATGGAGATGGCGAGATCTACATCCGCGCATACACAAAGGGAGAAGATCTTTTTGTGGAGGTGGAGGATAACGGCCCTGGCATGCCCAGTGAGCAGGTAGAACACCTTTTGACCGATGGAACCAGAAGCCGTAGCAAAGGCTCAGGCATAGGAATCAAAAATGTTCATCAGCGAATCCAGCTTTATTTTGGCAGGGAATACGGTTTGAAGATTGTCAGTGAACCGGATGAGGGAACAATGGTGCAGATTCATTTGCCAAAGACAGAAGAAGTTGCTGCGGAAAATAAGGAGGGTGTATAATGCCGAAGAAAAAGGGATGGATTATATGGCTTATTATCTTTCTAGCGGTGATTGTCCTGGCGGTAGCCTATTATTATGGCGCGGTGCGGGAGGAATCAGACAGGGAACCTGCATCCTATTCTGTGATCCTGTACCAGAATATGGATAATGAATGGGCTACCCTTTTAGAGGGAGTCGGGCAGGCAGAAGAGGATTATAAGGTAAATGTGAATTACATCACCATGGGGGCTGGCGCCACACCTGAGGAACAGATGGAAATTCTGAAGAGAGAAGCTGATAATGGTGTGGATGGAATTATCCTGGCAGCAACGGACAGTGAAAAGACAGGTGAACTGCTGGAAGAACTGAATCCGCAGGTTCCTGTTATCACTGTGGAAACAGGGGTGGAGTCATCCGGAGAAAGCTATGCCAGGATCGCGGCAAATGATTATGAGATGGGGTATGCTCTGGGTGAGATCATTCTGGGTGATATTGCGGAGGATGATGGTCCGCGGGCTGTAACTGTGATAAGGGAATATATGGAGCGGGATAGTGTAAGACTGCGTTTTCAGGGGCTTATGGACGCGCTGGAGGATTGTGAAGAGGAGATAAAGGTGGATTTCATTTCCAGATCGGAAGGCGATTTTAATTTAAGCCTTCTCATCGGCGCATCCTTCCATTTCAGCAGTCCGTATATAGCGGCTTTGGATAAATTCTGCACGGAATCGGCTGCCGCTGCTTGGGAAAGCAAGAAGGCTGATTTTGAGTCAAACGGATATTCTGCCAAGATCTACGGGATCGGCAATACGGCACAGACAGTAAATGACCTGGATAATGAAAGGATTCGGGCTCTTGTCTTTCAGAATGAGTTTAACATGGGGTACGAGGGGATCCGGGCATTGGCGGAGAAGGAAAAAAAAGGGTATTTTCCTGACGAGTTTGACATCCGGTATAAGATCGTGACGCGGGATACCTTATATGAGCCGGAAAATGAACGTTTGCTGTTCCCAAACGTTTAAAGCGGAGGATTTGTGATGAAAAAGATAAAAAAGAAGATCTGCAGTGCTGCTGCGCTGACATTGGGAGCGGCTTTGCTGCTGGCAGGCTGCGGGTCTGAGGACGGGGGACAAAAGGAAATCAAAAAACTGAAAATCGGAATCAGTGTTTATGATCAGTATGATACCTTTGTGTCCGAGATCGTGTCCTATCTGCAGGCATATGCAAAGGAAAAAGAAAAGGACTGGGGGATCTCTATTACATTGGATGTGGAAAATGCCAATGGAAGCCAGATGATCCAGAATGATCAGATGGATGGTTTTATCCGGGATGATATGGATATTGCATGTATTAATCTGGTGGACAGGACGGATGCGTCCACTATTGTAGAGAAAGCACAGGCAAGCAATGTTCCGGTGATCTTCTTTAACCGGGAACTGGTGGAGGAAGATCTGGAGCGATGGGATCAGTTGTATTATGTAGGTGCAGATGCCTTTGAGTCGGGAAAGATGCAGGGAGAGATCCTTGTGGAAGAGTGCAAGAAGAATTTTTCCAAAATAGATAAAAACGGCGATGGCATTTTACAGTATGTTATGTTGGAAGGCGAAGCAGGCCACAATGATTCTATGGTGCGAAGTATGTCGGTTATCAGTGAGATTACGGACAGAGGTTATCTGGTGGAGAAGCTTTCGGATGAGATCGCCAACTGGAATCGGGATCAGGCTGCAAATAAAATGAAGCAGTTTATGGAAAAGTTTGACGATGAGATTGAAGTGGTGCTGGCGAATAATGACGATATGGCGCTGGGAGCCATTGACGCTCTGACGGCGGCGGGACTGTCCACTAAGGATGAGAATTGGCCCGTGGTTCTGGGAATCGACGGAACAACAGTCGGCCTGGAAGCGGTGGAGGACGGGAAAATGCTTGGCACAGTTCTGAACGATGCCAAAGGCCAGGCGCGCGGAATGCTGGAGCTGGCATATTCCATTGTTTCCGAAAACAGCCTGCCGGAGGAGTTTGAGCTGCTGGACGGAAAGTATATCCGTATGCCCTACCAGATCGTCACGGTGGACAATCTGGGGGAGATTCAGATGAAACTTATGAAGTAGAAGAGTGCGGTGGATTTTTTCCATCGCATTCTTCTGCTTTCACAGAGTTTACACAAACAGCAGATCATGATTGACAGTCATATAAAACAGTTCCCTGCATTTGCTCATATCCTTGCTCTGGGCCAGGGCCCACATCATTTTGGTGACAGACGCTTCCAGAGTCATATCGTAAGATTCCAGAACAGGAAAACGCTCTTTGATCACTTTTCCGACCTGGTACACATCCATGTCGCTGCCCTCGTGAGTGACCTGGGTCGCCATGCACACCGGCTTTCCGGCGGAGACCCAGTGGTCCAGGGCTTCCAGAAAGCGGTCGTTTCCATAGCTTGGCAATCCGCCTACGCCGAAGGATTCTATAATCAGACCATCGTAGGAGGCAAACAGCGCATCCAGTACCTTGCCGTCAATGCCGGGAATCAGCTTCAGCAGAAAGATCCGCTCATTCATTTCATGATAAAATTTCAACGGCTTTGTGGAATGATCCTTGTCGTCAATATAGAAGATGATCCTATCATCGTGAATAGAAGCAATATCGGGATAATTAATGCTGGAAAAGGCATTGTAGCTTTTGGAAAATTCTTTTTTTGCCCTGGTTCCTGCAATGACCTTCCCACCGAACACGATGGACACGCCGTGTGCCCTGTCGTGGGAGGCGAAACGGAGACTGTCCAGCAGATTGGAACGTGCATCCGTGATCGCCAGATCAATAGGCTTCTGTGCTCCGGTGATCACAATAGGGCGCCGGTTATTCTGGATCAGGTAGGAAAGGGCGGCGGCAGTATATGCCATGGTGTCCGTACCATGGCATATAACAAACCCATCATAAAATTCATATTTTTTCTCAATAAGCCTGGCAAGCTGCAGCCAGTGGGGCGCACAGATGTTGGTGCTGTCCAGGGAGAAGGGCTGTACCGTGTCGATGGTGCAGAACTCCGCTGCCGCCGGAATGTATTCCAAAAGTTCATCCGCCGAGATCTGAGGAGAAAGCCCTTCCTGTGTGTATTTTGAGGCAATGGTGCCTCCTGTGGCGATTAATAGTATTTTTTTCATGTCAGTTTAATTTAGAGTATCCATAGCTGCTAACAATAGCATCAATCTTCTGGCGGTTTTTGCAAAGAGGGCATTCCTGGCTGCTGTAGGTGCCGTAGTTGGGGATGTCCTTTTGATGGAAAATAGCGTGGACAGGCATATCGGCGATTTTGTTGATGGCGCTGAAAATGGCTGCGATGCCGCGGATTTTTCCGCCGTAATACAGGATGCTGTCAATGGCGCGGTTCAGGGTACCGCCTGTGGTGACAGAACCATTGAGGATCAGGATGTTTTTGCCGCGGAGCATCATCTGTACATTGTCGCGGAAGATCATTTGTCCCACACTGTTGTATTCCGGGGAGGTAATGTAAATCGTCTGATGGGCATTCATGGAGAGAACGCCTACTTTAGTCAGCTCTTCTGCAAGATACGCGCCGATGATCTCCAATCCGTCCATGCAGACGATCGTATCAATGGGGATTGAGGTCTCGTAGTTCGCGGAAAGCGCCCTGGCAATATGCTGGGCTTCGGAGCAGCGGGATTTCATAGTGGTCATATCCAGATAGTGCGTGATGTGGGACTGAGGCGTTGCGAAATGCCCCGGATAAATTTTCAACTGGATCCGTTCATCATTGCGGGCGTAGATCTTAAACATTTTTGTTTCCATAAGACAACCTCCTTTTTCGAAAGAAATAAGGCAGACTCCACCTGGGCGTTTGGATGCTGCTACCAGGAAGTCTGCCTACTTGATACAATAAGTATACCATCCAGGGAGGGGATTTGGAAACAGAAATATAACTTTTTTTGGAAAAAATCAACCGGGGCTGTCATTTTCTCAAAGAAGATGTTATACTGAGAAAGCGCAAAAAGACGGAGGTGAGAACCATGACGCTGACACAGCTTCGATATGTCATAACGGTTGCCAATTCCAGCTCTATGAATGAGGCAGCCAGAACTCTGTTTATTTCACAGCCAAGCCTTTCCACTGCAGTGAAAGAATTGGAGGAGGAGATTGGCGTGGAGCTTTTCAGGCGGACAAACCGCGGAATCTGCGTAACCCCGGAGGGAGAGGAGTTTCTAGGCTATGCCCGGCAGGTAGTTGAGCAGTATGCCCTGATCGAATCCAAATATGTGTCGAAAGAGCAGACTAAAAAGAAATTCAGTGTTTCCATGCAGCATTATACCTTTGCTGTCAGCGCCTTTGTCCAGCTTGTAAAGCAGTTCGGTATGGATGAGTATGAGTTTGCTGTCCATGAGACAAGAACCTATGATGTGATCTCGGATGTTAGAAATTTTAAGAGCGAGATCGGGATTCTCTACATCAATGATTTTAACAGGAATGTGCTTACCAAGCTTTTCCATGAATCGGGCCTGGAGTTTCATCCTATCCTGGAGTGCAGCATTTATGTGTATATGTGGAAAGGGCATCCCCTGGCAGACCGGGAAATAGTCACACTGGAGGATCTGCGGGAGTATCCCTGTTTGTCCTTTGAGCAAGGTACATATAATTCCTTTTATTTTGCGGAGGAGGTGTTGAGCACCTACGAATATAAAAGGCTGATAAAAGCAGATGACCGTGCTACTTTGCTGAACCTGATGGTGGGATTGAACGGTTACACCTTGTGTTCCGGCATTATCTGCGAGGAGCTGAATGGCTCGGATTACTGCGCTGTGAAGCTGGATTCGGAAGAGATCATGACAATCGGCTATCTGGCGCGGAAGGGTGTTACCATAAGCCCTTTGGGACAGAAGTATCTGGAGGAAATCTCCAAATACAAGGACCGGGTGCTGCGGTAAAGAATGTCAATGTACGGCGCACAATTGTACACCTGTGTAGTTATAGGATAATCCTATAACAGGTACTAAAATTTAGGAATTAACACTTTTTTTCAAAAGGTGTTATAGTGTGTTTATCGACGATGAATGAAAGAGAAAGGGAACAAAAATAGACATGTCTGCAATCCTGATTGAAAATGTGTGCAAAACCTTCGTCACCAAAGACGGAACGGTGGAAGCACTGAAAAATGTGAATTTGTCCATAGAATCCGGCGATATTTACGGCATCATCGGAATGTCCGGTGCAGGAAAAAGTACCCTGGTACGCTGCATGAACTTCCTGGAAACGCCGTCTGAGGGCCGGGTACTTATAGACGGAAAATCCCTCGGGGATTTTTCCGAAAAGGAACTCCGCAAACAGCGGGAAAGTATTGGTATGATCTTTCAGCATTTTAACCTGCTGATGCAGAAATCAGTTTTGGAAAATGTGTGCTTTCCTTTATATATCCAAGGAAAAAAGAAACCAGAGGCAAGGAAAAGAGCAGCAGAGCTGCTTGAGATCGTAGGTCTGAGCGATAAGGCGAAGGCTTATCCGGCACAGCTTTCCGGCGGTCAGAAGCAGAGAGTGGCGATTGCCAGAGCACTTGCATCCGACCCGAAGATCCTTCTCTGCGATGAGGCCACAAGCGCCCTTGACCCGCAGACTACCTCTTCCATCCTGGAGCTGCTGAAGGAAATCAATACAAAATTCAATATTACCATTGTTATCATCACCCACCAGATGTCGGTAGTGAGGGAAATCTGTACCCACGTAGCCATTATGAAAGAGGGAGAGGTAAAGGAAAAGGGCCTTGTGTCCGAAATCTTTGAGAACCCTAAATCCCAGGTGGCAAAGGAGCTGATTCTGAAGGACACAGGCTCCGATGTGGAAAGCAGTCCGAAGGCTGTCCAGCCGGAGATTCAGAGCGGCGAGAAAATCAGGATCGTATTTTCCGCAAACTCTGCTTTTGAGCCAGTCATAGCCAATCTGGTACTGACCTTCCATGAACCGGTCAACATCCTGAAGGCCGACACGAAGAATGTAGGCGGCGTTGCCAAAGGAGAGATGATTCTCCAGTTTATGAGCGGAAGCACGAACGCGGAAGCCATGAAAGCTTATCTGGTTGAGCACGGACTTGCAGTAGGGGAGGTTGACTGATATGTGGAGTAAAGAAGTTATTGATATGATCATTACCGGTGTGTGGGAAACGGTTTATATGACTCTGGTATCTACCCTGGTAGGCTATATTTTTGGACTTCCCCTGGGAATCCTTTTAAATGTATCTGACAAAGAGGGACTGAAGCCGAATGCACCGCTATATAAGGTTATGGATGTAATCGCAAACATTTTCCGAAGCATTCCGTTCCTGATCCTGCTGATCCTTTTGATTCCATTTACGCGGTTCCTGGTAGGAAAAAGCTACGGAACGACCGCTACCATTGTACCTCTGACCATTGCGGCAATCCCGTTTATCGGCAGAATGGTAGAATCCTCTCTGAACGAGGTGGATGCAGGTGTCATTGAGGCAGCCCGTTCCATGGGAGCAAGCAATCTGCGGGTCGTGATCAAGGTTATGCTGGTAGAGGCAAGAACATCCCTGATTTCCGGAGCGACTATCGCTACAGGAACGATCCTGGGATATTCTGCAATGGCGGGAGCTGTAGGCGGCGGCGGACTTGGCGCTATCGCCATCCGCTATGGTTATAACAGATGGCAGTTCGACATTATGACTGTGACAGTTATTCTGTTGGTCCTGCTGGTTCAGATTTTCCAGTCCGTGGGAATGCTCATTGCCAACAGGCTGGATAAGAGAAAGGTCTGAATAAAACAAAGTGAATAAGCAGACGAAAGCCTGCTGAGTGACTTAAGGAATATCCGAAAGTCCAATAAATTATAAAAAGAAAATGGAGGAAAGAAATTATGAAAAAATTAGTGGCAGCAGCTCTTACAGGCGCATTAGTACTGGGAACCATCGGTACAGCAACCGTATTTGCAGAGGATGACAAGACAATTACCGTAGCAGCATCCGCTACACCTCATGCAGAGATCCTGGAGCAGGCAAAACCAATCCTGGAGGAGCAGGGTTACGAGCTGGAAATTACGGTATTTGATGATTATGTACAGCCAAATGAAGTAGTAGAGAGCGGCGATTTCGATGCAAACTACTTCCAGCACATTCCATATCTGAACAGCTTTAATGAGGAAAAAGGAACCCACCTTGTAAACGCTGGCGGCATCCATTATGAGCCGTTCGGAATCTATCCGGGAACAAAAACAAGCCTGGATGACATCGAAGATGGGGACAATATTGCAGTTCCTAACGATACCACAAATGAGGCAAGAGCTTTACTGCTTCTTCAGGACAACGGCATCATCACTCTGAAGGACGGTGTTGGTCTGGAAGCAACTGTAAATGACATTGCTGAGAATCCTTACAATGTAGAAATCGTTGAGCTGGAAGCTGCACAGGTTGCACGTGTTGCAGAAGAAACCGCATACGTAGTTCTTAACGGAAATTACGCTTTGCAGGCAGGCTTCTCAGTAGCAAAAGATGCACTGGCATATGAGAAATCTGACTCCGAAGCTGCAAAGACTTACGTAAACGTAATCGCAGTAAAAGAAGGCAACGAGAACAACGAGAAGATCCAGGCACTTGTTGACGTATTAAAATCTGATGATATCAAGAACTACATCAACGAGACTTATGACGGAGCCGTAATCCCATTTGATGAGGCTGACGAAGAAGCAGCAGCTGACGAGGCAGCCGAGGAGACAGAGGCTGACGCTGAAGCAGAAGAAGCAGAGTAATCTGCAGGAAAGAGAATATCGCAGAAACAGTCCAGGGGACGCTTTTTCGGAAGTGCCCCCTGTTTTTGGGCAAGACCATCAGCAGCAGAGTGTAAAAGACCTGCTGCTTTTTCTTTGGAACTATGCGCAAAATGCACAATAAAATAAAAGAAAGGTAAAAAAATCATAAAAATAACGCCGATAATTGGAAATACAAATCAAGGTGATTTATGTATAATGTATAAAAAGTGAGAGAGAAAAAAGGAGGAGCTATGGAAAAGAAATTACTGGATATGCGGAATATTAGTAAAACCTTTGGAAAAGTGCAGGCTTTAAAAGGTGTTTCCCTGGACCTCTATGCAGGCGAGGTGCTGGCTCTGATGGGAGAAAACGGAGCAGGTAAATCTACTCTGATGAATATTTTGAGCGGCTCCCTGCAGCCAACTGCCGGAGAAATCTATCTGAAAGGCGAAAAGGTTACGGTTTCCGATCCCATTACGGCAAAAAAGCTTGGAATTGCCAAAATACATCAGGAGTTACAGGTGGTGCCGGAATTAAGCGTAGCGGAGAACATTTTCCTGGGAAGATGGAAAACAAGCGGCCCTGCAGTTGATTTCAAGACCATGAAGACAGAGGCGCAGAAATACCTGGACATGCTGGAGGTAAAGGTTGACCCTGCTAAAAAATTAAAAGACCTGCGTATCGGGGAACAGCAGCTTGTCGAGATTGCCAAGGCAATTTCACTGAATTCCGAGATCATTGTCATGGATGAGCCCACATCCGCTATCAGTGAAAAAGAAGCGGAAAAGCTCTTTGTGATTATCCGGCGTTTAAGAAGCGAAGGCAAAGGAATTATCTACATCACCCACCGAATGGAAGAGGTATTTAAAATTGCAGACAGGCTGACCGTTATGCGTGACGGTCAATACATAGGAACCGTGAATGCGGCGGAAACCAGCAAAGACGAGATCATCAAAATGATGGTTGGCCGTGATATGAGTGAACAGTACCCAAAAGATCCTACGGAGAAAGGGGAGGTTATGCTTGAGGTGAAAAACCTCACCTACACCCCGCCCACAGGAAGCTTCCGCAGGTCCCTGAAAAATATTTCCCTGAAGGTACGCAGAGGCGAGGTACTGGGAATTGCAGGTCTGGCAGGTGCGGGACGTTCAGAATTCTTTGAATGTCTGGCAGGAGTCCATCACGGAGAGACAACAGGAGAGATCATTGTGGACGGCAAAAACGTTCAGATCAAATCCCCGGCAGATGCCATTGCCGCCGGAATCTCCTTTGCAACAGAGGATAGAAAAGGAACCGGTCTGGTGCTCCAGAGATCCATTGGAGAAAACATGTCCCTTCCATTGCTGAAAAAATTCAGCCCCGCATTCTTTATGAAGAATGGAGAGGAAAAGGATATCTGGCAGAAGCAGATGGATGCCCTGAGAGTAAAAGCGCCCAGCTTCAAAACACTGGCAAGCTCTCTTTCAGGAGGAAACCAGCAGAAGGTGGTTCTTGCAAAATGGCTGATGACAGAGCCGAAAATCCTGCTTCTTGACGAGCCTACCCGAGGAATCGATGTAGGCGCAAAGGCAGAAATTTACCAGCTTATTAATAATCTAGCAAAACAGGGAATGGCGATCATCGTGGTATCTTCCGAATTGCCTGAGGTAATCGGTATCTCCGACAGAATTGTGACCTTCTGCGAAGGAGAACTGACAGGTGAATTCAAACAGGAAGAGGCAACCCAGGAAGTGCTGCTCCAGAGTGCGACGAAATAAGGGAGGTAGAGAGATGCAGAATAAAGAAAAAATGAAAGTAATGCTGAAGCAGATGCAGAGTGTTATCGCACTGATCATCATATTCGTGGTAGCATCTATCATCTGCGTAAAGGATGGAAAAAACACATTCTTAGATGTCCGTAACCTGATGAACGTACTGAGAGCTGTGTCTGAAAACGGTATTATTGCAATCGGTATGACGCTGATATTGATCCTTGGTGACATTGACCTTTCTGTAGGTTCCGTAGTGGGATTGATCTCCACAGGCTGTGCTTACCTGATGGTAAAAAGCGGGCTGGGATTTGTTCCCGCAGTGCTGGTAAGCCTTTTGATCGGCGGATTGTTCGGTCTGTTCAACGGACTTTGCGTCACCAAGCTGAAGCTGCAGGCATTCATCGTAACCCTGGCATCCATGAATATTGCCAGAGGTCTTGCAAGGTTTTGGGCAAACGGTATCGGAATCCCGCTGGCATACGGTGAAGGTGAGGGAATGGCACCTCCGGCATTTGAAGTCCTTCAGATGCGAATCGGCGGATTGGTTCCTGTTCCGGCAATTATCTTTATTGTATTGCTGATCATATTCCAGCTTATTCTGAGCAAAACAAGATTCGGACGTCAGATCTACGCCATCGGCGGTAACCGGCAGGCTGCATATCTGGCGGGCATTAAGGTAGACAGGATTAAAACCTACGCATTCATGCTTTGTGCAATGCTTTCTTCTGTAGCAGCTATGATTCACGCTGCACAGATCAGCCAGGGCGGCCCAAACGAAGGCCAGGGCTATGAGCTGAACGCGGTTGCTGCCTGTGCCATCGGCGGAACAAGTCTTGCAGGCGGAAAGGGAACGATCATAGGTACCCTGATCGGTGCATTGATCCTGGGTATGCTGGATAACGTACTTGGCCTGAAGGGTGTAAACTCTAACCTTCAGTTGATGGTAAAAGGTTTCCTGATCATTATTGCTGTATTTATGCAGGCGGACAAAGTAAAAGACTGATACAGGTTTGGTTTTTTAATATCAGGGGATGCGCACTGCGCGCAAGAACGCACACTTTTGTGAATTAAATTCCGCCCGACCACCGGCAGGGCGAAGCGGAAGAAAAAATAAATTAAAAGAGGTCTGCCGGAGAAAGAAGGTCTATATGAAAAAGAGAGCCATCAGTATCGTGTTGACAACAGCTATCGTTGCATCCAGTTTAGCAGTAGGTGCAGCAAGTGTCCATGCGGAAGAGAAGAAGGACAAATATGTAATTGGTATGTCACAGTGTAATCTTGGTGAGCCATGGCGTGTTGCTATGAACGACCAGATTGCAATGGCAGCAGAGAAATATCCGGAATTCGAGGTTATCTTTGCAGACGCTGCACAGGACAACTCCAAGCAGATCGCGGATATCGAGAATTTTGTACAGATGGGTGTTGATCTGATCATTACTTCTCCTAACGAGGCTACTCCTTTGACAAACGCAGTCAGCGCAGCTTATGATGCAGGAATTCCTGTAATCCTTCTTGACAGAAAGATTGACGGAGACAAATACACACAGTTCATCGGTGCTGACAATGTTGACATGGGACGCATCGCAGGCGAATATGTAGCAGATACACTCCTTCCGGACGGCGGCAAGGTTTGTGAAATCAAAGGTCTTGAGGGAACCTCCGGCGGTATTGACAGAGATAACGGATTCCGTGAAGGCATCACCAAAAACGAGAATGTTGAGATCGTAGCTGTAAACAATGCTGACTGGCTTCGTGAGAAAGCAATCACAGTTGCAGAAGAAATGCTTCAGACAAACGATGAGATCGATCTGTTCCTGGCATTAAATGACCCGATGGCAGAAGGCGCTTATATCGCAGCTAAGAATGCAGGCAGAGAAGGCGACATCCTCTTCGTAGGATTTGACGGACTTCCTACTCCTGACGGCGGTATCCGCAGCGTTATGGACGGCAGACTGAGCATGACCCAGGTTTATCCGACCGGCGGCGCAGAGGCTATCGAGAGCGCATACCAGCTCCTGGTTGAAGGCAAAGAGCTTGACAAGACTCTGACCCTTACCTCCGAGATCGTTACACCTGACAACGCAGAAGAGCTGCTCGCAAAATACGGCGGTTCCGCAGACGAGGCTGCAGAAGAATAAAGAATAACCGAGCCGTAGGGCGAAAGGATAAAAATAGGAAAAGGGCTGCTGCGGCAGCTCTTTTCTTTTGGGGAAAAATACGGTATACTTTTGGGTAAATATAAGGAGTGCGGAGGAGTAGGATGCTGAGAAAATGGAAGCAATATTTAGACCCGGACAGCATGATGTTTCGTATGGTGGCGCTGAACTGCGGCATCCTGGTTCTCGTGACCGTAGTGCTCACTGCAGTGGGAAATGCCATCTATCAGGACTCTATCGAAGAGCACTCCTTTGCAAACACTATGGAGATCCAGAACCAGGTATTAAAATCCCTTGACCTTGTTTTTCAATCCCTGTCAGACAACATGGAAATCCTGGGACGGGAACCGGACGTACAGAGCTACCTGGAGGTGGATGACGAAAAAGAGCAGGCACTGCGCGTTGACTTTGAAAGCCGTGTGAGACGGCTGCTTCTCAGATATTCAGAAAATTATGAGGACTACCTGAGCATCGTAATTGCCAGCGAAAAGGGTCAGTACCTCTCCAATGACTCCTTCCGGATCAAAAAGCTGCCTTTAAGCCGCGAGGACTGGTACCAGAAAGCCGTGGCAGCGGACGGCAATCTGGTGATCAACAGCACAAGCTTTGGGAGAAATCTAAGAAGCTGGAAAAACTACAGTACGGATAGCTACATCAGCGCAGCTAAGATGGTGCGCAGCTCTATCACAAACGAGCCTGCAGGCGTCATCCTGGTGGACCTGGACATCCGCAGCATCCAAAATCTGGTAGAGGATATCACCATGGGTCAGACCGGTTTCGGATACATCCAGGACAGCCAGGGAAAGGTCATCTATACCCCTAAAAATGAGATCGTGTACAGAATGAATCCTGAATGGTTCCAGGGTGAAGAAAGCGGACAGGTGCGCTGTAAGATCAAGGGGAAGCAGTACAATGTCATTTACAGCCATTCCTCCTACACGAATCTCACGGCTGTGGGAGTTTTTGACTGGGGAAAAACCATCCAGGGCGTTGCTCATGTGCGGAAGGCGTCCATTTTGGTGGCGGTTGCCATTGCCATTTTTGCGGCAATATGCACCATTTCCTTTGCCGCATCCATCACCAAGCCCATTTCCAGGCTTTCAAAGCTGATGAAACGGGCAAAGACCGGAGATTTTACCGTCCATTTTGACAATCCCTACAAAGGAGAAATCCATCAGCTTGGAGATGCCTTCAATGCCCTGGTGGATAACATAAACGGCCTGTTAAAGCTAGTGTATGAGGAGCAGAAAAAGAAAAGGGAGGCCGAGCTGAAAATCCTTCACGAGCAGATCAAGCCCCATTTCCTGTATAATACCCTGGATACGATCCAGTGGATGGCAAAGAGCTATCATGCGCAGGATATTGTGGATATCGTCCTGGCATTGTCAAACTTTTTCAGGATCAGTCTCAGCCAGGGAAAGGAATACATTACTCTGGAACAGGAATCCGCCATGGTAAAAAGCTATCTGGACATCCAGAAATTCCGTTATGAGGAGCTTTTTGAATACGAAACAGAATTTGATCCGGAGATCATGAAGTGTAAGGTATTAAAGCTTTCCCTGCAGCCTTTGGTTGAGAACGCCCTTTACCACGGCATAAAGGAGTCGGATCTGGAAAAAGGAACCATCTGGATCAAGGGATACGCCGAGGGAGATACCATCGTACTTCGGGTGGAGGACAACGGGGCGGGTATGAGTCCGGAATGGTGTGAAAAGCTGAACGTCTGGTTGAAGGAAAAAGAGAGGGCAGAAGGCACGGAGGCATTTGGAAGCCTGAACGTAAATGACAGAATCAAAATCGCATACGGTGAGGAATACGGACTGCATTACGAGCTGCGTCCCGGCGGCGGAGTAATTGCGGAAATGCGTATAAAACGGATGCGTTAGGAGGAGCTATGTGGAAAGTATTGATTGCAGACGATGAGCCGAAAATTCGTCAGGGCTTAAAAAATGCATTGGAAACCTTCGGGCTGCCTATTCAGGTATGCGGCGAAGCCAAAAATGGTGTGGAGGCTTTGAAAAAGGCAGAGGAGACCCGTCCGGATATCCTTCTGGTGGATATTTGCATGCCCAAGCTCAGCGGCATCCAGTTTTTGCAGGAGGTCAAAAAGCTGGAGCTTGACTGCAAAATGATTATCATATCAGGTTTTAATGAGTTTTCCTATGCACAGCAGGCCATTTCTCTGGGCGTGTCCAGCTATCTTTTAAAGCCTATTCCCGAGGAGGAGCTGAAGGCTGAACTGGAAAGCGTGATGAAAGGTCTGGAGAATGAGCGAAAGGACAGGAAATACCACGCTTTGATGAAGCAGCAGATCAATAAAAACAGCCCATATTTAAGGGATACATTTTTTCAGAACTGGCTTGACGGAAAGCTTGATGAGGCGGAACAGAGAGTTCAGAGAGAATTTCTGGATATCAGGCTTTCCGAAGAGGTGACCATGCTTCTTTTGTCTGTGAGAACGGATTTAGAGGGAAGTACTATAGACGGTACACAACAGGAGGAGCTGTATAAGTCTGTGATGGAAAGAAGTGTTCGAGAGGTTGCGGGAGATGACAGATCTTTATATGTGTTCATGGGCCGCAGCCAGGATGTAACCGGAATTCTGGAAGGGTATAGTACAAATACGGATAAACTCCGCCAGGAGCTTTCTCAGGACACAGACCGGATCGCAGAGGGAAAATATTATATCCAGGTAAAAAACTGCAGGCGGGAAGATATCCCGGCTATTTACGAAGAGATGGAGGCAAGTGCACGGAGGATCATGGAATGCCGTCCTATTGTGGCGCAGGCAAGGCAGTACATTTATGCCCATTATGCTGAGCGCGACCTGGATCTGACACAGGTTGCGGCGAATATCGGGTGCAATCCTTCTTACTTAAGCAGAACCATGAAGCAGGAGCTTGGGATTTCCTTTAAGGATTATCTCACAATGCTGAGGATCCGGCAGGCAAAAAATCTTATGAGGGACAGAGGACTTTCCCTGAATCAGATTGCAGAAAAGGTTGGCTACAGCAACCAGCACTATTTTTCAGCAGCGTTTAAAAACTGTCAGGGAGTATCTCCGTCGGAATACAGAAGAAGTGTGGAACGGCCCGTTGGCTGTGAATAGTAACAACTGGATTAAGAGGTTTAAGGCTATGGGGAAAAAAGCAGGGATCGCATGTGCAGCTCTTTGTTTGGCAATGCTGGCAGGCTGCGGGGAAAAGGAAATCATACGCACCGATGGATATGAATATGTGATCGGGGTCAGCCTTACGAACGTGATGGAACCATGGCTGAGCAATCTGGTCCAGGTGATCACGGAAAAAGCGGAGGACGGGCGTGAAGTCAGCCTCATCTTCCGTGATGCTGCCGGAAGCGAGGAAAAGCAGATCAATGATATTGAAGCATTGATGGACTGCGGCATTGACCTTTTGATCGTCAGCCCGGATGCCGGAGATGCCCTGAGCAAAACTATGGAAAAAGTTTTTGAACAGATACCCATTGTAGTGGTAGGCGTGGAGCCGGATACAGATGCCTACACCACGCTGATCCAGGCGGATGACGAGGGCATCGGAAGAATGGCGGGCGAATATATCCTGGAAAATCTGTATGAGCCGGGAAATAACGTGGTGGTAATCGAGGGTGTTTCCGCTTCCCCTATTTCCAGCAAAAGACTGGCTGGCTTTCAGGAAGCCGTATCGGGGAAAATCCCGGAGGAACAGATATACTATTACTATGGCGAATGGCTGCGGGATGTGGCAGAAGTCAGAATGAAGGATTTCCTGGTGGTAAACGACAAGGCAGATATTATTTTTGCCTTCAACGATGAGATGGCATACGGAGCTTATGTGGCCTGCCAGCAGCTCCGCGTCAAGAATTCATCGGTACTGCTGGGCGTGGACGGTTTCGAGGGAGAAAGCGCCGGACTGAACCTGGTGGAAAGAGGAATTCTGGATG
Source organism: Ruminococcus sp. 5_1_39BFAA (assembly GCF_964240875.1). Lineage (NCBI taxonomy): Bacteria > Bacillati > Bacillota > Clostridia > Eubacteriales > Oscillospiraceae > Ruminococcus > Ruminococcus sp. 5_1_39BFAA. The sequence goes on along the minus strand of NZ_CAXSVO010000024.1, from coordinate 26,519 downwards.
CCACCATCCAAAGCCCGGATTTCGGTGCCCTGGCCTATGACACGGCCCTGGATATTTTAAATGGAAAAGAGGTTAAGCGGAATAATACGGTGGTTCCGCGGCTGATTACGGAATAGAGGAGTATGGCATTAAATGAAGCGCTTAAAGAACTGGTTTATGAACTTAAGAATTCAGAAAAAGCTTTTATACTTTGCGCTGGGAATCACCATGGTGGTGCTGCTTGCGGCAGGCATTTCCCTGTACACAGTGGCCTCCCGTATGGTCATGGAGCAGACGGAACAGCAGTTTGAAGGAGTTGTGGATGAGCTGGCTAAAAATCTGGATCATTATTTTGAATTGGTAGAACATTCCTTTAACTATATCGCAAATAACAATATTGTCCAGGAAGAATTGAAATCCGATTCACCTTACCGCTCTGACGGTGAGGAAGGTTACACCTATTATTCTACGACGGGCCAGATCCGGCGGCTGCTTCTGCGGGGCTATACCAGCGTTTATATGAATGATATTCAGCTATATGGGTATAATGGAGCAAACCATCTTCTCTACAATGGACAAAACATGGCAGTAAGCCAGGAGGAGGCAGTGCTCGAAAAAGCCGAGGAGGCGAAAGGCAGTTGCGTGTACTGCAATGTAGCGGAGGAGGAAGGGCTTATCTATGTGGCAAAGCAGATAAAGGATTCCCTTACTATGGAACCTCTGGGGCTTCTCAGGGCATCCATCAAGGTCAGCTATCTGGAAAAATTAACGGAAACCGTGCAGGAATCCTTTAATGCAGAGGTATTTCTGTTGGATGAAAACAATGGAACCGTATTAAAAAGCATGGGATATGATGTGGAAGAACTGACAGATCAGTTTAGCGGTGTGAAAGGCAGCTTTCTGGAAAAAACAGAGAGCCAGACCTATGACTGTGTTTACCGGAAAAGTTCCCGCACTGGCTTTACTCTTGCCGGCATGGCGCCCATGAGTTTTCTGCGGAAGGCGGCAAGAGAACTTCAAAAGACAGCCATACTTCTGGTATTGTTCAGCGTAGTGTTGTGCGCGGTGCTGACTTCCTACCTTGCCAGAGGAATTGCAGGGCCAATCGAACGGACTAGCAGCGCTATGAACCAGTTTGCAGGGGGAGATTTTACGGTACGGCTGCCGGAAGGCAGAACTGACGAGATTGGAAACATGAACTCTGTGTTTAACCGAACCATAGAGGATGTGGAAGCCCTGCTGAAAAAAGTGGTGGAAATGGAAACTGCAAACAAAGACATAGAATTTCAGGCTTTGCAGGCGCAGATCAATCCGCATTTTCTTTACAATGTGCTGGATACCATCAACTGGATGGCGAGGAAAAAGGGCGAAGAAAATATCTGCCATATGGTTACCGCGATCAGTAACCTGATGCGGGGAACCATCAGCAATAAAAAAAGCATGGTAAGTATTCGGGAGGAAATAAAATACGTTCAGGATTATATTTACATTCAGGAAACCAGGTATGGGGATAAATTTACTTCTTATCTGGAAGTAGATGAGGAGCTGGATGACATTTTGATTCCCAAAATGACCATACAGACCCTGGCAGAAAACGCGGTAGTCCACGGCGTGGAAAATGCTACCTGGGACTGTTTTTTGTCAGTGATCGGAGAGCGTGTGGGAGATATGGCTGTCATCAGGGTCAGGGACAACGGAGTGGGAATTCCAGCGGCAAAACTGGAACGCCTTACAAATCCGGAAACGGACTGGGGAGAGCAAAAGCCGGGAGATGGAAAAGCACATACCAGGCTTGGAATATATGCGGTGAGAAAACGGTTGGATTATGTGTATGACGGTACGGCAGAGATGAACATTTTCTCCGAAGAAGGAAAAGGAACAGAAGTAATCTTAAAGATACCGTTAAAAGAGATAAGGAGATTTGTAATTGATGGAACTTCAGGTAATGATATTGGATGACGAGTACATCATTCTGGACGGGCTTTGCTCCTTCCCATGGGAGGAGTTCGGATGTAAAGTGGCAGCAACGGCAAAAAACGGTCTGGAAGGTGTGGAGAAGCTTCCGGATACTCAGGTGGATCTGATCTTAAGCGATGTGAAAATGCCCGGTATGGATGGGCTGGAATTTTCTGCAAAAGCCCGGGAAATGTATCCTGATGTGACTATCATTATCCTGACCGGATATGACAGCTTTGAGTATGCAAAAAAGGCAATCAGCATCGGTGTGGAGGAGTATCTGTTAAAGCCCATTGATTATGATGAGATGAAGAAAACAATCGGCAGGGTGGCAGAGGAGATCAGGGAGAGAAAAAGCAGGCAGCAGCATTTTTATGATCTGCAAAGACACTTTAACAGCTCACTGCCTCAGCTTCGGGCAAGATTTACATCCAATATCCTGCAGGGAAGAATCCAGGGAAAAGAAGAGATGAAGGCCCAGTTAGAGTCCCTGGACCTGTGCATTGAGAAATACATTGTATGCGTAGGGTGGAAGCTGACAGGACAGGGAAGAATCAACGAGGGTGATAAGTGGATAGAGGAATTTGCCTATATTAATATCTTTGAGGAAATCTTTGACAGCTATGGTATCCGTGTTTTGAGTGACTATAATACCGCCACAATGGAGTATAATTTTGTGCTTCTTTTCGGAAAAGAGGAGGAGAAGGACCGCTGCATGGAAATGGCGTTGACGGCATGCGGAAAGATTCAGGAGGAGGTTGTAAAATACTGCAATGTGTATATGAATTTCGGACTCAGCGATGTGGACGAGGACAGCTACCAGGTCAGTACACAGTACCGCAAAGCCCAGAAAGCCTGCCGCCAGTGTGTCTACCTGGGGACAAATATTATTTTGAAATACGATGAACTGCGCATGGACGAGCAGGCAGAATTTGTGATCACAACAGGGGAAAAGAGCCATTTTATGATGACACTTTTTCAGGGCGATTTTGAGCATGTGGAGGAGGAGCTGCGGCAGATGTTTGAAAGTCCTTCCCAGGAGACATCTGACATAAAATTTGCTGCTATGGATCTGTTGATAAGCTGTATGAAATTCCCTTATACCTGTGCAGTGGAGAGCGATATACAGAATAAAAACTGGAATGTTTCCGTGCTTCGGGACGGAATAAAAAGAATTGCGGAGTGCCAGATCACGGAAGAGGTTATAGAGTGCCTGCTTAAGGATTTTGCAACTCTGATCAAGCAGAATACGGAGAGTGCGGATGAGCGTAATCTGAAGCTGGTGCGCAGTATTCAGTCCTATATTGAAAAGAATTATGCCAGCGACCTGTCTATGGATGATCTGACGGATAGGTTTCATGTAAGCCGCACTTATATCAGCCGTCTGCTGAAAAAATATTCGGGCCAAAGCTTTCTGGAATACCTGACAGACGTCCGTTTCCGCCACGTGGAAAAGCTGATCACGGATAATAAATATAAGCAGTATGAGATTGCTGAGATGGTTGGATATAAGGATTTCGGTTACTATATCAAGGTGTTTAAAAAGCGTTACGGAATCACCCCAAACGAATTCCGAAAGCATATATAAGCGATACCCGAAAGCGAGCGCCGTAATGGGAGATTTGTGTACAAAAGGAAAACTGTGCACAAATCTCCCATTTTGACGTTTATTTCCAATTGTTTAAGAAGGGTGCAGACGATACAATAAAGTCACAAAGAACGAAGCAATCCAAAAAGGAGGAAAAAGAGAATGAGAAAAATGAAAAAAGCCGTATCTTTGCTGATGACCGCAGCCGTAACAGCAGGGCTTATGGCAGGAAGCGCTGTGAACGCATCCGCAGCAGAGGAGAGAACAAAAATTACCGCACTGTTAAAGGGTACGGAATCTACAGAGCAGTTCCAGGTTTTTGACCGTCTGTTAAGCGAGTTTTGTGAGGAAAAGGATCTGGATTACGAGATTGAGCTGGTAAACGATATGCAGGACTATTTCACAAAGCTTCAGATGTATATCAACAGCAACACCCTTCCGGACATCTTCGGATGTCCCAACGGAACACTTTCCCAGGCATGCCTCGATATTGATGCACTGGTTGACGTAGGCGCTGAGCTGGAGAGAAACGGATATGCAGAAAAATTAAACGGTGCTGTCCGTGACTTCCTTACCGATGCAAACGATGGAAACCTGTACCTTTTCCCACAGGGTCTGTATTGCGAATACTTTATGTACAGAACCGATATCTTTGAGCAAGCCGGCATTACAGAAGCGCCGACAACATGGGCTGAATTCGAAGAAGCATGCCAGAAGATCGCAGATATCGGTGAAATTCCGGTAATCGTAGGCGGTTCTGACGCATGGCAGTTAATGAGATACCTTTCCTTCTCGCCGTGGAGAGTAACTGGCGCTGACTTTATCATGAATTACCAGGCAGGAACAGACTACTTCAGCGAAAATGAATCTGCACAGTATGCAGTAAATCTTCTTGCTGACCTTGGTACAAAAGGATACTTTGAGCCTGGCTTTGCAAGCGTAGATTATACATCTGCATGCAACCTGTTCTTCGGAGGCACAGGAGCGATTTTCTACTCCGGTTCCGGTAATATCGGCCTCGCAGAAGAGATGTATGATGAAGGCCAGCTTGGATTCTTCCCGGTTCCTGACACAGAAGGAATGGACAATATGGCAACAAATGTTCCGATTCATGCAGGCTTTGCAGAGGGCTTTAACAAGGCTACTTATGACGAGACAATGCAGGAATTCTTCGATTATATGTGCGAGAATTTCTCTGACGCATGCTATAACAATGCGCAGATTTTCTCACCATTTAACGAGGAACTGCCAGAGGGACTTCCACAGCTTTACTATGACACCCATCCAATGTTTGCAGAAGCAGATACAGCATGGACTTCCTGGGATGACAAGCTGGATTCCGATGTTCTTACAAAGATTGTAGACGAGCAGCAGAAGCTGGCTCAGGGCATTACCACGCCGGAAGAATTTATTGAAACTTGTGATACTTTTGTTACGAAATAAAAGGAAAAATTCAGTAGTTTGTCTCTGAAAAGGAGGCAGTAAAGGAGGCTGGAGGGTTTTTCGCCAGTCTCTTTTAAAGAGAGAGGAGGGACGTTGTGCAGAAGGCATTCGGAAAGAAATCCATAATATTTTTATTCATATTTCCTGCCTTTCTGATCTATACCGCACTTGTAATTGTTTCGATTATCTGGGCAGGATATTATAGCTTTTTTGACTGGAGCGGTGTAGGTGAAAAAATTTTTGTGGGCCTGAAGAACTATATTGAGCTTCTTACACAGGATGAGGTGTTCCGGTCTACAGTGTGGCATACATTGATCTATACAGTGATCAACGTTGCGATTCAGGTATTCGGCGGACTTTTGTTTGCAATCCTGTTAAGCAGGATCAAAAAGGGAAGAGTTGCATTGCAGACTTTATATTACATACCTGTAGTCATCTCCTCCGTGGCAATTTGCCAGATCTTTACGAAATTATTATCCGTTACACCTACGGGTATTGTAAATCAGGTGTTATCGCTTATTGATCCGTCTCTTAAGCTGATGGAGTGGATTTCCAATCCACAGATTTCTCTGTATGTAACAGCTTTTGTAGAGGCATATAAGTACCTTGGATTATACATGGTTATTTTCTATGCGGCGCTGATCGGTGTACCCAGTGAGCTTGGAGAAGCAGCGCTGATTGACGGGGCTTCCACCTTCCAGGAGTATTATTATGTGAAGGTTCCCTATATTAAACCGGTTATTATTGCCAACTGTCTGCTGGTATTGAACGGTTCCTTAAGATCCTTTGAGTTCTCTTATCTTTTGACTCACGGCGGTCCGGGAAATGCCTCAGAACTGATGACAACTTATATGTATAAACAGGCATTTACCAGCATGAAGTATGGATACGGAAGCTCTGTAGCGATCATGATCGTGATCATATGTCTGGTAGTGGGAATGGTATTCCGTAAACTGACAGGGGAGGAGGACGACTGATGAGAAAGCAAAAAGTTACTGCGGGCAGCATCGTCAAATGGGTTCTGGCGATTTTGCTTGTGATCATCCAGGTATATCCGTTTTTGTATGTGTTTACCTCCAGTTTTAAGTCGCTGGATGATTTCAGAAAGCTGCCTGCATACGCACTGCCGTCTGCTCTGAACCTGGATAACTACATTACCGTTTTTACAAAAAGCCATATGCCGACCTACTTTAAGAACAGTATTATTGTTCTGGTAGGCGTGCTGATCCCGCTGCTTTTGATTGCTTTAATGGCAGGATTTGCTTTAAGCAAGATTAAATTTAAAGGTAAAAAGCTCCTGTTGAACTACTTCCTGCTGGGGCTGATGCTTCCTATGCAGGTAGCGCTGATTCCGCTTTTTACCATATTTAATAAGTTAGGATTAATCAATACTTATGCGGCTATTATACTTCCGCAGATAGCATTTTCACTGTCTTATTCTATCCAGTTATTTTATTCCTTCAGCAAGTTTTTCCCGGAGGAGATGCTGGAAGCAGCGATCATAGACGGATGTTCGCCAATCGGATGCTTCTTTAAAATGGTAATGCCAATGTCACTGAATTCCATTATTACGGTGGCAACCATGCAGGCAGTATTCTGTTGGAATGAGTATATTAATGCGTATACTTTTACCAGATCTACGGACATGAAAACTGTAACTTTGGGCTTGAATGACTACGTAGGAAGCATGGGACTTACGGACTGGGGTGCAACCTTTGCAGCGATCACGGTAACCGTAATTCCGGTTTTCATTTTCTATTTCTTATGCAGCAAAAAGATGCTGGCAGGACTTACAGCAGGGGCTGTAAAGGGATGATATTAATTCACAGGAGGTCAGACAATGAATAAATTATATTATCAGTTCCCAAACACATGGTTTGGAGATTGTATGCCATTCGGACATGGAGATGAATTTTACCTTTACCATCAGAGAGATACCAGAAAGCCGGGGCCTTTTGGAGAGCCATTCGGATGGGATCTGGCAACTACGAAGGATTTTGTTCACTATGAGGACAGAGGCGTAGCTGTGCCCAGAGGAACAGACGAAGAGCAGGATCAGTTTATTTTTGCAGGAAGCGTTTTTGAAGGAGAGGGTCAGTATCATATTTTCTATACAGGCTATAACCGGGACTATCCGGCGCTGGGAAAGCCGTCCCAGGTTCTGATGCACGCTTACAGCGATGACCTGATTCATTGGCATAAAACCCAGGATACCCTGACCTTTACCCCACAGGAGGGTTATGATCCGGATGACTGGAGAGATCCGTGGGTGATCAGGGATGAGGAAAATGACCAGTACCTTTTGATATTGGGTGCAAGACTGAAAGGACCAAAGACGAGACAGACCGGAAGAACCGTGAAATTTACTTCAAAAGATCTGAAAAACTGGAAATTTGAAGGGGATTTCTGGGCACCGGATCTTTACACCATGCACGAGATGCCAGACCTTTTCAAAATGGGTGACTGGTGGTATCACATCGTGACGGAGTACAGTGACAGAAGCAAAATGGTCTACCGTATGAGCAAGAGCCTGGATGGACCGTGGATCGCACCGGAGGACGATGCTTTTGACGGAAGGGCATACTATGCCGGACGTACCTTCTGCCTGAACGGTCAGAGAATCCTTTTCGGCTGGGTGGCAACAAAGGACGAGGATGACGATGACAAGAACTTTATCTGGGCAGGCACCTTTATGGCGCATGAGGTTTATCAGAGAGAGGACGGAACCCTTGGAGTGAGAATCCCGGAAACGGTATGGAACGCCTTTGACAAAGAAGAAAAGGTTGAGGATTTTGTCATCGATACGCCAGCTAAGCGGTCCGAAGAGGTGATCGCCAGAGATAGCGGAGACATTTTCAAATTCGAGGCTGATGTGGAATTTACCGAGGGAACAAGGGCATTCGGCGTGCGTTTTTATGAGAACGAGGAAAATGCGGAATCCTACCAGTATATGTTCCATGTTCCGGAAAACCGGTTCGTATTCGAGAAATGCCCCAACTGGCCATGGCCCGCAAACCAGAACATCGGCCTGGAGCGCCCCATCCGCCTGGAACCGGGAAAGAAATATAATATCCGTATGATCGTAGATGATACCGTTGCTACTCTCTACGTGAACGGCGTTGCACTGAACGTAAGAGCCTATAAGAGAATGGGTGAATCCCTGTCCCTGTTTGCATCCGAAGGAAGCCTGAAGGTGACGAACTGCAGTATTGCAAGAGGATTGAAGAAATAAAAATATTTGATTTTTAGGGGATGCAGTCTGCCGTATTGCGATTTGGGCAGCGCAGCAGATGCATTGCGGAAAATTGCAGTAATTCCGCAGCTTATATAGAGCGGACGAATGACAATCCAGAGTTGAAAGTTATCTTAGCTTTCAGCTCTGGATTGTTTTACATTTGGTATGGGAAACAAATTCGACACCAGGAACACGCCCGCCGGCATTATGCACCTATCGAATGCCATACCGTATGGAGATTATAGAAGATAAGGATGAGGGCGGATTTGTAGTTTCTTATCCTGATCTTCCAGGGTGTATGACATGTGGTGAAACCATAGAAACTGCGGCAGCAAACGCATTGGATGCGAAAAAAAGATGGCTTGAAGCTGCACTGGAACAGGGAATTGAGATCCATGAGCCGGGGTCAGGAAAGCAGTCTCCTATACTCCCTGGGCGTACTTCCCATGCGTTTTCGAAACTCCTTTGAGAAATAGGAGGGGCTGGAAAAGCCGCACAGGGAGGCGACCTCAGTGATGGGCAGCTCCTTTCCAAGGAGGGAAAGACTCTGCTCGATCCGGTAGTTCAGAAGATAGTCAAACAGGGATTCCCGCATGTTCTTTTTGAAAAAACGGCAGCATTCGCTGGGACATATATTGACCTGCTGGGAGATATCCTCCAGGGTTATTTTTTCTGCATAATGGGTGTGGATATATGAGAGGATCTGCTTTAAGCGGGTCACATACAGGGAGGATATCTGATTTTCCGGAAAGCTGGGGGCATGGCGGCATACTGTCATCCAAATCTCCAGCAGCAAAAGATAGATCCGGAAATCATAGTCATCCTTTTGTTCCGTATCCAGGTACAGATACTTGATCTCCCGCAGCTTATCCAGTATTTCCGCCTGCCATGGAACATCCGGGGAGAGCATCAGACATGGAAGGGAGGGATTTCCCACAAGGGGATCTACATATTTTTCTTTCAGGAAGCTGTCTTTATAGCCTTCTAAAAGGCGGGGATGAAAGGTGGTGGAGATGTAATGGCAGTCCTTGTCATTTACCGGGCGGCCGGTGTGGGGCATACTGGAATTGCAAAGAATTCCGTCGCCGGGCTTTAAGCGATGAACCTGGTCGTTGATCTGATATTCGATTTCCCCTTCCATAACAAAAGTCCATTCCAGCTCAGGATGCCAGTGCCACATGAAGGAGCGGCGCTCAAAGCTGGACAGCCATTCGTGGCTGACTCTCACAGGAAATTCATAGGTGCCGTGCGCCTTTATCTCTTTTTGATTCCGATCCGTCCGTATCTGCATAAAAACCTCTCAGTGGTTTGGCATCTTCACAGTTGTGCAACTGCTAAATGGTTGTTAAACCTCAATATATTTATAGTATTGTGCAATATATCCGTTGAAATACCCCTTTTATCTCATTATAATACGAACAGAAACAAAGTCAAGCATGCAGAAGGAGTAAAAAATCATGGCAATTTTAGTAACAGGCGGGGCAGGTTACATCGGAAGTCACACAGTAGTAGAGCTGCAGAGTGCAGGATATGATGTGGTGGTACTGGATAACTTAAGTAATGCCAGCGAGAAATCCCTGGAGCGCGTAGAGAAGATCACAGGAAAGCCTGTAAAATTCTACAAAGCCGATATCCTGGACAGAGATGCGCTGAACGATATTTTTGAAAAAGAGCAGATTGATTCCTGCATTCATTTCGCAGGCTTAAAGGCAGTAGGTGAATCCGTGGCAAAACCATGGGAATATTATGAGAATAATATAGCCGGAACGTTGACTCTGGTAGATGTAATGAGAAAACACGGCGTGAAGAATATCATCTTTTCCTCTTCCGCAACCGTATACGGTGATCCGGCTATTATCCCGATCACAGAGGAATGCCCGAAGGGCCAGTGTACCAATCCATACGGCTGGACAAAATCCATGCTGGAACAGATCCTGACGGATATCCAGAAAGCAGACCCGGAATGGAATGTAGTGCTTCTTCGTTACTTTAATCCGATCGGCGCTCACAAGAGCGGCACCATCGGTGAGAATCCCAACGGTATCCCTAACAATCTGATGCCGTACATCACACAGGTAGCCGTGGGCAAGCTGAAAGAGCTGGGCGTATTCGGAAATGATTATGATACTCCGGATGGAACAGGAGTAAGAGATTATATCCATGTAGTGGATCTTGCAAAGGGTCATGTGAAAGCGCTGAAGAAGATTGAGGATAAATCAGGCTTAAGCATCTATAATCTGGGAACCGGAAAGGGCTATAGCGTACTGGATATTGTGAAGAATTTCGAGGCCGCTACAGGTGTAAAAATCCCATATGTGATCAAGGCACGCCGTCCTGGAGACATCGCGACCTGCTATTCCGATGCGTCCAAGGCAGAGAAGGAGCTTGGCTGGACAGCGGAGTATGACATTAAGGATATGTGCGCAGACTCCTGGAACTGGCAGTCCCATAATCCGAACGGATATGAGGAGTGAGGGTGATTTCCGGCGGGCTGGCGTGATATCATGGTAAAATTGAAACCGCATCATCTTGGCGATAGGATTCGTTGGATGGTGCGGTTTTTATCGTATTTTTAAGCTTGTAATACATTTCGGATTGCGCAAATATGCGAGGGGTGTTAGAATTTAAAAAAAGATTAAAGCGACCATCATAAAGTCTAACGGGAGGAAGAGTTCATGAATAAACTGTGGAAAAAATTCGATGTGCTGACAGGTAAGAGTTACAGTAACATGGTTGGAGCGGGAGAAGGCTTCGAGGTCTGGAACGAAGCCTTTGCCGTATTGTTGGATATTATCAGCGACGGACGGGGGAATGATCCGGATTTTGCAAGGGAGCTTGTGGATTTGGATGACAGCACAGATTTTGAACACGATGTATGCGGCTGGACAGAGGATTATCTTGATGAGCTTGATATGCGTCAGGAATATGAAAAGCTTATAGAGGTATGCAAGAAGCTTCTGGCTCTGTTTCAGTGGAAAGAGGACAGCCCTTCTGATCTGTATTTCCGCATAGCATCGAGCCTGGGATGTCTGGGAAAAAATAAGGAGGCCCTGGAGTTTTGCGAGGATTGGTACGGAAAAGAACCGGAGAGCATTCAGGCAGCGGCAGCTCTTATTTATGCCAGAATGGGAATGAAGGATCTGAACGGGGCAGAAGCAGTGGTGAAAAAATACATTTCCCAGGATACGGAATGTTCTGAGGATAATGATGTTATTTTTATCGCGGCAGAAATTCTGTATAAGGTAAAAGGCGATAAAAAGGCAGAAAAACGTATTACAAAAGCATTGGAAAAGTATGACAGGGAGCTGGAGGAATATTTCAACGAAATAGGAGCAGATGAAGACTTCAATTTTGAGGACATAGATGATGAAGAACTGCCGTTTAACTGAAAAAATGGCAGTGAGATGGAGGGATTTAATTGGAAGATATAAAGAAAACTGAACTGTTTGAACGGATGCCGATTCCAAAGGCAGTTATGAATCTGGCGGTTCCGACGGTCATCAGTTCTCTTGTTATGGTTATATATAATCTGGCAGACACGTATTTTGTTGGAATGATCAATGACCCGGTGCAAAATGCAGCCGTGACACTGGCAGCTCCGGTACTGCTGGCCTTTAATGCGGTGAACAATCTTTTCGGTGTGGGAAGCTCCAGCATGATGAGCCGCGCTCTTGGACAGAAGGATTACGATAAGGTTTACAAAAGCTCTGCCTTTGGATTTTACTGCGCCCTGATCTGCGGCCTGCTGTTTTCTCTGTTTTATACTGTGTTCCATACGCCGCTTTTAAGTATGATGGGAGCGAATGCGGAAACTGCCGGCGCCACAGGGGAATATCTGAAATGGACTGTTACCTGCGGAGCTGCGCCTGCGATTTTGAATGTGGTGATGGCGTATCTGGTACGGGCGGAAGGTGCATCCCTTCATGCAAGTATCGGAACAATGAGCGGATGTCTTTTAAATATTGTTCTGGACCCCATCTTTATTATGCCATGGGGTCTGAATATGGGGGCGGCAGGGGCAGGTCTGGCAACCTTTCTTTCCAACTGTGCAGCCTGCATCTATTTCTTTGTGCTGTTGTTTGTAAAAAGAGGCAGGACTTATGTTTGTATTAATCCGAAACAGTTTGGTTTTGGCAGAGCGATCGTTGTGGGGGTATGTGCGGTCGGCATCCCTGCTTCCATCCAGAATCTTCTGAACGTTACAGGAATGACGGTGCTGAATAACTTTACTTCTGCCTTTGGTTCTGATGCAGTGGCAGCTATGGGGATTGCGCAGAAGATCAATATGGTGCCATTACAGGTTGCGCTTGGTATTGCGCAGGGGATCATGCCGCTGGTCAGCTATAATTATGCCAGCGGAAACCGCAGAAGAATGAAGGATACGATTCTTTTCACCGTGAAACTGTCGCTTTCCTTCCTGGTAGTTATTACGCTGGGTTACTATTTGTGCGCGGGAACTTTAATTTCCCTGTTTATGAAAAACGAAGCCATCATTGCATATGGCAGCCGTTTCCTGAGAGGGCTGTGTCTGACACTTCCCTTCCTCTGCATGGATTTTATTGCCGTGAGTGTATTCCAGGCTTGCGGTATGGGAAAGAAATCTCTGATTTTTGCCATACTCCGTAAGATCGTGCTGGAAATCCCGGCACTTGTGGTCTTGAATCATTTCTTCCCGCTGTACGGTCTGGCCTATGCCCAGCCTCTGGCGGAGGTGATACTGGCCATCGCCGCAGTGCTGGTGCTGAAAAGGATGTTCAGCAGTTTACAGGATCGTAGGAATTGAAAAAAAAGAGCCATTCGCTACTGTTCACTGGAGATATTCTGTGACACCGAAGGTGTGCTGCGCAGGTGTTCTATGTGAACGGAGTGGAATAACGAAATCCGGGAACATAAATAATTCGAACTAATCATGCGGTTGGCAGAAACGCTTTCCTTTGTTACAATAAAGTTGATTAATAAGGAGGTTGTCATATGAAAAGATATGCAGTGGTTGCATAGCAATGGCTATTGCAGACACAAGATAAGTTGTAATAGCCGTTGCGGATCCGAAAGAATAAAATTCAGGAGGATGACCATGGGCTATTTGAGGGCAGAAGAGGTTCTGCCAAAGGAAGTGCTGGCTTTGATCCAGCAATATGTGGACGGACAGACCATCTATATTCCAAGAAAAGAGGGCTGTCAGCGTTCCTGGGGATCCGGGACGGATACGAAAAAGGATCTGGAATGCCGGAATGAGCAGATATATACTGCATACCAGTCCGGAGATACTGTTAAGGAGCTGGCGGAAAGCTATTGCCTGACGGAAAAAAGTATACAAAGAATCATCAGAACATATAGGAAGTGACAAAAACTGATATCTGCAGATGGGCGGATATCGGTTTTCGGTAAATGGAGTGAGCGAATATAAGATTTTAAAAATATCGGAAAAAAAGGAACTGAAAGGGCATGCTGCTTTGTGGTTTCATGAGAAATGGAATATTCCGCTGGAAGCTTATGCAGAAAGTATGGAAGAATGTATGCAAGGAATGAGTGCCGTACCGCAGTGGTATGTTACTTTGGATGGGAACAGGATCATTGGTGGTTTAGGCGTAATTGAAAATGATTTCCATGACCGAAAGGACCTGACGCCGAATGTGTGCGCAGTTTATGTGGAAGAAGCATACCGCTGCCAGGGAATTGCGGGAAAAATGCTGGCTGTTGTCTGCGATGATATGAAGGAAAAGGGAATCAGCACCTTGTACCTGGTGACGGATCACACATCCTTTTATGAACGGTATGGATGGGAATTTTTGTGTATGGTCCAGGGAGAGGGCGAACCGGAAGCATCGAGAATGTATATCCACAGATCATGACAAGATCACGGTATGAGGTGGTTTTACATGTGGTTTGAGGTGTATTCGTAAGGCGCTGAACCGCTATAAAATTGATAAAGAAGGAGAATTGTTTTATGAAGAATAATCATTATGTGGAGTCCGCACGATAGCCGGGAGGCTGGTGTCGGACAGATCACACCTCCTCCCAATGGGGTGATAACAGAAACCTATCAGGAGGAAAATTAAATGAACAGAGAAAATAAAAGAAAATCTTTTGAAAAGGGATACTATAAAAATCATGCCTGCAATGAGACATTTACATGCAAATCCTGCGGACGTCTGGTAGTTCCGGCGGGAGCAGGAAGCAGTCACCGCAACCATTGCCCCAACTGCCTGACCAGTCTTCATGTTGACATTGAGCCGGGAGACAGAGCCTCTGACTGCGGCGGTCACATGGAACCTGTGGCGGTATGGGTGAAAAAGAACAGGGAATGGGCAATCATACACCGATGCAGCAGATGCGGGGCCTTCAGTTCAAATCGCATTGCCGCAGATGACAACCCTGTGAAGCTGATGTCCATTGCCATGCGTCCCATAGCAATGCCGCCGTTTCCGGTGGAAAGAATGGAAGAACTATAACGATCAGGTGCAGCCCGGCTTAGGCCGGGCTGCATTTGTGTTGCCAGACATGAGAAAGGAAGCTCCGATGCTGTTCCCACGTGATGGTAATGTTTGAAAAACAAATCTGATTGTATGATATAAGGCAGTATTGCGCAGAACATGATTTTAGAGAATTTTAATGTGACATTTATAATGAAATATGTTATTTTGAAAATATCAAATTAATTTCTTTGATTCTCATTGGTGTTCGCCAAAAAAATTTCCAGTTTTATACTTTAATTTCAGAAAGAGGTGGTGCCCGTGTCTGGTTTTTTGTCTATTTAGAGTGATTTTGGTTTGAAATTACAGGATATTCGATTATAATGGAGGTAGTCATGGGAAAGAGAAATAATAAGAACCATGGAAAACGGAAGCCCGTTACCAGTCAGGCTTCCCCTACTTCAGATAAAGGCACTGCGGTGCAGAGGACACATAAAGATACGCTGTTCCGGTTTATATTCCGGGACAAGGAAAAACTGTTACAACTATATAATGCCCTCAACCAGTCAGATTACCGGGATGCAGACGGGCTGGCGGTTACCACTTTGGAAAATGTGGTGTATCTGGGATATAAAAATGATATATCCTTTCTGGTAGATATGAACCTGTATCTGGTAGAGCATCAGGGAAGCTGGAACGGAAACATGCCCTTACGGGGTGTACTGTATTTTGCACGGCTTTACCGGGAATACGTGGAGAAAAAGGGATATGATATCTACGGCTCCAAAACCGTGCCGCTGCCTGCGTTGGAATGCGAAGTCCTGATCCTAAACATCAACTATGGAAAGAACCGGGAATTTCTGGAAGGATGCAGGCCGCTGTTGGAATATTCCATGTTCATCCACCGAATCCGCGAGAAAATCCGGGAAGGTCATAAGCCGGAGGAAGCAGTAGAGCTTGCCACAGACGAATGTATTGCGGAAGGAATCCTGGCTGACATCCTGAGGGTGCACCGTAAGGAGGTAAGTGCGATGTTTTTGGAGGATTATGACGCGGAACTGCATGAGAGAACACTTCGAAGAGAAGGATTTGAGGATGGTATGGAGGCAGGGGAAAAACGGATTAATACGCTGAATAGGCTCCTTGTGGAGGATGGACGACATGAAGAGCTTATCCGGTCAATTTTAGATGAGAGGCTTCGGAAAAAGCTTTTGGAAGAGTACGGGCTTTGATTTGACACCAAGGGCACGATCCACATTGAAGAAAGCATCGGCGTTTGGAATCAGAATTTTCAAGGACACCAAAATGAATACAAAGGAGAATAATTAACTATGGCATGCACTACGATTCTTGTTGGAAAAAAAGCATCTTATGACGGGTCTACCATGATTGCGCGGAACGATGATTCCGCTTCCGGGCATTTTACGGCGAAGAAATTTGTGGTGATCCAGCCGGAGGAGCAGCCGAAACACTATAAATCTGTACTTTCCCATGTGGAAATTGAGCTTCCGGATAACCCCATGCGGTATACGGCGATGCCCAATGCGGTAGCGGGAGAAGGAGTCTGGGCGGCAAGCGGTATCAATGAGGCGCAGGTGGCTATGACTGCAACAGAGACCATTACCTCCAATCCCCGTGTGCTGGGCGCAGATCCGCTAAAGGTTTACAAGCCGGGAAAAGATGGAAAAGCAGAAATCCCCGGAGGAATTGGCGAAGAAGATATTGTATACATAGTGCTTCCCTATATCCACAGCGCCAGGGAAGGAGTACAGAGGCTGGGAAGCCTTTTGGAAAAATACGGGACCTACGAGATGAACGGCATCGCTTTTCAGGATGTGGATGAGATCTGGTGGCTGGAGACTATTGGCGGGCACCACTGGATCGCCAGACGTGTGCCGGATGAGGCTTATGTGGTGATGCCGAATCAGCTTGGTCTGGATCGCTTTGACCTTGACGATGCTCTGACGGAGCAGAAGGAATATATGTGTTCCCCGGACATGAGGGAATTTATCCGGGAGTATCATCTGGATCTGTCACTGGACGGAAAAATAAATCCACGGGATGCGTTCGGAAGCCACGATGATTCGGACCATGTGTATAATACGCCGCGTGCATGGTATATGCTGCGGTGCTTAAACCCCAGGACAAAGGTTTGGGATGGTCCCCAGGCAGAATTTACCCCTGGCTCAGATGATCTGCCGTGGTGTATGGTTCCGGAGAAGAAGATTACTGTGGAGGATGTGAAATATGTTCTTTCCTCACATTTCCAGGGAACTCCCTATGACCCGTACGGGGCTTATGGGGATAAATCCATGCAAGGAGCGTACCGTTCCATCGGCATAAACCGGAATGATTTTGTCTCCGTGATCCAGATGCGCCCGGAGCATGAAAAGGATACCTGCGCTATTGAATGGGTAGCTTTTGCTTCCAATGCGTTCAATGCGTTAGTGCCCTTTTATGGGGATGTGGATGAGACACCGGAGTATCTTTCCAACACTACGGAAACCGTGTCTACAGAAAACTTTTACTGGTGCAGCCGTATGATCGCAGCCATGGCAGACGCGTCATACCGCAGCTCGATTTTCCATATCGAGCGATATCAGGAATGGGTAATGTCAAAGGGACATGAACTGATCGATCGTTATGACAAATTACTTCTGCAGGAGCAGGATGCACAGAAGCGTATGGCGCTGAGAAAAGAGGCTAATCAGAAGATCGCAGATATGGTAAAGGAAGCTGCACTGGACACCCTGGACAAGGTTCTGTTCGAGCTGAGCTGCCAGATGAAAAACGCATATTCCAGGTCAGATGCGTGATGTCTTAGATAGTCAAAAAACAGGTCAGGAGAAAATCCTGGCCTGCTTTTTTTGACTTTATTGGACGAAATTGTATATTTTTTATAATATACTTTGTTAATTAAACTGACAAAGATGATGATTTCTGATATGATAATAGACATAAAAACAGAAAACATGTGCAAATTAACCAAATCACAGAAGAAAAGGAGGTTCACTATGAAAGGAAAGAAAGTGTTATCGGGGCTGCTCGCCGGAGCAATGTTGGTTGGAGCTGTATCCATGCCTGTGACAGCATCTGCTGCTGAGGAAGAGATTACCATTACTATGGTAGAATCCCTGACAAGCCCGGAGCGTACGGAGCTGCTTCGTTCCATGGCTGACAAATATGAGGAATTAAATCCCAATACGAAGATCAACATCATTTCACCGGCACAGGAATCTGCTGATTCCAAGATCGCACAGATGCTTTCAGGCGGAGATGCCGTGGATATTATTGAAATACGGGATCATACGCTGAGAACCTATGTTACAAACGGTTGGCTGGTAAACCTTCAGGATTACATTGACGCATGGGATGAAAAGGATACCTTAAGCGGTGCAGCCAATGCAGCTATGGTAATTTGTGATGACGAACCGTACTATATGCCTTTTGGATTTTATGAAAGAGCAGTGTTCATTCGTCAGGATATTTTTGAGGAGGCAGGGATCGAGTATCCTACTACCTGGAGAGAACTGATCGATGCTGCGACACAGCTTACCGATTCTGCCAGCAGCAAATATGGATTTTCTTTCCGCGGAGTTAGCGGATGCTATGAGAACATGAACTTGATGATCTACGCAGCCGTAGGCCATGATAAGATTATCAGCGACAATGCAGGATATTTTATTGATGATGAAGGAACCACGATCTTTACACTTCCGGAAGCCAAGGCAGCAGTAGAAGATTTTAAAGAGCTGTTCCAGAACGCATCTCCTGCAGACTCCATTGCATGGGGATTCTCAGAGCAGGTGCAGGGCTTCATCAGCGGTACAGCAGCCATCCTTCTTCAGGATTCCGATGCTGTTCCTACGATGGTAAGTGACCTGGAAGATGACCAGTGGGATGTCATTCCGCTTCCTGCGGGAGACGCTGGCGATGTATGCCTCCCCAACGGATATGGCGGCTGGGGACTTACCACAAACAGCGAGCATCCTGACGAAGCTGCAGATTTTATCATGTTCCTGAGCAGTGCGGAAAATAACACCGAGTTCGCGGCACAGAATGGTACACTTCCCATTCATACAACAGCATTTGAGTCTTCTGATTATTTCCAGGGTGATGAATACCAGACTTATCTGAAATATGCAGAAGACGACACATACCATTTCGTATATCCATGTATGGATTATGAAGCATATGCAACCTACAAATCAGAGGTTGATACAGTTCTTCAGAAATATTTAAGCGATGAGATTTCTGCAGACGACCTTCTTGGATGGCTGGATGAATTTTGGACAGAAGCCTTTGAGGCAGAAGGAAAGATCTGGTAATGAGGCAGGGAGCAGGGCCAGAGCGGTTCTGCTCCCTTATTTAAACTTGTGCCTCAGGAAAAGGAGTGTGGACGATGGGAAATAAATACAAGAGAAAGAGCAGAAAATTTATCATACTGATGCTTTTGCCGGCGCTGCTCATCCCGCTGTGCCTTACCTATTATCCCATGCTGAAAGGCATTGGCATGGCATTTCAAAACTACAAACTGACCAATATCAACAATATTTACTGGAACAATTTTGCAAATTTTACAAAGCTGTTTAAAAGATCGCTGACAAATGAGTTTTACACAACAGCCGGAAATACCCTGAAATGGGTGGCGATTTCTTTGCTGTTCCAGTTTGTCATCGGATTCGGGCTTGCGCTTGTGCTCCGTAAAAAATTTTTCGGAAGCTCCCTTTATCAGGGATTGATCTTCTTTCCGTGGGCAGTTTCGGGATTTGTTATCGCGCTTATGTGGAGATGGATGTTCAATGGTACCTCCGGAGTATTCAACGATATTCTTATGAGGATCGGAATGATCAGCGAACCTGTAGGCTGGCTTGCACAGAAAGAGACGGCAATGGCGTGCTGTATTGTGACAAATATCTGGTATGGGGTTCCTTACTTTACGATCATGATTTCTGCGGCCCTGCGCGGGATCGATAAGAACTTATATGAAGCGGCGGATGTGGACGGCGCTACTGCGTTTCAGAAGTTCCGGAGCATTACGGTTCCGAGCATTTCGTCAGTCTTGAAGCTGACTCTTCTTTTGCGTGTGATCTGGATCTTTAATTTTGCGGAGATCATTTATACCATGACAAAAGGAGGACCATCCGGGTCAACGGAGATCATTACCACGTTGATGCTGAAATACATAGACTCCTATGACTATGGAATGGCAAGTGCAACAGGCGTTGTCTGCGTTGTGATCCTTACCGTATTTGCGGCGGTTTATGTAAGCAGGCTGAACCTGAGTGACACAGAATAGGAGGCAGATATGAATACTTTGAGCAAACGTCGTGCGCGGGAAAAAAGAAACGGATTTGTAAAAGGGATTTTTCTGCTTTGCTATCTGATCGTTGTAATGTTTCCCTTTTACTGGATGCTGAACACTTCATTAAAGGATTCCATGACCGATATCTATGCCTTTCCGGTTACTTACTGGCCCCAAAAGGCAAGTCTGGTAAATTATATTGAGGTTTTGTGGAAAGGTAATTTTATCACTTATGTGAAAAACTCGTTTTTCTATTCTGCCGCGGCAAGCTTTGTAGCTGTAATTATCGCCCTTGGGGCGGCATATATTCTTGCAAGATATGACTTTAAAGGGAAAAATCTGATTCTTGTTTTCTTCCTGGTAACACAGATGATCCCCATTTTTACCACTCTGGCGCCTATGTACCAGATCCTGACAAAGCTGCATTTGCGCAACACCTATTTTGTATTGCCTGTGCTGTATGTGAATATGTGTATTCCATTTTCTGTGGTGACACTGAGGGGATTTTTTGCGGGAGTGCCGTATTCGCTGGAAGAGGCGGCAAGGATAGATGGCTGCAACCGGCTGCAGGCAATCTGGAAGATTTCCCTTCCACTGATGAAGCCTGGAATTGCAGCAACGCTGATCTTTGATTTTATCAACAGTTGGAACGAACTCTTTATGGCAACGTACTATATTGACGAAGAAAAGTATAAGACTATCACGGTAGGCTTGAATTCCCTGATCCTGAAATACGATGTAAAATGGGGCGAGATGGCAGCAGGCTCTATACTGGCATTGATTCCGACCATCTTCCTGTTTTCGTTTGCGCAGAAATACATGGTAGAAGGATTAAGCGCAGGAGCTGTGAAAGGTTAGGGCGGCCAATAGGAGGAAACATGAATATTTTTTTTGAAGAAGATAAGCTGAAAAGCCGCGTGGAGGCTCTGGGAGAATTCCGAATGAGAGAGGCGAGGCAGGCGGAAAATCTCAGGATCCTGGAATGTGCGCCGGATGAGATCCGTCCTCCCCTTCCCGGAGAAGAAGAAAATTGGAAAACGGCATCTCTGGGCCAGACATGGACAGGACGTGACAGGTATCTGTGGCTGAGATGTGAGCTTTCTTTTCCAGAGGAATGGAAGGAGCATCCGTTGGTGGGAGTATTTGATTTTGGACTGACAGGTCCATGCTCCAACTATGGATTTGAAGCGCTTTTGTATGTAGAGGGACAGCCATATCAGGGCGTTGATACCCACCATCAGGAAGTTTTCTTTCCAAAAGAATATGCAGGAAAGACGGTTTCATTGATCTTTCGCCTATGGTCAGGGCTGGAAGGCGGCGGTGTGCCCCGTGAACTGACCCACCAGTTTAAAACCGCTTACAGTGCATGGATGGATGAAGCAGTGGACGGTCTGTATTATACCGGAAAAATGATCCTGGAAACAATACCTCTTCTGTCTGCAAATGATCCTCAAAGAAGCAGGCTTCTCAGTATTCTGGATCAGACATTTCTGCTCATTGACTGGAGAAGAGAAGGCAGCGAAGCATTCTATGATTCTGTTGCGGATGCCTGGAAGCAGTTGGATGAGGCGCTTGCCGGAATGGATGGAAAAGCGTTAGTGGATCTGATCTGTATTGGCCATACACATATTGATGTGGCATGGCTTTGGCGTTATAAGCACACACGGGAAAAATGTGCCAGATCATTTTCTACGGTACTCAGGCTGATGGAAATGTACCCGGAATACACCTTTCTGCAGTCGCAGCCTCAGCTTTACGAGTGGCTGAAAAAGGATTTTCCTGAAATCTACGAGGGTATCCGTCAGAGAGTCAAGGAGGGGCGCTGGGAGATTGACGGCGGTATGTGGATCGAGGCGGACTGCAATATTCCAAGCGGTGAATCTTTGACAAGACAGATCTTGCTGGGAAATGCTTTTACGAAAAAAGAATTCGGCAAAACCATGCGGTACCTCTGGCTGCCGGATGTATTCGGATATTCCTGGGCGCTGCCTCAGATCCTGAAAAAAAGTAATTTAGATACCTTTGTTACCACAAAGATAAGCTGGAATGAATGTAATCAGATGCCATATGATACCTTCTGCTGGGTGGGTATTGACGGGACAAAGATCCTGACGCATTTCATTACTACGCCTGCGGCGGCGGAAGAACAGGGAAGCTGGTATTACACATATAATGGAGAGATGGTGCCCGGTTCCGTAAATGGGATCTGGAATAATTACCGGAACAAAGGCCTGACAAATGAATTGCTGATGGCGTATGGCTACGGCGATGGAGGAGGCGGCGTAAACCGCGAGGAGCTGGAACAGAGGAGGATCATAGACCGTATTCCGGGGCTGCCGCATATTCAGCATGGGAATGTGGGGGACTATTTTGAGCGGCTTCAGGAGAGGGTGGATGGGACCCGTAATTATTTCCCTGAATGGGACGGAGAGCTTTATCTGGAAAATCATCGCGGTACCTATACAAGCCATGCCTATAATAAACGGATGAACCGATATCTGGAATTCCTTTACAGGGAGAGCGAATGGATTGCCAGCATGGCGGCATTGAAAAAAGGTGCGCTGGCAAGGAAGTGGCAGGAAGATTTGACGGAAGGCTGGAAGCTGATCCTATGCAACCAGTTTCATGATGTGATACCGGGCTCTGCGATCCGCGAGGTTTATGAGGATTCTCAAAAGGAATACCAGCAGGCGGAAGAGATTGCAAAGACAGTAGAGCAGAATGCAATTGCAGCTATGTCAGAGGGCGAGGGCATTTCTGTGATCAATAACGGCTCCTGGGTATATGAAGGGCTTGCGGAAGCGGAAGCTCTGGAAGAGGGAGAAGCCTATTACATCGGCGGGGAGAAATGTCAGACGCAGGTTATTGGCAATAAGACATACATATGGGCAAAAACAGAACCAATGAGTATTACACCAGTTGAAAAACGGAGGCTGGGAGAGCCAGCACAGGAGACAGAAGTACCCTTTAGCTGGGATGGCTCTGTTTTGCATACGCCGTATTATGAAATCTATCTGAACAAAAAGGGGCAGATCGAAGCGCTTTATGACTTGGAGAACCAGCGGCAGGTGGTGAAACCGGGACACAGGGCAAATGTACTGCAGTTCTTTGAGGACAAGCCGGTGATCTGCGACGCGTGGAACATCAATTTGTTTTACCAGGAGAAGGTCCACGAGGTGGAAGACCTGGTTGAAATGAAGATGACAGAAAACGGGCCTTTGAGCGCAGTGCTCCAGCTGGTCTGGAAATACGGAGATTCGTGTATCTGGCAGGATCTGCAGGTGTATGCGAAAGACCGGAGAATTGATTTCGGGACAGTTGTGGATATGCACGAGACGCACCAATTGCTGAAAGTGGCATTCCCGGCAGACATCAGGACCACCTATGCTACCTATGATATCCAATACGGAAATGTGCGCAGGGCGAACAATTGGAATACTTCCTGGGATATTGCTAAATTTGAAACCTGTTTGCACAAATGGGTGGATTTATCAGACGCAAATTATGGTGTGGCACTCTTAAATGATTCCAAATACGGATGTGATGTGAAAGATGATCAGATACGCCTGACATTAATCAAAACAGCTACGAATCCAGACTATCTTCAGGATCAGGGAAGACATGAGTTTACCTACTCTCTGTATCCCCACAGAGGCGATGTGGCACACAGTGATACGGAGAAAAGTGCCTTTTATCTGAATAACCCTCTCCACTGTGTAAAAGGAATGCTGAATTTGCCATATTTTGTAAAATTCAATGTTGAAACAGTGTCTGTAGATGCCGTAAAATGTTCTGAGGATGGACAATACCTGGTAATGCGTTTCCATGAATTTGCCGGAGCACAGACAGCTTTGGTGGTCAAAGCAGGATTCGGGTACCAGGAGTGGGCTGAAGCCAATCTGATGGAAGAACCGGTCGGAGAATTTTGTAAGGAAAAGGACATTCGGCTTACCATTCATCCTTATGAAGTTATTACATTATTATTCCGAATTGGAGATTCAATATAATTATGGTTAAGATCAGCGGTCTGAATGCAAATGAAGTAAAAATGAGCAACCGGAGCCAGATACTCCAAATGCTGCATCTGGAAGCCTGCTCAAGGATAGAGCTTTCCAGGAGGATGGGGCTTACCAGGGCAAGTATTTCTATTATTATCAATCAATTGATCGAGGATGGGATCCTTCGTGAAGGTGCGCATCAGGCAGCACGAGGGGGACGTCCGTCGATTGCGATTGAGATAAATCCGGATGCTGCATATGCCCTGGGCATTTCCTTAAAGCGAGATTGCCTGCGAATGGGCATGATGGATCTGAAAGGTCAGATTTTCGGATACCGGGAATTTTGGATGGAAGCAATGCCCAGGGAAACAGACGGGGCGATGGAGGTAATGGAGGAGTGCATCGGGAAAATAATGGAGGACACTCCTATGCCGGGAGAATTTTTGGGAATTGGGATCTCTGCGCCCGGACCGCTTGATTCAGAAGAGGGGATAATCTTGAATCCGCCCAATTTCAGCAGGTTTCAAAATGTTCCCATTGTGGAAAGATTAAAAAATAAATTTGGATGTCAGGTACTTCTTGAAAACGATATTATTGCTCTGGCATTGGCGGAAAATGTTTATGGTATCCGCGGAAAATATGACAGCTTTTTGGAGGTTTGTGCGGACTGCGGTTTGGGAAGCGGGCTGATCCACCAGGGACAACGCTTCCGGGATATGAACGGATTCGGACATATTTCCATTGATATACACGGCCCTTTGTGCCAATGCGGAAACCGTGGGTGCGTGGAGCTTTTTGCGGCTATTGAAAACATCGTAGACCGGGCCAAAAGGGAAAATATACAGCTTGACAGTTGGAAAAAGATCGTGGATATGGCAGCTTTGAAGGAGCCGACTGCTTCCAGAGTACTTGAGGAGGAAGCAGAATATCTGGCGGAAGCTATTGTATCGGCTGCGAATGTTGTGGGATTTGACGCAGTGGTATTATCCGGAAGCCTGGCGTATCGTTTTGAGTATTTGGCAGAGAAAATGAAAGATATCATCAGTAAACGTGTATTTAAAAAGAGAGAGATTGAGATACTGGCATCTGCCCTGCCTGAGAGGGCCAATGTCTTGGCAGGGGCGGAATTGCTGGTAGCGAAGTGGCTGAAAAATTAAAGAGGAGGCGATCACATGAAAAGATCTGAAATTAACAATTGCATCAAATATATGGAAAATCTGATCAGGGAACTTGGCGGACAACTGCCACCCTTCTGTAACTGGACTCCGGAGGAATGGAAGACAAAAGGTCACGAATACGATGAGATCCGTGACAATATGCTTGGCTGGGATATTACGGATTACGGACTGGGAAACTGGGAAAAGCTTGGCTTTGCGCTGATCACCCTGCGTAACGGCAATCAGCATATGGAAAAATATAAAAAGGTCTATGCGGAGAAGTATCTGATGCTGAAGGAAGGTCAGCATTCCCCTATGCACTTCCACTGGGTAAAAAGTGAAGATATTATTAACCGGGGCGGAGGCACTCTGATCATCCACGTATATAATGACGATGGAGAGGGAAAACTGGCGGATACGGATGTATTGGTAAACTCCGACGGGAGATCCTACTATGTTCCGGCTGGAACCGGTGTGGAATTAAAGCCCGGAGAGAGCATTACCATATGGCCTCACCAGTATCATGATTTTGACGTAAAGCCGGGCACCGGAGATGTGCTGATCGGCGAGGTGTCCCAGTGCAATGATGACAATACGGATAACCGTTTCTATGAGGAAATGGGAAGATTTCCGGCAATAGAAGAGGATGAACCGCCTTATCGTTTGCTTTGCAACGAATATCCCCCGGCACCGGAAGAATAATATGAGCGAAAAATTGCAGCGGCAGGATTACTTTTGAGATAAGGATCCTGCCGCTGCAATTTTATGAGACAGGTATTCAATCTGAGGATAGTGTGATATACTTAAAAAGATGAGGAAGCGTACATGGACAGCATGAATAAGGAGTAAAATTATGAATGTAGGCTATGATGAACTGGAAAAATACTATCAGGAACAAGAAGAAAAATTTTACAGATCTATTGAGATATTTGCAGGGAGGATATTTAATAATAAAATTTGTGTGGTGGATGAAAGCAAGTATGTTTTCCCGGGTTTTTCAGCTAAGCTTGAGGAGTACATGAGCGAGGATGAGGATTTCAGAAACGCACAGATAACATACGGGAGCAAAAGAATCAAGCTTACTGGTGACCGGATATTAACTGTATACAGACAGGAGGACAGCAAAAAGAGATTGAATGAAGTCCGAGTATACGCAGCGAAAACGCTGGCGGAATTTATGGACATTATTCTTAAGATCGACCCGGTGGAAGACCATAAATGTGTTTACAGAGGCCATGGAAACTGGATCTATGATATGGTGCCGGGGATTTACCGTGAGCAGAACCAGAACCTGTTAAAACATGAATCAGAATACTTGAAGGAAATCATTTCTTCCAATCCGGGTTATTTTACAAATTGCAAATCGGCACTAGTACAAAATTGCATTAATTTTTGAGTAATATTTCTATGGAAAATATTTCTAATATATGGAATAATTAAAAGAA
>NZ_CAXSVO010000023.1:0-64327 GCF_964240875.1 Ruminococcus sp. 5_1_39BFAA | reverse complement strand
ATAATCCTCCTTAGCTCAGTCGGTAGAGCATGCGGCTGTTAACCGCAGTGTCGTTGGTTCGAGTCCAACAGGGGGAGCTATTTCGGAGCATGAAGCCCGAGAGAATGAGTAATCCCTTTAAAATCCGGCTCCATGGTCAAGCGGTTAAGACACCGCCCTTTCACGGCGGTAACAGGGGTTCAAATCCCCTTGGAGTCATCTTTTTCGAAAGAATGCATATAATATAATAGATACGGTGCCATAGCCAAGTGGTAAGGCAAAGGTCTGCAACACCTCTATCCCCGGTTCAAATCCGGGTGGCACCTTTGAAGCTCCTTGATTTTTCAGGGAGCTTCTTTTATCGTATACCAGAAAAAAGCTGGATATAAGTACATAGGGAGAAAATACTACATGAAGAAAAGCTATCAAACGACAATCTATGCCTGCTTCATCGGCTATGTTGTGCAGGCCATTGTAAATAATTTTGTACCTCTTTTGTTTTTGACTTTTCAAAAAAGCTACGGGATACCATTGTCCAGCATTACCATGCTGGTCACCATTAATTTTGGAATCCAATTGATCGTGGATTTGCTTTCAGCAGGTTTTGTAGACAAGATAGGATACCGTACTGCTGTTGTCATTGCGCATGTGTGCGCTGTCTGCGGCTTGGTATCCCTTACAGTAATGCCGGATCTGTTTTCCAACCCGTTTACCGGGCTTTTGGTTGCTGTAATCATCTATGCAATCGGCGGAGGCTTGATAGAGGTACTGATAAGCCCTATTATGGAAGCTTGTCCCACGGATAATAAGGAACAGGCAATGAGTTTGCTTCATTCCTTTTATTGCTGGGGACATGTGGGAGTCGTATTGATTTCCACAATCTTTTTTGGTTTATTTGGAATCTCCAACTGGAAAATTCTGGCGCTTATCTGGGCCGTGATACCGTTTATAAATGGCATTATTTTTACAAAGGCACCGATAGCCCCACTGATCGAGGAGGGTGAAACAGGTTTTTCTATAAAGGAATTATTCGGGAAAAAAGTGTTCTGGATTCTGATGCTGATGATGACCTGTGCAGGTGCAAGCGAGCAGGCAGTAAGCCAGTGGGCATCCGCATTTGCGGAAAAAGGACTGGGTGTAAGTAAGACGATCGGAGATTTGGCTGGTCCTATGGCATTTGCGGTACTGATGGGAATTTCCCGTGCATACTATGGAAAATATGGAAATAAGATTGATCTGGACCGTTTTATGGCAGGCAGCGGCATATTATGCGTGGCTTCTTATTTATGTATTTCCCTGATACCAATACCAGTAATAGGGCTGTTGGGATGTGCCGTGTGCGGTTTGTCAGTGGGAATCATGTGGCCGGGAACCTTCAGTAAAGCTGCAGCATCTTTAAAAAGCGGCGGAACAGCCATGTTTGCACTGTTGGCATTGGCAGGAGATTTGGGATGCTCCGGTGGTCCCACATTGGCGGGAATGGTGTCAGGACAGTTTGGAGATAACCTGAGAATAGGAATTTTGTCCGCTATTATTTTTCCTGTATTGCTGCTGGTAAGTCTGGCGGTCAGCAGGAAAACAGGGGCGGGAGAAAAATAGGTAGATCGTGTGGTTGCTTATGGAACGTTTTGTATATTCCTACCAGCAGATGTGCAGAGAGCTTTGGGAACTGAATGAAAGCTTTTACAGAGAGATGACGATAAATACCATAGGAAAAACAGAAGATGACAGGGAGATTTTTCAGGCCATGATCGGGCAGGAAAAAGCTTCCTGTCATTTGTTGCTTCATGGGGGAATGCACGGACGGGAATATATGAACTGTGCACTTTTGCTGAAACAAATGAAAGATTATTTGGAGAAAGGCGGCATAGAGAAAAACAAAGAAGTATGTGTTCATATTGTTCCTATGGGAAATCCTGACGGTTGTACCATCAGCCAGCAGGGGGTATCCGGGATCAGAAGAAAAGAGCTGAGAGATTTATTAGAGGAATGCCGGAAAAACAGAATGAATTTCTCAAATACAGAGCATGATGCGGAAAATTTTTTCCGGAGATGGAAGGCAAATGCAAGAGGTGTTGATATTAACCGTAATTTTGCTGCAGGCTGGCAGGGACTTCAGACGGAAGAAAGAAGATTGAGGGGCTACAGGCAGCCGGGACCGGAGGGATATGCAGGGGAATATCCGGAAAGTGAGGCAGAGACGAGAGCAATCTTAAGACTTGCCAGACGAGAGCCTTTGTTTGGCAGCATTGCCTATCATTCCAGTGGAAGGCTGATTTATTGGGATTATGGAAGCGTTGGGGATATTTATGAAAGGGATAAACGACTTGGCGAAAGAATCAGCAAAGAAACGGGGTATAAGCTGCATTCCACAGTTGAGGATAGGACAGAAGGAGGAGGCTGCAGCGATTATCTTACTCTGAAGCTTCAGATTCCTTCTGTCACGATTGAAACAGGGCGGCACCCCTGTCCGTTGCCAAAACACGAGTTTCCCGGGATATGCAGCGAAAACCGGAATGTCTGGCAGGCCGCCATAGACGCACTTTTGGAAGCCTCGCCTACGGATTCTGAGGCGTCAGAGCCAACTCCAGAGAAGTATCGGAAAAGAAAGTATTAGCATTGTAAAGATAGAGCACTTCCTGGATATTTTCCACCTGAATCAATTCCTCCAGATCTCCGTAATAATACCTGGGATCCACCATCACGATAGTGCGGTAATGCTGGACAAGGAATGGGATAAAGCAGTTTGCATAGGAATCCTTAAGAACCAACAGAGTCCTGTTTTCTTCGACAGGGGTGTTGATTATGACCTTGGGATGGTTTCCGTCAAAAAACAAGGCATATTTATCGCGGCCCTTTAACTGTTCAGTGGAATAAAAGCTGGCTGATTTTTTCTGCTGGTCCACGTATGTGACTACTGAGGAAAGGCTGCTGTCCCTGGGAAGAAACACATCCATTTCATCCTTTTCATTGGAGCGGAAACCGCTTTTCGCAGAAAGAGTTCCCTGAAAAGAATAGGAAACGGGAAGCTTCTCGTAAGAAACAGAAGCAGTGTCCAGATTCATTTCTTCGGCTGCCTTCAGATAAGCAAAATAAGCTCCCTGGGTAGTCCAGTGATGGTCTGTGCGGTAGTAGATCCCTTCATCCTTGTGCTGGGTCAGGGTATCCCGGACATCGATAAAGGTAATCCCTGCGTTTTCCATAGCATCCTTGGAAGCGTTCAGATAAGGATTCTGATTTTGGGCAGGCGCGGAAGCGGGGAGCTTGTCACTGAGGATATTTACAGCATTGGGTGCAATGAGGGCATATTGGCGAAGCTCTGGATGGCGGGCAGCAAAGCCTGTTATGGAGTTGACAGTAGCATTGAGCCGGGACTGGGATGGAGGCTGAAAAGCTTCCATCAGATAGCCGTCTTTGCCAAGATAAACCCCATTTCCATCTGTCCGTCCCAGAAGGCGGTCAGCAGATGCCTTTAAGGAAACCCAAAGGTCGCGTCCGAAAAACTGGTCGTTTACATAGGTTTCATATTGTCTGGCAAGCTTTCCGGAGGCAAGGTGGGAAAGACTTATTTCCGGACGGGAAGCCAAAACCCTGTTTTCCTTTTGGGAAAAATTCCGGTTGGGAGATATGATATTGATGACCATAACAAGCAGCAGAATAACAGGAAAAACAATTCCCATGAGCCGGAAAAAATATTGATAACCATGTTTTTTCTTTTTCATAACGATCCTCTTCTAAAACTGTAAATATAAAAATGGTGTGTAGGAATTATAGACCATGTAAGCAATACAAAGCAATAACAGGGCGATATTTACTGCACAGGCCGTTTTTCGGTTCCTCAGGGTCAGCCGTTTGAAGCCTTGATAAAGACCGGGCCGGCAGGCAATAAGGCTGACGACAGACAGCACCAGACCTGTTTTCAGGTAATACAATGCGGTTTTATCTGCAAAGCAGGAGGCAGTGATTCCAAACATCCTGAGCAAATAATTACCCATAGAAGCAAAATCAGTCTGACTGAAAAATACCCAGCCAAGCATGACAGCCAGCATGGTATATAGGTTTGCCGCCCAGGGAGGGATCCTGGTAAGGAGATTCTTCAGCGCATATTTTTCAACAAGGAGAAGCAGCCCGTAGTAAAGTCCCCACAGAATAAAGTTCCAGCTAGCTCCGTGCCACAGTCCGGTCAGAGCCCACACGATCAGGATATTTCTGATATGGGTTCCTTTTGGCACGCGGTTTCCTCCAAGGGGAATATAGACATAATCCCGAAACCAGCTTCCCAGTGAAATGTGCCAGCGCCGCCAGAATTCTGTTATGCTGGTGGAAAGATAGGGATAGTCAAAGTTTTTCAAAAAGTCAAAGCCTAACATTTTTCCAAGACCGATTGCCATATCGGAGTAACCGCTGAAATCAAAATATATCTCCATAGTATAGGCAAAGATCCCAAGCCACGCTGAGACGACGGAATTGCTGCCGGATGCCGAGACAGAGGTGTACAGCAGGGAAAGATTATCTGCAAGAAGAACCTTTTTGGAAAGCCCTTTGATAAAAAGCTCGGCTCCCACACCAAGCCGCGGCAGGCTGATCCGGCGGTTCTTAAGCTGCTCTGCAATATCTGTATAACGAACGATCGGTCCTGCAGCCATGTGAGGAAACATGGTACTGTATACGCCAAAGGTGAGAAAGCTGTGCTGGGCGCTGACCTTTTTTCCGTAAACGTCAAAAATATAGGAAAGATTTTTAAACGTATAAAAGGAAATTCCGATGGGCAGGGAAAGGTCAGGGTGGGAAAGGACCGTTCCAAACAGATTTCCGATGGAATCCAGGAGAAAGCCATAGTATTTGAAGAATCCCAGGATCAGCAGGTTTACGGTGACCGTAAAGATCAGGTTTCGTCTGCGGCTAACCGGGATGCCTTCCAGGCGTTCCAGCTCCAGGCCCATGTAGTAATTAAAAAAGCATGAAAAAAGCATAAGGAGCAGATAAACAGGTTCTCCCCAGGCATAAAAAATCAGGCTTCCTGCTAAAAGTACCGGATTGCGGAAACGTTCCGGTACCAGGTAATAGAGAAGCAGAAATACAGGTAAAAAATAAAATATAAAGAAAATACTGCTAAATACCATAATCTTTTATCTCCATGACAACGGTTAAATGAGGGACAGAAAAAGCTTTCGAAGCTGGGGTGCAGCCTCTCCGCACAGGTAGTAGACATAGCGGCCACGGCTTTCAACTGTGGCTTCATTGAGAAGCGCCATCTGGTCCGTACCATAGCCTTCGAAAATATTTTTTTGTTCCGTGAGATGCTTCTGTGCGTTTTCCAGAAGAGCATCGGTCTGTTTTTTGTCACGGCCTTTGACAATAAAGACCTCCTCCACAGCCATGGGAGAAGCGGCTTTATAGAAGAACCAGCCGTCTGTTTCATTGCCGTCAATCTGATAAAAACGCCGGAGGTCCGTAAGACTCTGCTTTTGCAGGTCTGTTACAGCCGTTTCTTTTTCCATGGAAGCGGCGATATTGTCCATGGGAATGTTTTTGGCATAGTCCGAAAAATATAAAAAGCCAAGATAGGCTGCCAGAAAAAGTACCATTGCAGCTTTTATGATCATGTGTCTGTCTGGTTTCATATCAATCCTGCCGTTTCCGCCATATAGGTCAGCCACTGCGGATAGTAATCCGCAATTACGTGCTCGCCGTCAGGCTCATACATATTTTCTTTTCCCTCCACAAGAAAGGAATTGTCAATAAAGGTACAGCCCGTCTCCTGGCAGACAGTCTCCAGAGCCTGATTGAATTCCCTATAGTAGCCCAGAGACGGAGTTTCATCAATGGCTGACTGCAGGACAGGCAGGATGCTGTTTATATAAACAGGGGTATCAGGAAGCGCGGCCTGGATTTTTTCGATTTTTGTTCGGTAGGCATCGGCAAAATCCTGGGAATTTCCCTCATAAAGCTCCAGATCATTGGCGCCAAACGCCAGAAAGAGCGTAAGCGGGTGAAGGCTTATGGCGGTGTCAAGCTGTTCGTCCGCATCATCAATGCGAAGACCGCGTTTGCTGATCACTACGTCTGTGTCCAGATAGCCGTATTCTACAATGGATTCCGTAATGGAGTCTCCTACGATAATGCTGCCTCGGTATGCCTGCTTTAACTGGACTGTGCTGAGAGCCTGGATGGAAGGCTCGTCATCGGAGTCCTGGGTGTCCTGGCTTTGGGAAGCTTCTGTGGCTCTCAGATCATTGAGCTGCTTCTCCGTTGCAGCTATATCGGCATTTTCCAGGGCTTCCAGCAAGGCGACATTTTCCTTACAGGCATCCTCTGAATCTGAACGAGAGGATAAAAAAGCTATTCCGGAAATGAGCAGTACGGAGACTGGGATAACTGTAAAAATGAGTTTTAAATGTGAAGCGTTCTTTTTCATAGATCCTTCCTGCGGTGATACATTGGGTACCAACGACTTTTCGAGATATTTCGACTTTATTATAATACGCGTATGGAAAACTTCAAGTGTAATTAAGAGTTATTGCTCACAAGTTTGTATGGACGAAAAAACAGAAAAGAGTTATACTAACGGATAGAATAGGAGGATATCATATGGGTAAAAAGGTGAATAAATTCTTAAAAGGACAGATAGCCACCAGTATTTTTTATATTGTGTTCGGCCTTTGCCTGGTGTTGATGCCGGTGAAGACTGTGGATGTACTGTGCAAGGTGGTGTTTGGCCTGCTTCTGATCGGTTCCGGTCTGTATCATATTTATATTTTTGTGCGTGAAAAAGATAATACTACCATACTGGATTTATTTTCCGGTGTATTGGTGCTGGTGATCGGAGGTTTCCTTTTTACGAATCCACAGGTTGTGATCAAGCTTTTGCCTGTGATGCTGGGGGCCTTTGTACTGGTGGATAGCATCTGGACGATGAGAGGCGGACTGAAGCTGAAAAAGCGCAGACTTGCGTCCTGGAAAGCGTTTCTTGTGGAGAGCCTGATTTTTATTGTACTTGGTGTCTTTCTCATTGCGTACCCCTTCCAGAGTGTAAATGTGATGCTGATGTTTGCCGGATGGATCTTTCTGTGCAACGGCGTCCTGGATCTGATTCTCTACATTATTCTGCAAAAGGGTATGAAGAAAGAGATCACTGCTGAGGAAAGTACGGAAGAAAAGACGAGCACTTCCGCTGATAAAGAGGCTGTGGAAAAAACGGAAGAGTCTGTGGATGTCACGGAAAAAGAGGAAAAAACGTCAGAGAAAATATCGGAGGAGATAAGGCCAGCCGAAATTGCGGCAGAGGATGAGACGGAGACAGAAATTGCGGCGGAAGTGGTGAAGGATGACACAGAGCTGTCCGGCAAGGAAGAAATTTCTCCGGAGACTGAACAGGAAGTC
Source organism: Ruminococcus sp. 5_1_39BFAA (assembly GCF_964240875.1). Lineage (NCBI taxonomy): Bacteria > Bacillati > Bacillota > Clostridia > Eubacteriales > Oscillospiraceae > Ruminococcus > Ruminococcus sp. 5_1_39BFAA. The sequence goes on along the minus strand of NZ_CAXSVO010000023.1, from coordinate 56,965 downwards.
CTGGAGGAGTGGAAGGACTGAGAAAATATAAGAAAGCGATGTACCGCTATGGATAAAACAGAGAACAGCGGAATTGTAATAATGGATTTCTCCGGAATATATGAGGAAGAACAGTTCTGGAAGGAAGAAAAGGTGTCCTGGGTGAAGGCCCGGGACCTTTCCGGAACAAACTGCTACTGCGATGGGGAGGCATTTGAGGTGCTCAGAGAAAAGATCGCAGAGTTTCCAGCCGGGGGAATTCATTTTATTGATTCCGGGAACTATCATTATATGAGCCGTATCTGGCTTGAAAAACTGGAAAAGCCATTTTGTCTGTTGGTGTTCGATAATCATACGGATATGCAGCCTCCTGCATTTGGAGGGCTTTTATCCTGCGGAGGCTGGATCGCCTCGGCACTGGAAGAGCTGGAAAATTTAAAAGAAGTCATACTTGTGGGGCCGGATGAGGCAGCTTATGACCAGGTGGATATGGTGCTGAAGAAAAAAGTACGGTTTCTGAGCAGGGAGGAGCTGGAATGGCATAGAAGCGGCGAAGTGGGTTTACCGGCAGCCGTGGAATGCTTTTTTAAGGAGATTCCCGTGGAACTGCCATTATATATTTCGATTGATAAGGACATTCTGTGCAAGAAAGATGCCAGTACCACCTGGAGCCAGGGGGATATGTCCCTGGAGGAGCTGAAGAGCTGCCTGGAGACAGTTTTCCTTCATTTACGTGAAAAAGGAGGAAAAATTGCCGGTGTGGATATCTGCGGGGAACAAAACCAGGAGGAAGGTGCGTCAGGCAGTGTAAACGACAGGGCGAACAGAGAGCTTTTGGATGTAATAAAGAGAGGAGCAGTATTTGAAGAATGAATTGTTGAGAATCGGTCCGTTTACCGTGTACGGTTATGGATTTATGATAGCTATTGGAATTTTGGCGGCGTATTTTACCGGGGAATACCGGGCAAAAAAATATAAGCTGGAGTACCAGCATGTCTTTTATCTTGTGATCTGGTGCCTGCTGGGCGGCTTTACGGGTTCTAAGATCCTGTATTGGGCTACAGAGTGGAAAAGCATTATAAGTGATCCGGGATTTCTCCTGGATACTCTGACAGATGGATTTGTGGTATTTGGAGGAATCATAGGCGGGATTTTGACAGCCTATGTTTACTGCCGGATCAGACATATTAATTTTCTGGCGTTTTTTGATGTTTTGATGCCTTCTGTGGCACTGGCACAGGGATTCGGGCGGATCGGCTGTTTTTTAGCAGGCTGCTGCTACGGAAGAGAAACAGCAGGAGCGCTGGCAATTACCTTTCATAACTCTGATTTTGCACCAAATAACATAGCCCTGGTTCCTACACAGATTTATTCCAGTATTCTGGATTTTCTGCATTATGGGCTGCTGCTGTACATTCTGAAGCATAAAAAGAGGGATGGCCAGGTCGGTGCAGCATATCTGATCTGTTATAGTGTGGGCAGATTCATCCTGGAATTTTTCAGGGGGGACTTGGAAAGGGGAAGCGTGGGTGTGCTTTCCACTTCACAGTTTATCAGTATTTTTACGCTGCTTGCAGGCATTGGTCTGCTGGCTTGCATAATGGGACGCAAACGGGCATAGTCTTTAGCAATGGCAATCGAGGAGGACTGTGAATGTTTGGACCAGAGGATTTTATAGAAAATGAAATAAAGATGCAGCAGGAGGTCCCCGGAGCGCAGGAGACGGCAGAGGTGCCGGCTCAGAGTGAGCGCTTCGGGGATTTTATTGTGAGATACGAGCAAAATATCCGCGAGATGATAGAAAATATACCGGGACATTCCTTTCAGTCGATCAGTGATATTTTCGGCGTGGTTTATGTACCTCTGGATCAGATCCCTGAAATTGCGATAAACAGCTATTCTTACGGTTCGATACCCAAATGCTATACATACATGGACCTGGAAAGCCAGAATGCTTCCGGTGTGACAAGGCTGCATAATCATCCATATCTCCAGCTGCGGGGAAATGGAACAGCGGTGGCAGTGATCGATTCGGGGATTGACTACCGGAATCCAGTTTTCCGCAATGCAGGAGGAAGCAGGATCATGTATATCTGGGATCAGACCTTAGAGGGTGGGCCGGATGAGCAGGTACCCTATGGCAGACTTTTTACGAAAGAGGATATTGACAGGGCGCTGGCTTCTGAAAATCCGCTGGAGGTGGTGCCTTCTACAGATACAAACGGACACGGGACCATGATGGCAGCCGTGGCAGCAGGGAATCTGGTCTTGCAGGAGGAGTTTTCCGGAGCAGCCCCGGAGGCATCCCTGATCATCGTAAAGGTAAAGCAAGCAAAACAGTATCTGCGGGAATTTTATTTATTTCCACCTGATGCGGATCTGTTTCAGGAGGATGATCTTATGCTGGGAATGGCTTATTCCATACGATTTGCCAGAGGGCTGGGGATGCCTCTTTCCTTTTGCCTGGGAATCGGAACAAGCCAGGGAGGACATATCGGGAAAAATCCCATAAGCCAATATGTGGATTATATAGCAGGTATTTCAAAGCTTTCTGTTTCCATAGCTGCGGGAAACGAGGGTGCTTCAAGGCATCATTATGCCGGCAATTTCAACGGAAGGAATGAGATGGCATCCGTGGATCTGAGGGTGGCGGAGAATGAGGAAAGCTTTACCATGGAATTCTGGGGAACCGCACCGGAAATTTATAATGTTTCCATTCAGGCTCCCACAGGAGAAACGCTGGATATCAGTTCCTCGCTGGGGGCGGTGACGCAGGAGCTTTCTTTTGTCTTTGTGGAAACTAAGGTGCTGGTTAATTATGTAGCCATTGAACGTCAGTCAGGCAATACCCTTGTGTATTTCCGGTTTCTTCAGCCGGCATCCGGAATATGGAGGATTTTTGTGAGAGGAAAGGAGCCGCAGAATGCCAGCTTTCATATGTGGCTGCCGGTGGAAGGATTGATCTCGCCGGATACCTTTTTTCTGGAATCATCACCTTATAATACGGTGACTGCGCCGGGAGATTCCACGGATAGTATTACGGTGACGGCGTACCAGTACAGGGATAACAGCCTGTATGTAAATGCAAGCAGAGGTTTTATGCCAAGCGGGGAAGAGACACCCCAGATCGCAGCTCCCGGAGTAGGAATCCGTGTACCGCTGTTAAATGGAAGCTTTGGAACTGCGTCCGGAACCAGTCTGGCAGCAGCGCAGACAGCAGGGGTGGCGGCTTTGCTGTTCGAGTGGGCGGTCATCAGAGGAAATCAGCCTTATTTTTCAGGCTCCAGTGTGAAGTATTATTTGGAGAGAGGGGCCAGAAGGGAGGAAAGAATGCAGTACCCGAATCCGGACTGGGGATATGGAAGGCTGGATCTTTATCACACCTTTGAGCTTTTGACATAAGGGATTTTGGGAGAGAGCTGCTGAAAAGTAGACAAATTTCATGAGAAAAGATTGTGAATGATGACAACAATAATTTTTAGGGAACCTAATTGTTTTTGCATGCCCGATTTGATATAATGGGAGCACGATACATGAATAATGTAAAAATCGGGAGGTTTCTATGAAAAGAGGCAGCATTTTTGAAACAGACGGCATACCCCAGTTCCATGAGGCTCTTCCTCTGGCGTTGCAGCATGTGGTGGCAATGATCGTGGGGTGTGTGACACCTGCCATTATTATTGCGGGGGCAGCGGGGATAAGCAATGAAGACCAGGTGATCCTTATTCAGGCGGCATTGGTAGTTGCGGCTTTTTCTACCTTGATCCAGCTTTTTCCTATTGGAAAGAAGTTCCCCATCGGTTCCGGTCTCCCTATGATCATGGGAGTGAGCTTTGCCTATGTGCCCAGTATGCAGGCTATTGCAGACGGATATGGAATTGACACCATTTTGGGCGCGCAGGTTGTAGGCGGTGTCATAGCTGTAGTTATGGGAATTCTGGTGAAAAAGATCCGGGTATTTTTTCCGCCGCTGATCACAGGAACGGTGGTATTTACCATTGGTCTTTCCCTGTATCCCACTGCTATTAATTATATGGCAGGCGGTACCTCCAACCCGGATTATGGTTCCTGGCAGAATTGGCTGGTGGCATTCTTTACACTGACAGTGGTAACGGTTCTGAATCATTTTGGAAAGGGAATCTGGAAGCTTGCTTCGATTCTGGTGGGAATTGTTGTGGGATATATTGTGTCCATTCCCTTTGGAATGGTAGATGTATCCAGCGTGGGGAGAGCCAGTGCATTCCAGCTCCCGAAGTTTATGCACTTTGGGATACATTTTGAAATTTCCGCGTGCGTGGCAATCGGACTTCTCTTTGCCATCAATTCTATTCAGGCAATTGGAGATTACTCGGCAACCACCATCGGAGCCATGAACAGAACTCCAAAGGACCAGGAATTGCAGAGCGGTATTGTTGCATATGGTCTCACAAATATTGTGGGAGCGCTGTTTGGAGGGCTTCCCACAGCTACATACAGCCAGAATGTCGGTATTGTGACCACCACCAAGGTGATCAACCGTTGCGTACTGGGACTGGCAGCGATCATTCTGGGAGTGGCAGGTATTGTGCCGAAATTTTCAGCGCTTCTTACCACGATTCCCCAGTGCGTACTGGGAGGCGCTACCGTATCTGTATTTGCATCCATTGCTATGACAGGTATGAAGCTGGTTGCTTCTGCAGAGATGGACTATAGGAATTCTTCTATCGTAGGTCTGGCGGCTGCCCTGGGCGTGGGAGTTTCCCAGGCAACATCGGCATTGTCCACCTTCCCTGAATGGGTTACCATGATTTTCGGAAAATCTCCGGTGGTTCTGGCAACGATCATTGCTGTATTTATGAATATCATTCTTCCTAAGACCAGAAACGAAAAGAAAGAGGAAATGCAGCATGATGCTGAGGTAAAGCATAAACTGGAGGAGGACCACAAAAGGTTCGAAAAATAGTAATATAAATAAAAGAAAATGGCTGTCGTTTATGCGGCAGCTTTTTCTGTATCAGGATTTACATTTGAGTGAATTTTTCGGGAAGCTGAATGGTATACTGGTATTAATGGGACTGATGAGGAACGCACAACATAGGCAGAAAGTGTTGGGTTTAAGGTTCTTATAAAAAAATTTGTCACCTTTTCGTCTTTTAATGTGTGTTACATATAAGGAGAAGACGTTAATGGATGATAATAAAAGAAGAAATCTGGAGGCGGTTTTTTCCAGGTATAACCAAATGCTTTATAAAATTTCAATAATAATGCTTTGCAATGAACATGATGCGTGTGATGCGGTGCAGGAGACTTTCGTCAAGTATTTGGAATACAATGGGTCATTCCATGACGATGAACACGAAAAGGCATGGCTGATTCGTGTGAACATCAATGTCTGCAAAAACTATCTGCGGTTTCACAGCCTTCATCCGACGGTGGATTATGAGCAGCTCACCATGAAATACCATACGGAAGAGGAGACTGGCTTGATGGATGAGCTGTTCCAGCTATCACAAAAATCAAAAGAGGTTATGATTTTGCATTACATTGAAGGATATACCAATGCGGAAATTGGAAAAATACTTCGAATCTCGGAAAGCGCTGTCAAGAAACGAATGGAGCGCGCCAGAAATGAATTGCGTAAACGGTATAATAAGCATTTAGAGGATTGAAATGATGAGGTTTGAGAAGTTAGCGGAACTGGCCGATGATATTACCATGTCTGATGAAAATAAGAGACAGATACTCCAGAATTGCAAAAAAAGGTATGAAGAAAGAAAAAAACGCAGGTTACTGACTACCATTTTAATGGGAATGGTAAAAACAAGATAAAGGATTATCCCGATTTTCTATTCGTTCATAAAAGTTATTAAGCAGGAGAAGCCGCTGCTTCCCTGACATTTTGTAAAGTGTCAGGGAAACAGCGGCTTCTGTCTGTTTATTTAAATTTCCTGTATACCACAACCGGAAGTCCGTCTTCACCAAGAGGAAGCTCTGCACGGCCCTGAATAAGCGGGCGGGCATATTTTATAAACTCTTCGGTCACATCGGAGTCGTCCCGGATCCAGTCCAGCGGGACGGTTTTTTCCATATTGCAGATCGCATTGACATCTTCAAGTCCGCATTCCATGCGATAGCCGCCATCCGGATCCTCACAGCGGACGAAGGATACCATTTTTCCGGTTTCTCCCTTCAGGGCAGCCTGCACACCGTAGCGACCGGCCTGCACGGCCTCCTGCTGGTCTGTAGCCGAGAGAAGGGAGGCAGAGCAGCGCTGGCTTACGTTTAGCTCTACGGAGCGGGCTTTTACGCCCAGTCTGCTTCTTACCAGGTTTTCCAGATATTTGCCGCAGCCGGCCAGCATTTTGTGCCCGAAGGTATCTGTGCCTACGGAATTATCGTATTCGCAGATAAAGGTGCCCTTTGCGTCATGAATACCTTCGGAAACACAGACTACCACGTTGCAGTTCTTTTCAAAGGCTGCCTCGACCTTCTGAAGAAAAGCTTCCGTATCAAAGGCGGTTTCCGGAAGGTAAATCAGAAGGGGATTGTCACCTGTATATTTTCTGGCAAGTACGCTGGCTGCCGTGAGCCATCCGGCGTGACGTCCCATGATCTCCACGATGGTAACGGATTTCTTTTCATAAACGCTGGCATCAATGGCAATTTCCCGCACCGTGGCAGCCACATATTTTGCGGCGCTTCCAAAGCCGGGCGTATGGTCAGTGTGTACCAGATCGTTGTCAATGGTCTTCGGCTCTCCGATGACACGGATATCGCTGCCAACAGATGCAGCATAGCGGGAAAGCTTGCTCACCGTGTCCATGGAATCATTTCCGCCGATGTAGAAAAACCAGCCGATGTTCAGTTCCTGAAATTTCCGGAATAACTGAGGATAAACCGGGTCCTCCAGTGATTCAGGAAGCTTGTAGCGGCAGGAGCCAAGGTAAGCGCCGGGCGTGTATTTCAGGCCTTCCAGCTCTTCGCCGGGAAGTGCCTCGTCGAAATCCAGGATAGTGTCATTTAAAAATCCCTCGATTCCGTTTACCATGCCGTATACATGTCCGATCTCCTCATGGATACGTCCTTCGGAAACAACTCCGTAAAGACTGCTGTTGATAACGGCAGTAGGTCCACCGGATTGTCCTACCAGTAGATTCTTTTTTTCCATAAAGTCCTCCTAGTTATATACTTTAAAATAGATTTCAAGTGTTCACATTATACCATAATACAGGGGAGAACACTATGGAAAAAGTTTTTTTCAGCGGCTTATTCTCAAATTGGCACATTTTCCCGCTTCTGGATTACCTGATAGCCGCATTCGGTAAAGTAGGCTTTCGCTGTGTCCGGAGTGAAGGCGTTCCAAAGGCTGTCTGCCACTTCCGTATCCCGGGGAATGGCACCGCGTTCAATGACGACTACGTTGGCACCGCTTTGGATCACAGCTTTGGAGGGCGGATGTGCGCAAATATCACGGACACCGGAGCAAAGCCTGGTGACAGCAATGATCTGTGCAAGCCTTTTTTCTGAGAGAGCAGGCAGCTCGCCTAGGGGCGTTCCTTTTACCGGAGTCCTTGCCATGGCTCCGGAGACGACTACACCATAGCGGATAGAGTTTAATAACACATCGGCAATTTCCTCATTGGTATGCTCCGGACCAACCGGCTCTACAAGGTGAATCAGCTTCAATTGGGAATCCCGGACAGAAGCCAGAGTGTTCAGACGGTCCTTGGGGTCAAAAATGGTATCAATTCCTTCCCGGAGGCGAAGGGCATGATAAACGCCGTCAGCACCGCTGGCATGGATTTTGTCTGCCTTTTTAAGATCAAATTCTCCAATGTTTAAAACCAGCTCGTACTCTCCCGGAACCTCACAACGTATACTTTTCAGAAAGTCACATAAGGTATCAATGCTGTAAAACTCGGTGGTGCGCAGTACAATAAAGCGGATACCCTGCTGTACATATTCCTGAATCTGGGAAATGATTTCGCTTTGGGAAAAGCTTTTGCTTTCTTTTACAATGCCCCATGCCTCACCGAGAGAGCAGAATCTGCAGTTCATAGGACAGACGGCAAAATCCACGCCGATAGCGCCCCACAGATATGCTTCGCCGCCTGTGATCTGTTTGGATGCTTCATAGGCTGACTGGCACAGATAGCGGTATTCATCACTGTCCTGTGAGATGCCAAGGAGTGTAACAATTGTCTCTTTAGGCTGGACAATGCCGGAGAGACTGTCAGCCTTTACTTTGTCAATCAGTGTTCTTATAGTTTCGTTCATTTTGACCTCTATTCTGCAAGCATGTCGTCCAGGATCTCACAGGCAGTGCAGGCAAACTGCGGACATTTTGTCATCAGAAGGTTTTCTGCCATGATCTTTTCCATTTCTTCCGGTACGCTTAGATCATAGCCATGCATTTTCTTACAGATCAGGTCACTGGATTCTGCGGCAAATCTTTCTTCAAATTCCTGCTTTTTAGCAAGCATGTTCTTCTTTGTTTCGGTATCGCCTTTTTCGCATGGACCGTATTTTAAGCCAAGGGCCATCAGTGCGCCTGCAACGCAACCGCAGGTTTCACCGTGCCACATGCCGCCCCCGAAGGCTGCTGCGATTTTTCTGGCAGTGTCCGGATCAAAACCAAGCTTCTCGGCCGCATAGCCGAATACAACCTGGGAGCAGTCGATTCCGTTTGCAAAACAATCACAGGCAAATTCTTTTGTCATTTTTTCCATTGTCATATCCTCCTGGTATTTTATATTGCTCGTCTTTATTAGACCAGAACTATTGGATTAAGTCTATTAATTTTATTGCAAAATTTGTAATATTTTTATATGTTATTTGCCGATTATGGAAAGGGTTGCATATGGAGCATTTTCTGATAAAATATAAGAAAAAGTCCGGTGGATTTTGTTGGAGTGGAAAAATGGACGAGAGTATGGGAAAACAGGAGCTGTACCGGAAATTTCAGGAAACCGGGCAGGAGAAGAGAAAGCTTGAGATCGCGTTGGAGGGCTTTTTTATGGAAAAAGGAGAGGAAGCCCGCAAGGAGGTTTATGGAACATATCTGAAGCGGCGCATCCGGTCTGCTATGGAGGTGCTGATCCGGTCGGAGGATGTGGGAAAGATGGAAGTGCTGGAGCAGCAGGGATGGTTTGGGGCAAAGGAGCTGGAAGGCTTTTTGCGGACTGCGAGGGCAGAGAAAAGCCTGTCGTCCCTGGCATGGCTTTTGCGGTTAAAGGATGAAAAGTATGGATACGAGGACAGGGATTTTACCCTGTGAAGCAGGGAAGAATATGTCTGCAAACGAAATGGCAGAGATCAGAAAAAGTAAAATGAGTGCACTGGGACTTCGCGTCCTTCAAGTCTGCCGGAATGAACTGTATGCCCGTTATCCTTATCTGGACGGGGCGTTTGCCAGTCTGGAATATAAGGCATCGGGGGAAACCGGGGGAATCGGAACAGACGGCACCCATATTTTATTCCGGCCTGACTTTCTTTTGAAATGTTACGTGCATGATCCTGAGAAGGTGAGGAAGGGCTATCTGCACATGCTGCTGCACTGTCTGTACCTGCATCCTTTTCAGAAAAAGGCGGAAAATATCCGGCTCTGGAACCTGGCGTGTGATATGGCTGTGGAACAGATCCTTGAGCGGGAATGGGGCTTCGGCACCGGCGACGGGGCGGAGATTTATCCGCTGGTACGTCAGCGGCCCATTTTGCTTATGGGGCCGCCTGGTATCGGCAAGACTGCTGTGATGGAGCAGATTGCCCGGGAATGCGGAGTAGGTTTGGTGGCGTATACCATCACCCATCACACTCGACAGAGCGCTATCGGGCTGCCCGAGATCGTGACCAAAAGCTTTGACGGCACCCGGATGGATGTGACGGAATATACCATGAGTGAGATCATCGCTTCGGTGTATGAGTGTATGGAGCGAACGGGAAAAAGAGAGGGAATCCTTTTTATTGACGAGATCAATTGTGTCTCGGAGACACTGGCTCCTACCATGCTTCAGTTTCTGCAGAACAAAACCTTTGGCAGCCATAAGGTACCGGAGGGCTGGATGATCGTTGCAGCGGGAAATCCGTCCCGGTATAATAAGTCCGTCCGGGAATTTGATATTGTAACCCTGGACCGCGTGCGGAAAATCGACATTATGCCGGATCTTTCCGTGTGGATGGAGTATGCCTGGAAAAACCAGGTACACGGAGCGGTTTTGTCCTATCTGAGCATTAAGGAGGAAAGCTTTTACATAGTGGAAAATACAGTGGACGGCAAATTCTTTGTCACGGCAAGAGGGTGGGAGGATCTGTCTGAGCTTCTGAAAAGCTACGAGGAACTGGAAATCCCTGTGACGGATGAGCTGATGTCCCAGTTTTTACAAAAGGAAGAGGTTGCCAGGGATTTTACCGCTTATTATCAGTTATACCGGAAATACGGGAGCGATTATGGTATCAGGGAAATCCTGGACGGCAAGCTGAACGAAGTTGCGTATGAGAAAAAGATTTCCATGGCAAAGGAAGGTTCCTTTGAGGAGCGATTTACTGTGACGGGGCTGCTTTTGGCAGGAATAAACAGGGAAGTTTCCGAATTTGAAAAAACGGACAAAAAAGTGGGCGGCGTTCACAGGCTGCTGACACATTTAAAAAAATATCTACAGGAAAAACAGGATATCCAGTGTATAGAAGAATTTCTGAAGGAGCAGAGGAAAAGCCTTGCTGTGAAGCTGGAAACGGAACTGATTTCCCGCGGAGAGGCCGTGGAATGGGAAACGCAGTTTCATATTCTGGATACCTACAGACTTGCCCTGAAAAAAGAGCATATCCATGACCCGGAGAAAGGTTTTGAGCGAATCCGGGAGATGTTTGGCGAACTGACAGAAGAAAGACTGGGTGTGGCGGAAAAGGTAAAGGACAGTCTGGAAAGAGCTTTTGGTTTCATGGAAAGAGCCTTTGGTGATGACCAGGAGATGGTACTGTTTGTGACAGGGCTTACAGGAAATGAGCGGGTGAGTGCCTTTATCGGAAGTCACGGGTGTAAGCCGTATTTTAAATACAGCGGGAAGCTGCTTTTCCGTAAGGAGGAGCAGAAGCTTCTGGCAGAGTGCCGGAAAATTTTAGAAAAATAGCGGAGGAAAAAAGGATGAAAAGGAAACTGAAAATGGTGTTTTGGGGACTTTGCATGGCAATGCTTCTGGCTGGAAACATTTCTGTTTGCCAGGCGGCAGCGGCACAGACCACATCAAAGGACCAGGCTGGGGGGGAAAAACCGGGAAGAGTCAGTCTGAAAAGTGTGAGTGTGGTAAGCGGAGATAATATGCGGATCACATGGAATCCGGTCAGCGGCGCACAGCGGTATCAGATATACAGAAAGCAGAGCGGCACATGGAAAAAAATCGGGACCTGCAAAAGCACAAAGCTTTCCTATACCGATAAAACAACCCTGGTTGGCGCGAAATATCAGTATCGGGTGAGAGCCTATGCAAAAATCGGGGGAAAGGCTGTATATGGGACTTTCAGCAAGGCAAGCGCGGTCGTAACCCAGAACTTCTACGGAAAGCCAGTGAGCATTTCCAGTGTAAAGTCGTCTGATCCGAAAACTATGGAAATTAAGTGGAAAGCACGGGCAAAAGCTACCGGATATGTGATTTACCGGAGAACTGAGGATACTGCCTGGAAAAAGATCAAAACCGTAAAAAAAGTAACCTCCTATACCGATAAAAATCTGGTCGGGGGAACGGCGTACTATTATACAGTCCGTGCGTTGTCTAAAGCAAATGCCAAAGCAGGGATTACAAAAACACTGTACAGTATTTATAACAAAAATGGAGTGAAGGCCGTTGCCATGAGAGATAAATGGGAACAGCTTCTGTATGATTACAGCAATGACGGGGAAACAAACCAGCTTGTTTTTGTAAAATATACAGGAGGAAGCAGCGCAAAGGTAGAGATGTACCAGAAGAGCAGAACAGACTGGACCTGCATTTTGGCCTGTGACGGATATGTGGGGGCGAATGGAATCGGTAAGCAGATCGAGGGAGACAGAAAGACGCCCACAGGAACCTTTAATCTTACCAGCGCTTTTGGCATTAAGAAAAATCCGGGAGCAAAAATGTCTTACGTGCGGGTGAATAAATATCTGTACTGGTGCGGAGATGCGCAGTATTATAACAGGCTGGTCGATGTCAGGGAAAAGCCCCATGTGTGCAGCGGGGAGCATCTGATCGATTATGTGCCCCATTATTACTATGGAATGTTTCTGGATTACAATAAGGACTGCGTGTACAAAAAAGGATCGGCAATATTCCTTCACTGTACAGGCTCCAATCCTTATACGGGCGGATGTATTGCGGTCAGCCAGGATAATATGATCAAAATCATCCAGAATGCGGAGCCCGGGGCGAAAATCTGTATTTACAGTATGTAAAGTGGAAATTATTATGATATAATAACGGACAGGGGGAATGAATAAGACTGACAAGGAGGATATTATGAGGGATAACGAAAAGAGAAAGCCCAAAAAGAAGAAAAAAGCCGGGGATATCCTGCTGACAGTGGTTTTGCTGGTGGCGATCGGCGTTTTCTGCTATGCTGCGTTTAATCTCTATCATATTTACACAGAATATAAAAAGGGTTCGGATGAATACAACAAGATTGCCGAGATGGCAGTGACGGAGCGCGACCCGGATGAGGACGATCTGGTTGAGATGTCAGGCCCGGATGGACCGAAGCTTACTGTGCCAATGAAGGTGGATTTTGCATCCCTCAGGAGTGTGAATGAGGATGTGATCGGCTGGATCTATATTGAGGCGCTGGACGGAGTAAGCTATCCGGTGGTAAAGGGATCGGATAACAATACATATCTTCATATGACTTATGAAAAAAATTATAATTTTGCAGGGACGATCTTTATTGATTATGAAAACAGTGCGGATTTTAATGACTGCAATACCCTGGTATACGGTCATAATATGAAGAATGGCTCCATGTTCGGGCAGCTTAAGGACTTCAGCAAGGACGAGAGTGCATACGGAAAAAGCAAGTATTTCTGGATTTTTACCCCGGAGAAAAATTACAGGTATGAAATTATTTCTGCCTACACCACAGCGGTGAACAGTGATACGTATACCTTGTTCAAAGGTCCCGGGCAGGAATTCCAGGATTACCTGAACAAGATCACCGGATATTCGGAAATCCAGACTACACCAGGGGATATGACCATCAATGACAAAATTGTTACACTGTCCACCTGTACAGGAAATGAGTCTACCAGATATGTGGTGCAGGGAAAACGTGTGGATGCCGTGGACGTGGAACAGCAGTAGCGGAAAGCATTCCGGAAGGGAGGATACATATGGAAAAAGAAATTGCAAGACTGCAGGAACTGATCGATCAGTATGATAACATTGTGTTTTTTGGAGGCGCAGGGGTTTCCACGGAGAGCGGGATTCCGGATTTCAGAAGTCAGGATGGCCTTTATAATCAGAAATATGACTATCCTCCGGAAACCATTTTGAGCCATACCTTTTTTATGCGTCATCCTGATGAATTCTATAAGTTTTATCAGGATAAGATGCTCTGTGATACGGCTAAGCCCAATGCAGCGCATCTGAAGCTGGCTGAGCTGGAGCAGGCGGGAAAGCTTAAGGCCGTGATAACCCAGAATATTGACAATCTGCACCAGATGGCAGGAAGCAAAAATGTTCTGGAGCTTCATGGAAGCGTTTACCGCAACTATTGCATGAAATGCGGACGGTTTCATGATTTTCACTATATGAAAAATGCCAAAGGCGTCCCGCGCTGTGAGTGCGGCGGTATTATAAAACCGGATGTAGTGCTCTATGAGGAAGGACTGGACAATGACACTATTAATGCTTCTGTCAGGGCGATCGCCAATGCCCAGGTTCTGATCATCGGGGGAACATCCCTGGCGGTATATCCGGCAGCAGGGCTGATCGATTATTTCCGGGGCGACCATCTGGTGGTGATCAACAAATCCTCCACCCCAAGGGATGGTTATGCGGATCTGCTCATAAAAGAGCCTATCGGAAAGGTATTTTCACAGATCATAGTCAGATAGACGCAAAAAGCATATGAAGGAGTTGGGATCATGGGACTTCTATACGAAGTGGGAGATATTGTAACGCTGAAAAAGGGACATCCCTGCGGCAGCAAGGAATGGGAAGTTTTAAGAGTGGGAGCGGATTTCCGTTTGAAATGCCAGGGATGCGGTCATCAGATCATGGTACCCAGAAAAATGGTAGAAAAAAATACAAAAAATCTGCAAAAAAAAGCATAATTCTGCTTTACAGCTTCGGAAAAATATGTTAAAATCTTCAATCGTGATATATTAAATATCCTTGCTCTTTGACAGGTAAAGGGCCATTAGACCATGAGGAGGTAAGACAAGCATGAACAAGTACGAGTTAGCATTAGTTGTGAACGCTAAACTGGAAGACGAAGTACGTGACGCTGTAGTTGAGAAAGCTAAAGGTTACATTACTCGTTACAACGGCGTAATCACAGAGGTTGAAGAATGGGGTAAGAAGAAATTAGCTTACGAAATTCAGAAAATGCATGAAGGCTTCTACTACTTTATTCAGTTTGAAGCAGACGCACAGTGTCCGGCGGAAGTAGAAAGACATGTACGTATCATGGACAACGTATTAAGATACTTAGTCATCAGAAAAGACGCGTAATCTTTTTACTTGAAAGTGGATTTTAGAAAGCACCATTAAGAACCCGTTCACCCGACATTAATGAGAGAGGTAAGACGAATGAACAAAGTCATTTTAATGGGACGCTTAACGAGAGATCCTGAGGTCAGATATTCCGCAGGAGAAAACGCACTGGCGATTGCCAGGTACACATTGGCAGTAGACAGAAGATTCCGCCGCGATGGAGAGGCAAGCGCTGATTTTATCAGTTGTGTTTCTTTCGGACGTACTGCGGAGTTTGCCGAGAAGTATTTCCGTCAGGGACTGAAGATCGCGGTTACAGGCCGTATCCAGACCGGAAGCTACACCAACCGTGAAGGCCAGAAGGTCTACACCACAGAGGTAGTTGTGGAGGAGCAGGAGTTTGCTGAGAGCAAAGCTTCCAGCGACAGCTATGCAGCATCCCATCCACAGCACAGCGCCCCGGCACCGTCCATGCCAAGCCCCAGCGCAGCAACTGCTGACGGCTTCATGAACATCCCAGATGGAATCGATGAGGAGTTACCATTTAACTGAAAATAGGAGGAAAGTAATCATGGCTTACAACAATAGAGGCGAAAGACCAGATTCTCCAATGAAGAGAAGAGGCGGCCGCAGAAGAAAAAAAGTTTGTGTATTCTGTGGTAAAGAGAACAATGAGATCGACTACAAGGATGTGGCAAAATTAAGAAAGTATGTTTCCGAGAGAGGTAAGATCCTTCCGAGAAGAATCACCGGAAACTGCGCAAAACATCAGAGAGCGCTGACCGTTGCTGTTAAGAGAGCACGTCACCTTGCACTGATGCCGTATATCCAGGACTAATATAAACGCAAGTCGAGCAGCAACCTGCGTTTATGAGCATGTAGCAAAGCGGGATGCGAATGTCCGCTTTACCGGCAATACCGCCATCCGAGAGGGTGGCGGTATTTTTTTCCATGTATTCTATGGTAAAATCCACTGGAATCTGTTATAATAATCAGGGTATTGCTTTTTGGGTCAGAGAAAGCATCCCCCAATTGTTCTTTGAACAAGAAGGTTCCTGTTTGATTCCGGTTATTTACGGAAGCAATATTAGTTGTCTATATAGAAAGAATGGAAAAGATATGAAAGATAAACTGAAATTTAAAGGACCTATGAAGCATTTTATGAGGTGGCCGCTTTATTTATCACTTCTTCTGGTGATTTTAAATGTGCTGATATACCTCGTGAACATTAAAGCGGGAATTCTCGCAACATTTGGCCTGATCGTGTATATTGCTGCCGCTGTGGCTGTTACCATGTACCATAAGCCCAGGGTGCTTAACGATCTGATCGACTTTGCAAATCAATATGATGCGCTGGAGAAGCGTATGCTGGAAGAACTGGCACTGCCCTATGCGATCCTTGACACCAAAGGTAAAATGATATGGTCCAACAAGGTTTTTGCCAGCCTTACAGGAAAAGGGCAGTTTTACAAAAAAAACATCAATACAATTTTTCCGGAGATCACACCAGAGAGCCTGCCGGCACAGGAAGAAAAGGAAATCTCTGAACTCAGCATCCGGCTGGGAGAGCGGGTATACCGGGTTTCCATGCAGTTGGTGACCATGAAGGAAATGGTGAATAAGGTCGATATCCTGCAGGATATGGAAGAAGAATTCCATCTCATTGCCATGTATCTTTACGATGAGACAGAGCTGCAGGAATACATTCAGAAGAATGAGGATGACAAGCTGGTAGTTGCTCTGGCTTATCTGGACAATTACGAGGAAGCTTTGGAGAGCGTAGAGGAAGTGCGCCGATCCCTTCTGACCGCGCTGATTGACCGTAAGATCACGAAATATTTTTCCAATTTTGACGGTCTGGTGCGGAAGTTGGAAAAGGACAAATATTTCCTTATCATGCGCCAGAGTTCACTGGAAGCTTTGAAGGAACAGCGTTTTCATATTCTTGACGAGGTAAAGACCGTAAATATCGGAAACGAGATGGCTGTGACCTTAAGTATCGGATTCGGATTGAATGCGGCAAACTATCTCCAGAATTATGAGTATTGCCGGATTGCCATTGAGATGGCTTTGGGACGCGGCGGTGACCAGGTAGTTATTAAAAACGGCGATTCCATTACTTACTTTGGCGGAAAAGCCCAGCAGATGGAAAAAACCACCCGGGTAAAGGCAAGAGTAAAGGCTCAGGCGCTGAAGGAATTTATGAGCACCAAGGATCGTGTGGTGGTCATGGGACATAAGATCACGGATGTGGATGCGCTGGGTGCGGCCATCGGTATTTACCGTGCGGGCAAAACCCTGGGCAAGCCGGTTCACATTGTGGTAAATGATCCGACTACGTCCATCCGTCCTCTGATGGCGGGATATATCAACAACCCGGATTATGAACCGTCCATGTTTGTGGACAGCTCACAGGCACGGGAGCTGGTGGATAACAATACGGCTGTGATCGTTGTGGATACTAACAAGCCAAGCTATACGGAATGTCAGGATCTGCTTTATATGACAAAGACGATCGTGGTATTGGATCACCACAGGCGCGGCAGCGAGGTGATCCAGAATGCAGTTCTTTCCTATGTGGAGCCATACGCTTCCTCTACCTGTGAAATGGTTGCGGAGATTCTGCAGTATTTTTCGGACGACCTGCGCCTGCGTAATCTGGAAGCAGACTGCCTGTATGCGGGCATTGTTATTGATACCAACAATTTTACAGCGCGATCCGGTGTACGGACCTTTGAGGCAGCGGCTTTCCTGCGCAGGAACGGCGCGGATATCACAAGGGTGCGCAAGATGCTGCGGGATAACATAGAGTCCTATAAAGCACGAGCTGAAGCTGTGCGGACTGCCCATATTTACCAGAAATGCTTTGCCATTGCAGTATGCCCGAGCGAAGGTCTGGAAAGCCCTACCGTGGTAGGCGCTCAGGCAGCAAATGAGCTTTTGAATATTGCGGGAGTAAAGGCATCCTTTGTTCTTACTGCCTACAACCATGAGGTGTATATCAGCGCACGTGCCATTGACGAGGTCAATGTACAGGTGATGATGGAGAGAATGGGCGGCGGAGGCCACTTAAATATTGCAGGTGCACAGGTTAAGGCATCTGTGGAGGAAACCGAACAGATGCTAAAAGATATTATAGATCAATTATGTCAGGAAGGAGAAATTAACCAATGAAGGTAATTTTATTAGAAGATGTAAAATCTCTTGGAAAAAAAGGAGAAATTGTAAATGTCAGCGATGGGTATGCCAGAAATATGATCCTGCCGAAAAAGCTGGGTGTGGAAGCAACTCCAAAGAATTTAAATGATTTAAAGCTTCAGAAAGCAAATGCTGAAAAAGTGGCGCAGGAAAATCTGGAAGCCGCCAGAGCCTTTGCAAAAGATCTGGAGGATAAGGAGATCATCCTTACTCTGAAGGTGGGAGAGGGAGGAAAAACCTTCGGCTCTATCTCCACAAAGGAAATATCGGAGGCTGCAAAGGAACAGTTAAATCTGGATATTGATAAGAAAAAACTTCAGCTTCCCAATCCGATCCGGAATCTGGGCGTGACAAATGTACCGGTACGTCTGCATCCAAAGGTGACAGGAAGCCTGAAGGTATGGGTAAAGGAAGCGCAGTAGAACACAGCTCACGCTGCGGGGATGCGTACAATTTTTAGATTGCTGTAAACTAAGTTTGAGAGGATGTTTAATCGCAAATGGAAGAAGCGCTGATCAAGAGGATTCTTCCTCACAGCATAGAAGCAGAACAGTCGGTGATCGGCTCCATGATCCTGGATCGGGATGCCATTTTGGTGGCTTCGGAGATTCTCACAAGCGATGATTTTTACCAGAGCCAATATGGAATCATCTTTGATGCCATGGTGGAGCTGTGCAATGAGGGAAAGCCTGTAGATATGGTGACACTGCAGGATCGCTTGAAGGAGAAGGAACTGCCGCCGGATATCAGCAGCATGGAGTATGTGAGAGATCTGATCTCTGCCGTGCCCACCTCTGCCAATGTAAAATATTATGCCAATATTGTAAGTGAAAAAGCGGTTCTCAGGCGTCTGATCAAGACAAGCGAGGAGGTTGCAAATACCTGCTATCTGGAGAAGGACAGCACGCAGATGATCCTGGACGAAGCGGAGAAGAAGCTTTTTAATGTACTTCAGCGGCAAATGGGTGATGATTATGTGCCCATTCAGCAGGTTGTATTGAATGCTATCAATAATATTGAAAAGGCATCCAAGCTGAAAGGCTCCGTTACCGGTATTCCTACAGGATTTGTGGATCTGGATTACAAAACCTCCGGGATGCACCCGTCAGATCTGGTGCTGATCGCGGCGCGCCCGTCTATGGGTAAGACGGCATTTGTGTTGAATATTGCACAGTATATGGCATTTCGGAAGGATGTTACGGTGGCAATCTTTAGTCTCGAGATGTCAAAGGAGCAGCTTGTAAACCGTCTTCTTGCCATGGAATCCCATGTGGATTCCCAGAACCTCAGAACCGGAAATCTAAAGGACGAGGACTGGACAAAACTGGTGGAGGGCGCGGATATCATCGGGCGTTCCAATCTGATCATTGATGATACGCCTGGTATTTCCATTTCAGAGTTGCGTTCCAAGTGCAGAAAGTATAAACTGGAGCACAATCTTGGTATTATCATGATCGACTATCTGCAGCTCATGACGGGAAGCGGAAGGAGCGATTCCAGGCAGCAGGAAATTTCGGAGATCTCCCGTTCCCTGAAAGCCATAGCCAGGGAGATGGATGTTCCGGTGATTGCACTTTCCCAGCTCAGTCGTGCTGTGGAGCAGCGTCCTGATCACAGACCAATGCTTTCCGACCTTCGAGAGTCCGGAGCCATTGAGCAGGATGCGGATGTGGTCATGTTTATTTACCGGGATGACTATTATCATAAGGATACAGAGAAAAAAGACATTGCGGAGATCATCATAGCCAAGCAGCGAAATGGCCCCATCGGAACCGTAGAACTAGTATGGCTGCCGAGATATACGCAGTTTGTAAATATGAAAAAGTAGAGCCGTGCGCGGATACGGATAAGAGCCGCCGGGGAAGTGCTTGCATTTCCCCGGCGGCTCTTATCTGTAGACGCATAGGGCGAAGCCCGCCACCGAGCGGCGTAAGCCGCGAGGTGAGCACGGCTCGTACGTGTGGAATGAGCACGGCTCGTACGTCTGAAACCGCGCACCGCCTTATCTTTTGACACATTATGTCGACCTGTTTTTCTTGAAATCTCCGCCCGGTTTGTTATAATGGAGTAAGTGAAGTTCATAAGGAGGGGTAGTATGGAAAAACGGTACACCGTTGCACAGACTACAGAGATGACTGGGGTAAAATCCTATGTTCTGCGATACTGGGAAGAGGAACTGGATCTCCGAATCGGCAGAAATGAGCTGGGGCACCGCTACTACACCGGATATGATATTCAGTTGTTTTTGAATATAAAAGAACTAAAGAACCGCGGACTTCAACTGAAAGCCATTAAGGATCTAATTCCGCAGATCGCTCATACGGCACCGGGTTCTGCTGAAAGTAAGATCAGGCTTCTGGAAGGAGAAAAAGCAGAGGGAATTTCTGAGGACAAGCCGGAGGCAAAAAGCGAGGCAGAAATAATCAGGGAGGAACTTCTTGACAGAGAAGACAATCAGCAGGAACCAAGAAACAGTGAAAAGATACTGGAGTTTCAGGAAATCCTGGAACGCCTGATTGCTCAGGAAATACATGCAAAAAATGATGGAGAAAAAAGATGCCGTTCACTGGACGAGGCCATCCGCCGTCAGCAGCTCGCAAGGAAAGAGGCTGCCGCAGCATCGGATAAGAAAAACAGGAAGAAAAATAAAGTACATAGCTGAAGAGAGTGAGCTATCCCCTATTGTCATAGAGGGTAGCTTTTTTATTTCAAAGGAAAGTAGTTTATTTTGTTCTGCGTGAAGATTTGCTGAACTTTCCTTTGAAACAAAAAACGCAGCTTACGCTGCGTGAATGCGCACTATGCGCAAGAGGAATATGGTTGCTGGCGCAACCGCGCTTCGGCGCGAGTGTGCGCCAAGGCGCACACTTTTTCATGTCAAAGGAATATGGTCGTGGGCACTCACTTTCTGATAAGATAGCATTCTGGAAACCTCTGCACGACTACTGACGATACAATATGAAATTGATTTCAGCATTATAAATAAAAAAATAGATGATAAATTATATAGAATGCCAATTTACAAAATGAAAATAATGGTTTATTATATATGAAAATGAAATCGATATCACAACAGCGCAGTTCTCCGCTGCGTATACGGACAAAAGCAAAACAAATGCTTTCACGCTGAATTACAGGAGGTTATAAATGGAGCGAAAGGTGATTTTTCTGGATATTGACGGAACACTGACAGAGCCGGGGAGTAATGATCCGCCGGAATCTGCTTTGCAGGCGATCAAAGGCGCGAGAGAGCAGGGGCATTATGTATTCCTGTGCACGGGCAGGAATTATGATATGCTGTCCCCGCTGCTGAAATATGATTTTGATGGAATCGTGGCCAGTTCGGGAGGATACATCGAATGTGGGAAAAACGTGATCTACGATTGCCCGATGACGGAAACGCAGAGACAGACCGCAATGAAGGTACTGGAGGAAAACGGGGTATTCCGCACTGTGGAGTGTATGGACGGTTCATACACGGATGAGGGCTTCAAAGATTTTCTGCGGGACCATGCTGCGGAAGGGAGCAACAGTGAGCTGCTCCGATGGAGAGAACAGATCGAGAAATCGCTGAACATTCTTCCCATGAAGGAATACAGGGGACAGCCGGTGTACAAGATCGTGATCATGAGCAGGACCAGAAATCAATTGGTACAGCCGCAGAAGGTTCTGGCATCTGATTTTGAGTTCTGTATCCAGCCGGAAAATAAGGATGGATTTATTAACGGAGAGGTGGTTAATAAACAGTTTGATAAGGGAAAGGCGGTCAAAAAGGTCTGCGATTATCTTGGGGTTTCTCTGGACGATTCAGTGGCTTTTGGGGATAGTATGAATGACAGGGAGATGCTGGAAGCTGCAGGTCTTAGTATTTGTATGAAGAATGGCAGTGAAGAGCTGAAAAAGCTGGCGGATGACATCTGTCCATCTGTGAAGGATGACGGTATCCGAAAAGCTTTTATAAAGTATCATTTAATCTATGCTTAAGTGACGAAATGGGATATATTCTGTAGGGTTAAATAACTCAATGTGAAATCGTTCACATCATTATGCGCAAAAATGACTGCGATAATTTAGAATAAATGTCAATTTACTTTGAGAAATATTGGTGATATATTTATTTCATAAAAAGTGTTATCGATTTCATATTTAAGAGAACAAAAAGTGGAAAAGAGGAAAGAATATGGCTATGGATTATGCGAAATGCGCAAAAGAGATTTATGAAACTCTTGGCGGAAGAAGCAATCTGGTAAGCGCAGCACACTGTGCGACCAGGCTCCGACTGGTTACTGTGGATAACAGTAAAATCGATATGAAAAAACTGGAAAACATTGATGGAGTAAAAGGCGTGTTCAGTAATAATGGACAGCTTCAATTGATCATAGGTACAGGAACCGTAAATAAAGTATATGATGAGTTCCTGAAGGTAAGCGGCATGACAGCGGCAACAAAAGAGGAAGTAAAAGCAGCAGCTGCAGCCCAGCAGCCCATATTTAAACGGATGATCAAGGCTTTGGGTGACGTATTTGTGCCGATCCTTCCGGCTATCGTGGCCTCCGGCCTGATGATGGGGCTTGTTGAAGCGCTTGGCAAAGCGATTCCGTCATTTGCGGGCAGCGACTGGTATGGAATCCTTGATCTGATGTCAAACACAGCGTTTACATTCCTTCCGATACTGATCGCAGTGTCTGCGGCAAGGGTATTTGGCGGTAATATTTTCCTTGGAGCAGTTATTGGTATGATCATGATCCATCCAAACCTGCTCAATGCATGGTCCGTAGGTTCTATGGCAGAAGCGGATATCCCGGTATGGAATTTGTTTGGATTTTCCATTCGTCAGGTGGGATATCAGGGACATGTGATACCGGTCGTTATTGCGGTGTGGCTGATGTGTAAAATTGAGAAATGGCTGCACAAGCATGTGCCGGAAATGATCGATTTATTTGTAACTCCGCTTTGTACGGTACTTGTAACTGCATTTATCACGCTGGGAATCATCGGTCCGGTATTTTCAACAGCAGAAAGCTATGTGTTGGAATTTGCAGGGTGGATCATTACAGTAGGACATGGAATCGGCGCTATGATCATGGGCGCGTTGTATCCGCTTACAGTAGTCTGCGGTATTCATCATATGTACAATGTTATTGAAGCGGGAATGCTTTCCGCAGTGGATGGACTGAACATCTGGATGCCGATCGCATCCGCAGCAAACTTTGCGCAGGGCGCTGCTTGCCTTGCTGTTGGCCTGAAAGCAAAAAATATGAAAACGAAGTCTGTTGCGATCCCATCATCCATATCAGCAGCATTAGGAATTACAGAGCCAGCTATTTTTGGTGTGAACCTTCGGTTTATGAAACCGCTGGTGTGCGGTATGATCGGCGGAGCAGCAGGAGCGCTGCTTGGATCCATTTTCCATATCGGCGCAACCTCCTACGGAGTAACAGGTATTCCAGGATTTTTGATCACACTGGATTACACTGTACAGTATGCGATCATATTGGCAGTATCCTTTGGCGTTTCCTTTGCCCTTACATGGTTTACCTGGAAGGAGGAGACCGGGGAAGACGGAGCTTCCGAAAAAACTGCGCCGAAGGCAGAGGAGGCACAGGCAGAGATTCCGGAGAAACCAGCTGCAGCGGAAAAAGCTTTATTTGCTCCTTTGAGGGGAAATGTTATTAGCAGAGAGGAAATCCCGGATGAGACATTCGCGGCTGGTATTCTTGGAAACGGAGTAGGAATTGAGCCGGAGGCTGGAGAAGTAGTTGCTCCATTTGATGGCGAAATTTCCTCGGTTACGGACACCTGCCACGCCATAGGAATCACTGGCCCTGATGGAATGGAGGTCCGATCCATGTGGGAATTGATACTGTAAATATGAAGGGAGAGGGATTTAACCTTTTGGTTTCCGAAGGCGACAAGGTAAAAGCCGGACAGAAATTGCTTACCTTTGATATTTCAAAGATTAAAGAAGCGGGATATAGTACGACAACTGCCGTGCTTTTGACGAACAGTGATGATTATCCCGGCTTTAAGGTATTAAAAACCGGAAAAACAGATACTATGGAAAAGCTTTTTACAATTGAATAAATAAAATTTATATAATATCCAGGGAGGTAACAGAAATGCAGAAATTTAGTTATGTGATCAAGGACGAGATAGGAATTCATGCAAGACCAGCAGGGCTTTTGGTAAAGGAAGCAAAGAAGTATGAGAGCAAGATCCAGATCGTAATGAATGGAAAAGCAGCAGGCGCAACAAAGCTGATGGCTGTTATGGGGCTTGGAGTGAAATGCGGTGACACTGTAGAGGTAGAAATAGAAGGTGCCGATGAAGCCGCCGCCTTTGAGGGAATGAAAACATTTTTTGAAAACACTCTGTAAATAATAAAGGGATGCTGCTTATACAAGCTCTGGAAAAGATCAGAGGAGTTGTGGCGGCATCCCCTTTCTATAAGGAAAGGGGAAATCAGGAAGAAATGAAAACAGCAGAAACAGTTTTTTTAAAGAGATTAGAAAAGCATCACGATGAGCTTCGCTGGCTTTATATGGAATTATATGGAAATGATTCCATGTTTGCTGAGTTGTGTGACAATATAAAGCAATTCTATCTGGAAAGAAATGAAGATTTAAAAGCATTGGATCTGAAACGGGAGAAAAAGCCGGACTGGTACAAGCAGAATGATATGCTTGGCATGATGTTTTACATTGACAATTTTGCGGGAGATATGAAGGGCGTTGAAGCCAGATTGGGCTATATTGAGAAGTGCAATGTAAACTATATTCATCTGATGCCGTTTCTCGATACACCCGAGGGACGTTCTGACGGGGGCTATGCGGTATCTGATTTCAGAAAGGTACAGGAAAAACTTGGCTCTATGAAGGATCTGGAAAATCTGACAGCGGCCTGTCATAAAAAGGGTATCAATGTCTGCATGGACTTTGTTATGAATCATACATCAGAGGATCATGAGTGGGCGAGAAAAGCACGTCAGGGTGATGGGGAATATATGAGCCGCTATTTTTTCTTTGATAATTGGTACATGCCGTCCCTGTATGAGAAAACGGTTCCGCAGGTATTTCCTACCACAGCGCCGGGGAATTTTACATGGCTTGATGACGCAGGGTATTTTGTTATGACAACCTTTTATCCCTATCAGTGGGATCTGAATTATAAAAACCCCAGGGTTTTCAATGAGATGATGTATAATTTCCTTTATCTTGCAAACAGGGGGATTGATATTATCCGTATAGATGCAGTTCCATATATTTGGAAAGAATTAAATACGCCGTGCCGGAATCTGCAGCAGGTACATACCATTGTGCGCATGATGCGTATGATCAGCGAGATTGTCTGCCCAAGCGTTCTTTTGCTCGGAGAGGTGGTCATGGAACCGGAAAAGGTAGTGCCGTATTTTGGAACAGTGGAGAAACCGGAATGCCACATGCTCTACAATGTTACTACAATGGCAACCACATGGCATACCGTAGCAACCAGAGATGTAAGACTGCTGAAAAAGCAGCTTGATATTGTAAATGCACTTCCAAAGGATTATGTATTTTTAAATTATCTCCGGTGCCACGATGATATCGGCTGGGGGCTTGATTATGGGACTCTGATGACAGAAGGAATTGAGGAGCGCTGCCATAAGAAATATTTGAACGATTATTTCCAGGGCTATGCAGGGGACAGCAAAAGCCGCGGGGAGCTTTACAATGCGGACCCGGTTACCGGAGATGCCAGATTTTGCGGAACAACGGCGTCAATGTGCGGTATAGAGAAGGCTGGATTTGAGCAAGACAATGAGGCGATGGAAAAGGCCGTCAGGCTGGATGTGATGCTCCATGCTTATATGTTTATGCAGTCCGGTATTCCGGTGCTGTACAGTGGGGATGAGATTGGACAGGTCAATGACTATACATATAAAGAAAATCCCCATAAAGCCGCTGATTCCAGATATCTCCATCGTGGGGCGATGAATTGGGAGCTGGCTGAAAATATTCAGGATTCCAATACTGTGGAGGGAAAAATTTTCTATAGTCTGGACAGGTTGGAGAAGATACGGAAAAAGGAAAAGGCATTTGTATCCAATGCAGACACCTGGACCATTGAGACATGGGATCAGTCTGTACTGTGCATCGGAAGATATTATGAAGGCGAGAAGATCATAGGGCTGTTCAACTTCAGCGAATTTGATAAGACAGCATGGATCAATGAAACAGACGGAGATTATGTGGAACTGATTTCAGGAAGGGAAATGAAGGCGGCAGGGGTGAATATTCCGGCTTACGGTTTTTATTATCTGAAGAAAAAGCAGCAGAAATCCCAGTAGGTCTTTATGGAGTGAAGAACAGGCTATAGTATCAGACACGGCTGGAAATCCATATTTGATTGTGCTATACTATGAAAAAGATTTCATTATTATGACAAGGAGCAATGCGGATGAATATAGCAGAAATCGCAAAAATGGCAGGCGTGTCCAGAGCAGCCGTTTCCCGTTATTTTAATAACGGATACATTTCAGATGAGAAGCGGGAAGCAATCCGAAAGGTTGTAGAAGAAACAGGATACAGACCGTCTGTCCAGGCACAGACGCTTAGAACAAAGAAAACGAAAATGATTGGTGTGATCGTGCCAAAAATCGCATCTGCGTCCATTGGAAGGATTGTGGAAGGAATACTGTCTGTCTTAAATGTGAGCGGGTATCAGATGCTGTTGGCCGTTACTCAAAATAATCCAAAGAAAGAATTGGAATATTTGTCTGCTTTTAATGACAAACAGGTGGATGGCGTGATTTTGGTCGCCACGGTCTTTACAGCAGAGCATAAACGTATATTGAAAAAGTTTCCCGTTCCGCTTGTGATCCTGGGGCAGCAGTTGTCAGGCTGCTGCTGTGTCTTTCATGATGATTACCATGCAGCCTATGATCTTACAAAGTTTTTCCTGGAAAAGGGAAGGAAGAAACTTGGTTACATTGGTGCGATCCAGCAGGATAAGGCTGTAGGAGCAGAGCGGTACAGGGGATTCCGGGATGCAGTGTGTGATATGGGACATAACGAGCTTGCGGAAAATTTTGTGATCGCCTCTTTCTCAGTTCAGTCCGGATATGAAAAGACAGGTGAGATACTGGAAAAATGCAGGGAGCTGGATGGCTTGATCTGCGCTACGGATACCATGGCTGCCGGGTCCATGCAGTATCTGCAGGAGCATGGAATAGCGGTTCCGGATCAGATATTGGTGGCGGGACAGGGGGATTCCGAGATGGCAAGGGTAACAGCGCCGCCTCTGGTCACAGTCCACTATTCATATGAAAAAAGCGGAGAGATAGCGGTACAAATGCTGATGGAGATACTGGGGCAGGGAGAAAGCGCCCTAAAAGAAGTAAAGTTGGGATATTATATTGTAAAATCCTAAGCACAGAGAGCGGAAATATCAAGGATATGCAAAAGAAAAACGCTGCAGGTTTTAAAGCCTGCAGCATTTTAGTCCCTTTCGGGTAAGTATTATTCCTGGCTGATAGCGCCGGTAGGACATACATCTGCGCAAGTACCGCACTCTACACAAGCATCAGCATCGATTACGTAATGGTCATCGCCCTGGGAAATAGCCTCAGATGGGCACTCGCCTTCGCAAGTTCCGCAGCTAACACATTCGTCAGAAATTACATATGCCATAATAGTATCCTCCTTTTAATCTCTTTTGCCCCCTGTTCGGGTCATACACACATTCTAATATATCTGGGATAGGATTACAAGTACAAAATTATAAACATATTTTTAGATTTCAGGCAGTTGCGAAAAGATGAGTTTGGTATTATAATGAGCTGGAATGGGAATGCTTTCCCATGTCTTGTTAAAACAAAAAGGAGGAATTATATCATGGCACAGGTAACAAAACAGATGCTGATCGGCCAGTTACTTCAGTTAGATCCGAATATTGCAGGCATTCTTATGAGAGCAGGTATGCATTGCATCGGATGCCCGTCTTCTCAGATGGAATCCCTTGAAGAAGCTGCAATGGTTCACGGCATGGATGCAGACGTACTGGTTCAGCAGATCAATGATTTTCTTGCTCAGTAATTTATGCATTGTGCTGGAAGCATAATGACAAATAAAAAAGACCGGTGATGTGCCGGTCTTTTTCTTTTTTTCTTAAAGCTGTGCCAACTGCTGTACGGCATTTTGGCTGATCATCTCGCCATGTTCTTTCAGGTATGCTTCTCCGGAAAGAGTGAAGGCGCGCCCGTTTCCGTATTCGGAAAGAATGTTGCAGACCTTATTAAACTCCTCCGGTGTGTAGGCGGACTGATGGATCACCAGTTGATAGCTGCTGTCTGCCAGATTTTTGTACAAGGTATTTTGTCCGGTGAAAAAGCCGGAAAGTCCATGGGAAGCAGCGATCACATCGTCAAGCGTCGGGAAGGTGTAAAGGCGCAGAAGATTAACGGCAGCCTCCTCCGCAGCAGGTTTTGCCGGGGAAGCATCGGCCTTTTCCTGTTTCTTTTGGGATGACTTCTGTCTGGCCTCGCAGAGCTTCTGAAAAATATCAATGATATTGTCAGCGCCGTCAAACTGGATGTTTTCCTGCTTATTGGTTTTGTAGGGCGCAAATTTGGAAAAACGTGTGTCCAGCTCCTCTGGATCATCCACCTTGGTGACAATGAGGATGATGCTTTCTGTATTTACCGGGATAGCTTCGATCATCAGCGGAATGTTATCTGCTTCAAAGCCAAACTCGATCTGTGCCTGGTGCATCATTTCGCGGAAAAGATTTTTCGCTTTCTCCGTGCCGTATGCCAGCTCGCTGATCCGAATCTGGTAGCTCTCCAAATCTTCCTTTGTGAGAGTGCAGCGGATTTGGTTTTCGTTGATTTTTTCTATTTTCATATTATCACATCCTATTCTTTGAGAAGTGGTATCTGTTCTTATTTTATACCGATGGCATTTGTGAATTCATAAATAATATGATTCTACATTTTATAATATATGAATGAAAAGTGCAAGAGGAAAGAATTGTGAACTGCAGAATACTTTGAAATATTAAATATTAAATTTTTCAAAACTTGACAAAAGCCCTTGCATCATGACATAAAATCTGTATAATGGAGAACAAGAAAAGAAATTTGTCAGATGGCTTTATAAGCTGTAACCCGTTGACATAAAGTTCGCTTAAAGTATTAACATTGTAACTGTTCAAAAGTTTTATGGTTGCCGCCGATTATTGTCTTGCAGCATTCTTGCTGTGGCGTCACACCAATTTCCACGAAGATAAAGTAAGCTGTCGGTACAAGTGTCTTTTCTGTAACCTGTGTGGTGTTTTCTAAATTCAGTAGAAAAGAAAGGAGGTTAGGGCACGAATAATATATCACGAGTGAAAAGGAAGAAAAAGTCCTGTAAGCCGTTGAAGCAGGAGTTGGAGCTTTACAGGGAAAAGGGAATTTCTCTTTACCTGGACGGAGAACCAAGCACTCCGAAAACCATCGCAAAAGCCTGTCAGTTTGCAGATGGCGGCGGATATATGCGGGACTACACGGAAGATGAAAAGGGCCTGATTGCCCGTGTGGATTTTGATTTTATCGGGGCTACATAACCCATGAAAGATACAAAAGAGAAAGGAGTCCTTTCGGAACGGCAAGTTCCCCCTACTCATACAAAACCGGCCGAAAGGACTTTTAAATATAAATAAATTATGAAAAGTCGAATTTTGTAATGCAAACTTTCGGGAATATGATATAATAGCACTTAATGAACTCAAGCGGCAGCGCAGAGTGAATTAATCGCGGATTTAATCGCAAAGATTTTGCCGAAAGGATACGAATTATGAGAAGAAGAATGAACCCGGTTGTACTTGTGTGTATTCTGATTGCTGTTATAGCATTGCTGGGAATTGGTACACATGTGATCATGAAATATATACCGACGAAAAAGCAGATGGATTTAAATGAATATTATGGAACCGTATCAGAAGGGGAAGCGGCTATTACCATTGGTACGGAGATTTTGGAGCAGAGAGGTGCCATTTCCGGTGACTTGGCATATCTTCCTATTGAAGTGGTAAACAGCTATCTGAACCAGAGATATTACTGGGATGGTGAGGGGCAGCAGGTACTCTACGCCACACCGACTGAGCTGACAAGCGTACCCGCTGCAGCAGAGGCCGGCAGTGAGGTTTGGCTAAAGGATGGCGCCGTTTATCTCAGTCTCGATTATATAAAAAGATATACAGACATAGATTCTTATATTTACCAGAATCCTTCACGAATTGCCATTCAGAAACAGTTTACAGGAATCATGACCGTTACGGCTCAGAAGGATACGTATGTCCGTTACAGAGGCGGCATCAAATCGCCGGTACTTACCAAAGTGAATAAAGGCGATACCCTGATTTATATGGAAGAGCTGGAAAGCTGGACACAGGTAGCTACCTGGGACGGCTATGTAGGCTATGTGGAAAAGAAAAAGATCAGTGTGCCTCAGGAAACGACCATGGAGCGTAGTTTTCAGGCAGAGCCATATACGTATCTGACTATGGATCAGCCTGTAAATATGGTCTGGCATCAGGTGATGTCAGCAGAGGCAAATGTTACGCTGGCAGATGCGATTCAGAATATGACAGGTGTGAATGTGATCGCGCCGACCTGGTTCTTTGTCCAGGATAACAGCGGAAATCTTACCAGTATCGCCACGGCAGACTATGTGGCTCTTGCTCATGAGAGAGGGCTGAAGGTCTGGGGCGTGGTGGATAACTTTAATTACAGTGAAAATGTGGATACCACCGTATTGCTTTCCAGTACAAGTGCCAGACAAAATCTTGTAGCCCAGCTTGTGGGCGCGGCAGCAGGTGCGGGAATTGACGGTATTAATGTTGACTTTGAGTATTTGAAGGAGGATGTTGGTCCCCACTTCCTGGAGTTTTTGCGGGAACTGTCTATAGAATGCCATAAGAATAATCTGGTTCTGTCAGTCGATAATCCGGTTCCTGAGGATTTTACCAGCCATTATGACAGGGCAGAACAGGGCCGGGTGGTAGATTATGTGATCATTATGGGATACGATGAGCATTACGTCGGTTCCGAAGAGGCCGGATCTGTAGCTTCCCTGCCATGGGTAGAGAAAGGAATTCAGGACACCATCGCAGAGGTTCCGGCAGAACGTGTGATCAATGCAATGCCGTTTTACAGCAGGCTCTGGAAAACGGAGGCGGGCACCCTGTCAAGCGAGGCCATTGGCATGGACCAGGCACAGCAGGTGGTCACAGAAAATAACGCTCAGACTTACTGGGATAATGATGTGAGCCAGCATTACGGCTCCTTTGAAAAAGATGGAATCAGCTATCAGATCTGGATAGAGGACAGCGAATCTATTGCTGCAAAAGTACAGCTTGCAAAGAATTATAATCTGGCAGGTGTGGCTGCGTGGAAGCTTGGATTTGAGAACAGCGCTGTCTGGCAGGCGATTACGGATAATCTGAATTCCTGACAGGAAGCAACGGCTTCCTTTGAGATTTATCGATGATAAAAGCACTCCCTGGGACATATATTAAAATAAATATGCCAGGGGGTGTTTTGTGTTGAAAAAACATTTCATGGAGCTGACAATGGCCTGCCTTCTGCTGATATGCTTTTATTATTTGTCCAGAGAGGCTGCGAATGTATCAAAGGAAATGAACTCCGAAAAGGTGATCGTGGTGGATGCGGGACATGGAGGGATGGATCCGGGAATGATCGGAGTGGGTGGACTGGAGGAAAAAGGTATCAATCTGTCTATTGCCCTGAAGCTTAAGGAGGAGCTGGAAAAGCGGGATTTTACGGTGGTTATGACGAGAAGCGAGGATGTAGGGCTTTATGATAAGGATTCCAACAATAAAAAAGCCCAGGATCTGCAAAAAAGAATTTCCATCATTCAGGAAACAGAGCCGCTGCTGTCTGTGAGTATTCACCAGAACAGCTACCAGGATCCATCTGTGAAGGGGCCGCAGGTGTTTTACTACAAGGATTCAATTGAGGGGGAGAAGCTGGCGAAGATATTGCAGGAGGAGCTGAATACAGGCTTGTCTGTAGCGCGACCAAGGATAGAAAAAGGAAACACAACTTACTATCTTCTGAAAAGAAGCCCGGGAATCCTAAATATCATAGAATGCGGTTTCCTCACAAACCAGGAGGAAGCATCCCTCCTTCAGCAGGAGGAATACCAGCAGCAGGTAGCCCAGGCCATTGCAGATGGGATCAGCCAGTATCTTGACTTAGAAAACGGAAACGCCGTCTGATTTTTCTGTGAAGACACTTTTAATAAAAGGGGGACCATGGTATAATGTGAGCACTTAGCGAATGCACGAAACTTGATTATTTGAAATTGTAAATACATGATGAACAGATAGAGGAAAAGTATGTTTGGAATTTTGTATCTGATATTGGCGGTTTTACTGGGGCGAGAGGTTACGGAAGCTCTGCTCCCATGTGAAGAGAACGGAAAGGAAGCCAGCCGTAAGCCCTTGTGCATGGTGGCTGCGGCCTCTTTTGGAACAGGAACGCTGCTTCTGACGTGGGCGGTTTACATAGTGGCCTGGGCTGCCAGTGTGTGCATGGGAGTGGAAACACCTCTTTTGCCGGGAAATCTGATCGTTATGCTGGGAACTGCTGCGGGGCTTGGCATCCTCTATGCAAAAAGAAAAAAAAGCGGAACAAAATCCTTGAGAGAGGAACTGGCATATAAAAGACCGGACCGCCGGGAGATTATCTTTTTCAGCATCCTTCTTGCTTTTGTCACCTGGATTATGTTTTATGTATTTCACATGAACAACGGATATCTGTACTCCGGCTTTACGGTTTATGGTGATTATGCGCCTCATACGGCCATGATGCGTTCCTTTTCCTATGGAAATAATTTTCCCACCCAATACCCTCACTTTGGGGGAGAGGATATCAAGTATCATTTTATGTTCCAGTTTCTGGTGGGAAATCTGGAATATCTGGGACTTCGCATTGATATTGCCTACAACCTTGTCAGCATTCTTTCACTGGTGGGCTTTTGGGTGATGCTGTATTCTCTGGCAAAGCGGATCACCGGAACCTTTGCCAGCGGCGTACTGGCTGTGATATTCATGTTATTTCGAAGCGGAACCGCCTTTTTCCGGTTTGCCTGGGAACATATCCAGGCGGGCGATCTCTTACAGACTCTTTCAGAAAACACCAGCTTCATCGGTTACACCACAAATGAGAACTGGGGATTGTGGAACTTTAACGTATACCTGAACCAAAGACATCTGCCCTTCGGAATGCTTCTGGCAGCCCTGGCGCTTTGGCTGTTTTGGGATTGGCTGGAGGCGGGAGCGGCCCATGAGGAAAAGGGACTGCTTTGGATGAAAAAGCGGATTTTTTCCATAGAAGCCTGGAAGAGCCGTAATCTGGAGAGTGCGCTTCTCATGGGGCTGCTTCTGGGACTTTGTGCTTTCTGGAACGGGGCGGCTGTAATCGGAGGGCTTTTGCTCCTCATGGGCTTTGCACTTTTTTCGGACGGCAAGCTGGATTACCTGCTTATGGCAGTGACAGCCATATTTTTTTCCTTCCTTCAGACAAAAATCTTTATCCGGGGCGAAGCGGTGTCCACATCTTTGTATTTTGGATTTCTGGCAGAGGAAAAAACAGCAGGAGGAGTTCTGGCTTATTTGATCGGAATCAGCGGCTTCTTTTTTGTGGGCGTGATCGTTCTGCTGCTTTTCCTGAAAAGGCGGGAGAGAGCAGCGGCCGTCAGCTTTTTGTTCCCGGCAGTTTTTGCGTTTTTTGTATCGCTGACTCCGGATGTGACGGTAAATCATAAGTATATCATGATATCCTATGCATTTCTGGCAATCTTCTGGGGACTTGCTGTTGAAAAGCTGTTCCGTGGAGGAGTGTGGAGAAAAATACTGGCAGCAGCACTGGCAGTATGTCTGACGGCTACGGGAATCTATGATTTTGTGGTGATTTTAAAGGACAATGACAAAGACCACAGAGTCGCAGTGAACATGGAAAGTGATCTGACCCAGTGGCTGAAAGAAAATCTGGATCATGACGATCTGCTGCTGACGCCGGAGTACAGCATGAACGAGGTAACCATGTCCGGCGTTATGATGTATATGGGGTGGCCCTACTACGCATGGTCTGCAGGCTATGATACTTATTACAGAGCTGAAAAGGCAGTGGGCATTTATACAGCTTCAGACGATGAGATGCTGAAAAAGCTTGTAAAAGAGAAAAAAATTACCTACATTTTATATGAAGAAGGAATGGAATTTGAACAGCATGAATGCCGGGAGGATGTTATTGCAAAGAATTTCCCGGAAGTTTATAAATCTAAAGATGGGAGAATCAGAATTTATGGAACACAGCGATGAGAGGAATGTGAACGAACAGGAGGATGGCGTGCACTTGCAATCTTCCTCTGGAAAGAAAAAATGGAAATGGGGACTTAAAGCTGTTATGGCAGCAGTCCTCCTGGCACTTTCGGCTTTTTTGCTGAAAAGTGATGTGTGGACCTTCTGGACATGGTGGCTTCTTGCGGCTGTTATGGGTGTTGCCGCAATGCCGGTGACAGGACGGCTTTTTGAACGGTTTGATGACAAGGGATGGATTTTTTCCAAAATGCTGGCAATTACCGCAACCGGGTATCTGACATGGCTTCTGGTATCTATTAAGCTGGTACCTTTTACGGCACTGACCTGTGTCCTTGTGACCGTGGTTTGTGCAGGAGGCTGTATTTTCCTTTTGCAAAGGCAGTCAAAAAAAGGAATCGAATGCTTTCCTATAGAGCATCTTTCGCTGGTATACTGGGAGGAGCTGATCTTTTTTGCGGCATTCCTTTTGTGGACATACCTTGCAGGCTTTCGGCCTGAGGCAATCGGCACGGAAAAATTCATGGACTATGGCTTTATGGAAACCATGATGCGCAGTACAACCCTTCCGGCGAGGGACCTGTGGTATTCAGAGGGGCATATTAATTACTATTACGGCGGACAGTATTTTGCGGTATTTCTTACAAAGCTTTCTTTTACAAAGGTGGAGCTTACCTACAATCTCATGCGGACCTTTGTGGCAGGACTTGCCTTTGCCATGCCCTTTTCTCTGGTTTACCAGATGGCGGTTGACAGAATGAAGGGACAGCCTAAAAAGAAACGGGTAAAGGAAGCGGTGCCTGTTTTTGCAGGACTGACGGCAGGAATGGCAGTATCTATTGCTGGAAATATGCACTATGTGATTTATGCGGTGATCCTTCCGTGGATCCAGAAGATAAAGGGCGAGGAGGTCACGGGATACTGGTTCCCTGACGCGACCCGGTATATCGGCTACAACCCTGACAGGCCGGACAAGACTATACATGAGTTTCCATGCTATTCCTTCGTGCTGGGGGATCTTCATGCCCATGTGGTAAACATTATGTTTGTGCTGCTGTTGTTGGGGATTCTCTATGCCTGGATGCGAAGCGAGCGAAAAAAGGACATCCCTGCTGAGGAATCTTTGAAAAGCGCAGAGTTCTGGAAGAAACAGCTTTTGATGCCGCATATCCTTTTGGTCAGCTTGCTTCTCGGTGTGTTCCAGTGGACTAATTTCTGGGATTTTGTGATTTATTACGTAGTAACAGGCGCTGTTGTGACATTTACCAACATTATCAGACTGCGGGGAAAGATAAAACGGATTCTGGCAGTGACCTTGGTTCAGGCGGTAGAAATCCTGGTGGTTGGTTATGTGGTGATCCTGCCCTTTACTGTGCAGTTTGTATCCATGGTAGACGGGGTGGCGCTGGCGCAGAATCATACGCTGATCCATCAGCTTCTGGTGTTGTGGGGGCTGCCGACGGCAATCTCTCTGATGTTTGTGATAGCCATATTATGGGAAAAGCTTCGTGGTATGGAGCATAAAAGCCTGTACAGATTGATGAAGGCTGTGAGGACTGCAGATCTGTTTACCATTATTTTGGGGCTTTGCTCCATTGGTCTTGTGCTCATACCGGAGATCGTCTATGTCAAGGATATTTATGGCATTGACTATTCCAGAGCAAATACAATGTTCAAGCTGACTTATCAGGCTTATATCATGTTCGGCATGGCCATGGCATATGCAATCTACCGGATGATGGTGGTGTCAAGACAGAAAATATTCAAGATTTTTTCCGGGATTGGACTCTTTTTCCTGGTTTGTACAGCCGGATATTTCGGGAAAAGCGTGGAGACCTGGTTTGGTGAGGTGTGGAAACCGTCCGAATACCAGGGATTGAACGCTACCACATATCTGGAAACAGACTTTCCGGAGGACGTGGCTGCTATCCGGTGGCTGAAGAAAAATATCAAAGGGGTTCAGGTGGTGCTGGAGGCAAACGGAGACAGCTACAAAAATTACGAAAGAGTTTCGGCAACTACAGGACTGCCTACGATTCTGGGCTGGTACGCACATGAGTGGCTTTGGAGAGGCGATACAGATGATCTGAATCAAAAAAGCGCGGACGTGGAGAGTATTTACACCTCCGGCGATCCTGTTCTTGTGGAAAAGCTTCTGGATGTCTATGAGGTTTCTTACATCTTTGTAGGCTCTATGGAACGGGAAAAATATGAGGATCGCCTGAATAATGAGCTGCTGAAAAGTCTGGGAGAGATCGTATTTGCAGATGAAAATTCCGGAACCTATATCGTGCAGGTGGATTGACAAGATTTTACATGGAATGGTATAGTTATACCAATGGATGAGGATGGGCTTTTATTACATTTAAAGGAGGAGTTGGCATGAGCATTACAAATGATTTGTACAAAAAAATGGTTTCCTTCTATAACGGAGATCCGGAGCATATTCAGCATTTTGTAAAGGTACACAGCTTTGCAAGGCTGATCGGAGAGGAAGAAGGGCTTGACGAAAAAACACAGTTTATTCTGGAAACAGCAGCTCTTGTCCACGATATCGGTATTAAGCCCTCCATGGAGAAATACGGAAGTTCAGCAGGCAAATATCAGGAAAAAGAAGGACCGGCCTATGCAAAAGAAATGCTGGAGGAGCTGGGCTATGAGTCTGACGTGGTGGAACGTGTCTGCTATCTGGTGGGGCATCATCACACATATACGGATATAGACGGGCTGGACTACCAGATCCTGGTAGAAGCGGATTTTTTGGTGAATTATTTTGAAAACGGAAATTCTACGGATAACATTAAATTAAGTGTGGAAAAAATCTTCCGCACGGATGCCGGAAAGGCAATTGCAAAAGAGATGTTCTTCCCGGATCCGGCTCCCTTTGTGATGTCTGATACCTGGGCCCAGGATGCCCTGCAGGATCTGGAGGATTTCATCGAGGAGCAGGGAATTTATATCAGACAGTAAAGAAGGCAGGACAGAGATGAGAGCAGAAATTGTATCCATGACAGCGGACAACCTGGACGAAAATGCCATTGCCCGTGCAGGAGAAATTCTGAAAAAAGGCGGGCTTGTGGCGTTTCCCACAGAGACTGTGTACGGTCTGGGGGGAGATGCCCTGAATCCGTTATCTTCTAAAAAAATTTATGCAGCAAAGGGGCGGCCGTCTGATAATCCGCTGATCATACATATTGCCGATATGGACAGTTTGGACAGGATCGTAAAGGAAGTTCCGGAAAAAGCAATGCTTCTGGCGGAAAAATTCTGGCCGGGACCACTGACCATGATTTTTCAGAAGTCAGATCAGGTACCTATGGAAACTACAGGCGGGCTGGACAGTGTGGCGGTACGTTTTCCAAGCGATGGTGTGGCGGCTGCTCTGATCCGGGCTGCCGGAGGATATGTGGCAGCGCCCAGCGCCAACACATCCGGTCGGCCAAGTCCTACTACAGCAGAGCATGTGGAAGAGGATCTTGGGGATGCGATTGATATGATCATTGACGGCGGTGCGGTGGGAATCGGACTGGAATCTACGATCGTGGATTTCACGGAAGAGGTTCCGGTTGTTTTAAGGCCGGGCTATATTTCTCTGGAGATGCTCAAGGCTGTTCTTGGGGAAGTGAGGATGGATAAGGGGCTGATCAGCCCGGACAGCAAGATTCATCCAAAAGCTCCGGGAATGAAGTACCGTCATTATGCGCCAAAGGCAGAACTTTCCATTGTGGAGGGGGAAACGGAGGCTGTGACAGAGGCTATTAACCGTTTTGCGTTGGCAGCAGAGGAGAGAGAGGAACAGATAGGAATCATTGCAACAGAGGAGACCTTTTCGAGATATCCCAGAGGCATTGTGAAATGTATCGGCAGCAGGGAAGAGGAAGAAACCATTGCACATAATCTTTACGAGGTGCTGAGAGAGTTCGACCAGTGCCAGGTAAGTGAGATATATTCCGAGGCATTTTATACGCCAAGGATGGGACAGGCAATTATGAACCGGCTGTTAAAGGCGGCGGGGCATAAAATAATTCATGTACAGGGGGAAAAGTAAATGTTGGCAATAGGCTGCGATCATGGTGGTTATGAACTGAAACTGGAGATTGAGAAATATCTGGATGAAAAGGGGATTGCATATGAGGATTTCGGCTGTGACAGTACCGCTTCCGTAGATTATCCGGTGTATGCAAAAAAAGTATGTCAGGCGATTCTGGACGGAAGATGCGATAAGGGAATCCTGATCTGCGGAACCGGCATTGGTATTTCCATCACTGCTAATAAGTTTAAGGGAATCCGTGCAGCTCTCTGCACAGACTGCTTCTGTGCGGAAGCCACAAGACAGCATAATGATGCCAATGTTCTGGCACTTGGCGGCAGAGTGGTTGGGCCGGGGCTTGCGCTG
Organism: Ruminococcus sp. 5_1_39BFAA; assembly: GCF_964240875.1. Classification (NCBI taxonomy): domain Bacteria; kingdom Bacillati; phylum Bacillota; class Clostridia; order Eubacteriales; family Oscillospiraceae; genus Ruminococcus; species Ruminococcus sp. 5_1_39BFAA. The sequence goes on along the minus strand of NZ_CAXSVO010000023.1, from coordinate 18,373 downwards.
AAGATCGTGGAAACCTTTTTGAATACGCCGTTTTCGGGGGATGAGCGGCATATGAGAAGGATCGGGCAGATTGAACAGGAATAAAAAGAGAAGGCAAAAGGTAATGTGACCAAGGAGGGTTTTTACATGGGAGACAAGAATCAGAAAAGAGAGGGATATCTCACCTGGGACGAATACTTTATGGGGGTTGCAGTCCTTTCGGGAATGCGTTCCAAGGATCCGAATTCACAGGTAGGCTGCTGTATCGTAAGCGAGGACAATAAGATTTTATCCATGGGTTATAACGGATTTCCCAAGGGATGCTCTGATGATGAATTTCCCTGGGCCAGAGAGGGAGAGCCGCTTGATACCAAGTATCTCTATGTGACCCATAGCGAATTAAATGCGATTTTGAACTATAGAGGCGGCAGTCTGGAAGGGGCAAAGCTCTATGTGTCCCTTTTCCCCTGTAACGAGTGTGCCAAGGCCATCATTCAGGCGGGAATCAAGACCATTGTATACGACTGCGACAAATATGCGGATACGCCTTCCGTGATAGCGTCCAAGAAAATGCTGGATGCGGCGGGTGTACGTTACTATAAATACAGTCGTACCGGGAGAAAGATTGAGCTGGATGTGTGAGAAACCCTCTTGACACAAACGGAAAATTCGCATAGAATATCCATAAATGCGAAATATTACGGCGATGAAGAGAATAGTACATGAGGAGCAATCTCAGAGAGGAGTCCCGAAGTCTTTCCGGCAGGTGCCAGCGTAGGTGCGGGCAGAGGCCAAAAGGCGGTGGTGTGAGGATTCTGTGCGTGAATCATGGAACCGGCCTCGGAGCCCCGCACAATTGAAGTGCGGCGTATTCCGGCGTTAGCGGAAATTGAGAGAGCATTGCGCAGGCATTTTGCGTAAGGCTAATTAGGGTGGTACCGCCGAAGCTTTTCGGTCCCTTGTGAGGGATGGAAGGGCTTCTTTTTTGTTTACAGAAAGACGCTCTCGTATCCCGGAAAACTCATTCAATCACAAAAAAGGAGAAAAAATCATGGCAAAAGAAAAGAAATTGGTAGAAGCCATCACCTCTATGGAAGAGGATTTTGCCCAGTGGTACACAGACGTGGTGAAAAAAGCAGAGCTGTGCGACTACACCAGCGTGAAGGGCTGCATGGTGATCAAACCGGCAGGCTATGCTATCTGGGAAAACATTCAGAACGAGCTTGACCGCAGATTTAAGGAGACAGGCGTACAGAACGTTTATATGCCTCTGTTTATTCCGGAGTCCCTTCTGCAGAAGGAAAAGGATCATGTGGAAGGATTTGCGCCGGAGGTGGCATGGGTAACGCACGGCGGACTGGAACCGCTGCAGGAACGTCTCTGTGTACGTCCTACCTCCGAAACACTGTTCTGCGATTTTTATCAGAAGGAAATCCAGTCCCACAGGGATCTGCCAAAGGTATACAACCAGTGGTGCTCCGTAGTGCGTTGGGAAAAGACCACCCGTCCTTTCCTGCGTTCCCGTGAGTTCTTATGGCAGGAAGGTCATACAGCACACGCAACCGCAGAGGAAGCTGAGGAGCGTACCATTCAGATGCTGAATGTATATGCGGATTTCTGCGAGGAGGTTCTTGCCATTCCTGTTGTAAAGGGACAGAAGACAGACAAAGAGAAATTTGCAGGTGCAGAGGCAACCTATACCATCGAGTCCCTGATGCACGACGGAAAAGCTCTGCAGTCCGGTACAAGCCACAACTTCGGTGACGGCTTTGCAAAAGCCTTCGGCATCCAGTATACAGACAAAAACAACCAGTTACAGTATGTACACCAGACCTCCTGGGGCATGACCACACGTATGATCGGCGCACTTATCATGGTTCACGGCGACAACAGCGGACTTGTGCTGCCTCCGAGAATCGCACCTACCCAGGCTGTGATCATTCCGATCCAGCAGCGCAAGGAAGGTGTGCTGGAAAAAGCGGATGAGCTTTACAGTGTGCTGAAAGCAGCAGGAATCCGCGTAAAGGTGGACGATACGGACAAGAGCCCGGGATTCAAGTTTGCAGAGCAGGAAATGCGCGGTATACCGGTTCGTATCGAGTGCGGACCAAAGGATATCGAAGCCGGACAGGCTGTGATCTGCCGCCGCGATACAAGAGAAAAATATACCGTAAAATTTGAGGGGCTTGCAGATAAGGTGCAGGAGATCCTGGATACCATGCAGCATGATATGCTGGAAAAAGCACGCGCACACCGCGATGCACACACCTATGTGGCAACGAACTACGAGGAGTTTAAGGATACCATCGTAAACAAGCCTGGTTTTGTAAAAGCAATGTGGTGCGGCTGCCAGGAGTGCGAGGACAAGATCAAAGAAGATGTGCAGGCAACTTCAAGATGTATGCCTTTTGACCAGGAGCAGTTAAGCGATGTCTGCGTCTGCTGCGGAAAACCGGCTAAGAAGATGGTTTACTGGGGAAGAGCGTACTAAAGAAAGAGTAGAAACAGCATGAGATTTGAGATTCCATCAAAGGTAGAAACGATCATTCAAACATTAGAGGAAGCAGGCTTTGAAGCATATGCGGTAGGAGGCTGTGTGAGAGACACCATTCTGGGGAGGACGCCGGACGACTGGGATATCACCACGTCTGCCGCACCGGAGCAGGTGAAGGCACTGTTTCGCCGTACGGTAGACACAGGTCTAAAGCATGGCACTGTGACAGTTATGATGGAAAAAGAAGGTTTTGAGGTAACCACCTATCGTCTGGATGGGGAATACGAGGATGGCCGTCACCCAAAGGAGGTCACCTTTACCGCAAGCCTGGAAGAAGACTTGAAAAGACGTGATTTTACCATCAATGCCATGGCATATAACCCGGACAGGGGACTTGTGGACTTATTTGGAGGGATCGCGGACCTGGAGCGGAAGATCATCCGCTGTGTGGGAAATCCTTTGGAGCGCTTTACGGAGGATGCGCTGCGCATTATGAGAGCAGTACGGTTCAGCGCCCAGCTTGGATTTGAGATTGAGGAAAAGACAAAGGAAGCCCTGGGCGTTCTGGCACCTAATCTGAAGCATGTAAGTGCAGAGCGCATCCAGGTGGAGCTGGTGAAGCTCCTCGTGTCCCCACACCCGGACTATCTGCGCACGGCATATGAGGCCGGGATCACAAGAGAGTTTCTGCCCGAGTTTGATGCCTGCATGGAAACAGCCCAGAATACGCCTCATCACTGTTTTACAGTGGGAGAACACACCCTCCATGCCCTGGCAAATATCCGGGCAGACCGTGTCCTGCGCCTTACCATGCTGCTTCACGATATTGGAAAGCCGGCAGTGAAAAAAACAGATGAAAACGGTCGGGATCATTTTAAGACTCATGGACCTGCTGGTGAGAGGATGGCCCATACCTTCCTCCGCCGGCTGAAATTTGACAATGACACTATAAAAAAAGTATGCCGTCTGATCAAATGGCATGATTTGCGTCCGCTGCCTCAGGAGACAGAGGTGCGAAGAGCCATTTACACAATAGGGGAGGATCTGTTTCCGCTGTATCTGGAGGTGCAGCGAGCGGATATGCTGGCCCAGAGCCAGTACAAACGGCAGCAGAAGCAGGCACGTCTGGACGGGGTGGTGCAGCTTTACCGGGATATTACGGCCCGTGGAGATTGTGTCTCCCTGAAAACCCTGGCAGTGACCGGGACAGATTTGATCGCTGCAGGCATAAAGCCCGGAAAACAGATCGGGGAGATACTGGACAGGCTTTTACAGGAGGTTCTGGAGAATCCGGAGCTGAATGAGAAGGACCTGCTGTTATCCAGAATATCCCCCGGATCCCTCTCATAAGATAAAAGGTACAAACCAATATGAGGGGGACGAACCATTGTATGATTACGGACTCAGTACCTTGACCCAATACGGTCTGACCGCCGAAACTACGACCCGAACCCGCGGCGCTTTGCTGTGCCGCACGGAGCGGGGGCTTTTGCTTCTAAGGGAGTTTCACGGCTCCGAAAAAAAACTTCAGGCTCAGCAGGAGCTTCTTTTGGAACTACAGTCCGGGGGAATGAATGTAGACCCTTATCTTATGAACCAGTCAGGTTCTCTTATCACATCGGATAAAGACAATATTCCATACACTCTGCAAATCTGGTATGAAGGCCGCGAGTGCGATACCAAATCACGTGAGGATATCCTGAAAAGTGTCCGCACCCTTGCACGCCTACATAAATCCATGAAATTATCCCTGAACGAAACTTATATGGAAAAATCACTTCAGGACGAATATACCCGCCACAACCAGGAAATCCGAAAAATCCGGAAATACATCAGGCAGAAAGGACCGTCCAATGCTTTTGAGAAGGATTTTCTTGCGAGCGTAGGCTGGTTTTTAAAAAAAGGCGAGGAGGCGCTTCAGATGCTGGCGGATTCCGGCTATGAGGAGCTTCGGAAGGCATCCATGGAGGAAGGGCGTGTCTGCCACGGCGAGTATAACCAGCATAACGTTCTAATGATAAAGGGCGGAACTGCGGTCACCAATTTCGGGCGGTGGAGCTTTGACATCCAGATGGCTGACCTTTACCGCTTTATGCGCAAAATCCTGGAAAAATATAACTGGGATCTGGGACTGGCAGGGGAAATGCTGAGAACTTACCACCAGGTCAAACCCATCACTCCCTCGGAATGGCAGAATCTGAAAGTGCGGTTTACTTATCCGGAAAAATACTGGAAGCTTGCAAACTACTATTTTTCCCATAACAAGGCCTGGATTTCCGAGAAAAATGTGGAAAAGCAGAGAAAATTTATTGCCCAGCAGGAAGTGTGGGGAGCTTTTCCGGAAAAGTGTTTCGGGAGATATCCCTTCTGAGCGGCAACGGAAATAAAACTGCCGGATCCCCTTGATTTTGCTTTATTTTTCTTGGGAAGTGTTATATAATAGAAGAAAATTACGTAACCTTTCGGCGCTGCCGGAGGGGTTACTGTTCACTCCGTTCACAGTAACACGCTCCGCGAGATGCACAGAAATCGCATTCATGCGATTTCGCGCCTGCAATTCTCGGGTTTTATGTGACCTTTGCTCACATAAAACGTCTCGCGGGATATCCCGAGTGAGCAGTACCCCGGAGGGTTACAAAATACTAGGTATTAGGGAGGTACTTTAGAAATGGATTATAAAGAGGTTTATAATCAGTGGCTGGAAAACCCGTATTTTGACGAGGCTACAAAAGCAGAATTAGCTGCTATCAAGGATGATGAGAACGAGATAAAAGAGCGTTTCTACATGGATTTGGAATTCGGTACAGCAGGTCTGCGCGGAATCATCGGAGCAGGAACTAACCGTATGAACATCTACGTGGTAAGACGCGCTACACAGGGACTTGCAAACTATATCTTAAAGGTTGGGAAAGAATCTCAGGGCGTGGCAATTGCTTATGATTCCCGCCACATGTCTCCGGAATTTGCACAGGAAGCAGCACTCTGCCTGGCAGCAAACGGCATCAAGGCTTACATTTTCGGGACACTGAGACCGACTCCGGAGTTGTCCTTTGCAGTTCGTCATTTAGGCTGCGCAGCCGGAATCAACATCACAGCAAGCCATAACCCGCCGGAATACAATGGCTATAAAGTATACTGGGAGGACGGCGCACAGATCACACCGCCTCACGACACCGGTATCATGGGCGAAGTAAAGGCTATCGCTGACTGGAACACCGTAAAGACCATGGACAAGGCAGAAGCAGAGAAAGCCGGACTTTTCGAGGTGATCGGACAGGCTATCGACGATGCTTATATGGCAGAACTGAAGAAACAGGTCATCCACATGGATGCTATCGAAGCAGAGGGCAAAAACCTGAAGATCGTTTACTCACCTCTTCATGGAACTGGAAATATCCCTGCAAGAAGAATCCTGAAAGAACTTGGCTTTGAGAATGTTCATGTAGTAAAAGAGCAGGAGCTTCCTGACGGAGATTTCCCGACTGTAAGCTATCCGAACCCTGAGGCAGCAGAAGCTTTTGAGCTTGGCTTAAAGCTTGCAAAAGAAATTGATGCAGACCTGGTTCTGGCTACAGACCCGGATGCAGACCGTCTCGGTGTCCGCGTAAAAGACAAAAACGGCGAATACCATGACCTGACCGGAAACATGTCCGGATGCCTTCTTGCAAACTATGAGATCAGCCAGAGAAAGGCTGTGAACGGAGGTCTTCCGGAGGACGGCGCTCTGATTAAGACGATCGTAACCACAAACCTGGCAGATGCCATTGCAAAGGGTTACGGCGTAAATCTGATCGAAGTTCTCACCGGATTCAAGTTCATCGGACAGCAGATCCTTGGATTTGAGAACAGCGGAAAGGGCACATACCTCTTTGGATTTGAGGAGAGCTACGGCTGCCTGATCGGAACCTATGCGAGAGACAAGGATGCTATCGTTGCAACAATGGCTCTCTGCGAAGCTGCTGCATACTATAAGACACAGGGCAAGACTCTCTGGGATGCTATGATCGATATGTATGAGGAGTTTGGCTACTATAAGGATGCCATCCAGTCAGTGACCATGAAGGGTATCGAGGGATTGGAAAAGATCCAGGAGATCATGCGTACTCTCCGTGCAAATGCTCCGAAGGAGGTTGCAGGCTATCAGGTATTAAAGGTAAGAGATTACAAGGCAGATACCATTACAGATGTAGCTACCGGAGAGGTTACACCTACCGGACTTCCGAACTCCAACGTTCTGTACTATGATCTGACTGACGATGCATGGCTGTGCGTAAGACCGTCCGGAACAGAGCCGAAGGTTAAATTCTACTATGGAGTAAAGGGAAGCTCCCTGGCAGACGCTGATGAAAAATCCGATGCTATGGGTAAAGCCGTACTTGCTATGGTAGACGCGATGAAATAAGATATGGAAGAGCAGTGCGCAAAAGCCTTTTCCGAATTTACGGAGGTTGTCAGAAGGCTCAGGAAAGAATGTCCCTGGGACAGCACACAGACCCATGAAAGTCTGAAGCCTTGCCTGGTAAATGAAACACAGGAGGTGCTGGAGGCGATCGATATTCTGAATGCCGGGGGAAATGGGGACAATCTTTGCGAGGAGCTGGGAGATGTTCTTCTTTCCGTAGTCCTGCACAGTGTGATTGCGGAGGAAGAGGGGCTTTTTACCATGGAGGATGTCATTGCAGGTGTATCCGAAAAGATGAAATTCCGTCACCCAAGGATTTTTTCACCCCAGGATGAGGAAATATGTTCCTTATCCTGGGAGGAATTGAAAAAAAGGGAAAAGGCGCGCCGCAAAAAGCGGTAAAGTGTAAACTTCTAAGGAAAAACCTTGACAATAAAAGGCAAAAGGTATATATATAGAGGATAGAGCGCTGTCGCTTTCGGCAGATGCCATTAAACAAGAAAAGAGATTTCATCATTAGAGGAGGAAACACCATGAATAAAACAGAATTAGTAGCAGCTATGGCGAAAGAGACAAATTTATCAAAGAAAGATGTTGAAGCAGTTTTAAAATCTTTTATTGATGTTGTATCTGACGAACTGAAAAAAGGAGAAAAAGTTCAGTTAGTTGGCTTTGGTACTTTCGAAGTCAGCGAAAGAGCTGCTAGAGAGGGCAGAAATCCTCAGACTGGTGCGACTATGAAAATTGAAGCTTCCAAAGCTCCGAAATTTAAAGCAGGAAAAGCTTTAAAAGATATGGTTAATGAGAAATAATCAGAAAATGGCTGTGGGGGAACTTGGGTTCCCCCATTTTTCATGCTATAGGGTGTGCCCTATAGCATGAAAAACGCAGCTTACGCTGCGAGGATGCGCACTACGCGCAAGAGGAATATGGTTGCTGGCGCAACCGCGCTTCGGCGCGAGCGTGCGCCAAGGCGCACACTTTTTATTTAGGAGAAAATTATGCGTTTAGATAAATTCTTAAAGGTATCACGTCTTATCAAGAGAAGAACCGTGGCGAACGAAGCCTGCGATGCAGGGCGTGTTCTGGTAAACGACAAGGCAGCTAAGGCGTCTGTCCAGGTAAAGGTGGGCGATACCATTGAAATCCAGTTCGGAAGCCGCAATGTAAAGGTGGAAGTCCTGGATGTGAAAGAAACTGTAAAAAAAGAAGATGTAGAAAAACTCTACAGGTATCTCTGATAAGGGGAGAACGGGGAAAGGTCTATTTAGGGCTTTCCGGTCATAGACTAACAGTGAGCGACGTGTAAAAGCCCTGGGAGGAATGACCTTGGAGGAGAGAATGGCAAAGACACCCCACAGACTGAGCCTGGATGACCGTAAAAGCGGCACCCTGACAGGTGTGCGGGATGTAAGCTCCTTTGACGAAAAAGAAATCCTGCTTTTGACTGCAGAAGGAAAACTGTTGATAAAAGGGGAGCAGCTTCATGTAAAACGGCTGAACCTGGAAAAAGGAGAGGTGGATATCGAAGGTAGGGTGGATTCGCTGACCTATCTTTCAAAAAATACGGACAAAAAGGAAGAATCCCTTCTAAAAAGGATGTTCCGGTAACGTATGAGCAGCTATATCCACAATGAATTACTCCTTTTTTTTCAGTCCGTGTTCATGGGGGCCATGCTCCTTTTCTGTTACAGTTTTTTTACCGCCCTGAGGAGAGTGCTTCCCCATCATCCGACGGCGGTTATTGCAGAAGACCTGCTCTATTGGATTTCGGCAGGAATATGGGTGTTTGTCAGGATCTATACCACAAATCAGGGAATTTTGCGCAGCTTTCTGTTTTTAGGGCTTTTGCTGGGAGCGGTTCTGTGCAATGAGCTTTTCAGACCGCTGTTTGTCAGGATATGTGCAGGAATCCTGGCGATTCCTGTGGTTATTGCAAAAAAAATAATAAATAGGTTGCTATTTTGTGTTAAACGATGTAAAATTTTAATGAGTAACCTGGCGAAAAAACGGAAAAAGCGGCAAAATAAAAAGAAATCGCGGTTGAAAAGGGGCAGGAAGTTTGGGAAAATCAGAAAAAAAGGGCAGGAAAAAGAGAATAGGGTATAATCATCTTGGAATGCTCGGAATTGCGCTGGTTGTTCTGATACTTCTGGTTGGATTGATGCTCAAGAGCCAGGACCTGAAGGGGACGCTGGCTGTGTACAATGCCAGAGCCGCTTCCCTGGAGCAGGATATCGAGTCGGAGAAGGCACGTACCGAGGAGATTGAACAGCTCAGGGAATACATGCTTACAGACGAGTATGCGGAGCAGGTAGCCCGTGAGCGTCTGGGGCTTATCAAAGAAAACGAGATCGTATTTCAGGAAGAGAATTAGTGTAAATAACGAATATTAGGGTTTTCTGACGAAAACTTTTTCCGGGCATTCGCCCTGGTTTGACAGATATTTTGAATGACATCCCCTATAATAAGCACTTAATACGGAATATGTGAGAAGGCATAGGAAGAAATTAAGGGGAGGGGAGAACATGCAGGAATGGATTATTGCCATGCTCGTTATCAGCGTGCTGCTGGTTGTACGGGACATGGCAAAAACTATTTTGTCGGGGAGAAATGGAGAAATTCGGGAGATGCTGCCCCTGGAGGAGAACCATCCTCAAAAAGAAAAGGTACAGCGGTATGCCGCCTCTTTTCAAAAACTGGCAGACACCTTTTACGGAATGCCTTACCGGAAGGATTATTTAAGCAGCGGTCAGGTGGAGGCGATCGTGCGGGATACCTGCGACCGGGTATGCAGCCGGTGCTATCAGCGGGAAATCTGCTGGGGAGAGCAGGCTGGGAATATGTACCAGGGCGCAGAAACCATGATACGTGCCATGGAGGACGGGGAAGAGGAGACCATCCAAAAGGTAAAGAGCGACTGGATGAGTGTGTGCAGCCGTTTTTTACAGTTTTATGAGACAATGAATGACGGCTTTTCCAGAGAGAGGCAGAATCTGGTCTGGGATAACAGGATGATAGAAAGCCGCCTTGCAGTGGCACAGCAGCTTACGGAGATATCCAAGATCATGGAAATGGTAGCGGGCGACCTGTACGACATAGCCCAGGCAGAGCCCAAATTTACGGAGGAGCTGCGGAAATCCCTGAAAAAGCGCCATATTATTCTGCGGCAGGTTTGGGTGATGGATAAGGTGGAAGGCAGAAGGCAGGTCTTTCTCAATATGCGCGCCAGAAGCGGACAGTGTATCTCCATGAATGAGGTAGCACAATTGCTTTCCAGAGAATGTGGGACAGCCATGGCACCCATAAGCGGCAGCAGGTGCATTGTAAACGGTGAGTACCACACGGTTCATTTTGTGGAGGACGTGAGCTACCAGGTACTCTACGGTGTGGCAAAACTCACCAAGGAGCGGGAAAAGGTTTCCGGTGACAATTATATCTGCAGACAGGAAGAAGAGGGAAGATTTGTGATGTGCCTTTCTGATGGTATGGGCTCCGGTATGGAAGCCTGCCGGGAAAGCGAAGTGGTGGTGGAATTGCTGGAACAGTTTATGGAGTCTGGCTTTTCACAGGAAACCGCGGCAAAAATGGTAAATTCCGCTCTTGTTCTGAAGGGGCAGGAGGGAATGTTTTCCACAGTTGATATCTGTGCAGTGGATTTATATACCGGCATCTGCAATTTTTTAAAGGCGGGAGCGTCTGCCACTTTTATCAAGCGGGACCACTGGGTGGAGGCAATCGCCTCGGAAAGCCTTGCGGCAGGGCTGGTGCAGCAACTTGATTTTGAAACGTCTTCCCGGAAGCTTTACCATGGTGATTATCTGATCATGATGACAGACGGCGTGCTGGATGCTCTGCCTGTGGAACGGGAGGAGGAGACCATGAAGGAGATCATCATGGATGTCCACGAAGAAACGCCGAAGGAAATGAGCAGAGGAATCCTGGAGCGGGTGCTGGGCTACAGCGATTACTGCGCCAGGGATGATATGACCGTTCTGGTGGCAGGGCTGTGGAAAAAATAGTCTGTCGGTCACAGATAGTCGGTAACAAAAAAGCGGAAGAGGGCAGGAAAACGATGTACGAAAAGGTAAGAGACTACATAGAAGAGAACAAAATGATAGAATCAGGCTGTACGGTTCTTGCCGGAGTTTCCGGGGGTGGGGATTCCATGGCAATGCTCTCTTTTCTGAAAGATTATCAGAAGGAAAAAGAATTTACCCTCCTGGCTGTCCACATCCATCACGGCATCAGAGGGGAAGAGGCGGACAGGGACGAGGCGCTGGTGAAGCATACCTGCGAGAACTGGGGAATTCCCTATCGGATTTACCACTATCAGGTGCCGGAGCTTGCCAGAAAGCTGAAAACAGGATTGGAGGAGGCCGGAAGGCTGGCACGGAAGGAGGCTTTTGCGCTGGAAAAGAAACGCTTGGCACTTCCGGAGAGCCGGATGCGCATTGCGCTGGCGCATAACCAAAACGATCTGGCTGAGACTGTGATCCACAATCTGTGCAGAGGAAGCGGGCTTCGGGGACTTGCAGCCATGAGTCCGGCGGAAGGTTATATGATTCGTCCGGTTTTATGTTTAGAAAAGCGGGAAATTGGTGATTATTTAGAGAAGGAGCAGATTCCTTACATTCTTGACAGCTCCAACTTATCGGATGATTATACCAGAAATCGTATCCGTCATCATGTGCTGCCAGCGATGGAGGAAATGATCAATCCAAGGACAGCGGCTCATCTGGCAGAAACGGCAAGAGTTCTTTCACAGGCAGCGGCATATCTGGAAAAACAGGGGGAGGCTCTGCTTTGGCAAAATGGGACCATGATGCCGGGAGAAAACAGTTTTTTTCTTGAAAACGCATTTTTCGAAGGAGATGCAATTGTGGTATCCTGCGGATTGATAAAGCTTTTTGAGCTTTTGGCAGGAAAGCGAAAGGACTTCACCTCTGTCCATGTGTCTGATGTGATGAAACTGGCAGAAAAGCAGGTGGGCAAAAAGATTATGCTGCCCTATGGTTTGACCGCCAGAAGAGATTATAATGGAGTTATACTTTCCAAAGAGATGGAACAGAGCATGATAGACGGAGAATGGGAATTACTCGTCCCGGGAAGCTTAAGCTGCCCCCTGGGAAGATTTGAGGCAAAAATAATTTCATTCCGGAATCAGAAGATTGAAGAAAAAAAGTGTACGAAATGGCTGGATTATGATAAAATAAAATACAGCCTGTCCATCCGAACCAGAAGGACCGGGGATTTCCTGATCATAGACAGGAATGGCAGCAGAAAAAAGCTGAACCGCTGTCTGATAGACGAAAAAGTTCCGGCAGAGAAGAGAGACGGTATCCCTCTTGTGGCAGCGGGAAATGAGATCCTCTGGATCGTGGGAGGACGGATTAACGAGAAATACAAAATCACTCCGGAAACAAGGAGAATATTAGAATTGCAATACAAAGGAGGAATGGATTTATCATGAGTGAAAAAATCAGAGTTTTACTGGATGAAGAGCAGGTTGACAGCCGTATCCGGGAAATTGCCGAGCAGATCAGCAAAGATTATGCGGGAAAAGAAATCCATATGATCTGTGTGTTAAAGGGCGGCGTATTTTTTATGTGTGAGCTGGCAAAGAGGATTACCGTTCCGGTATCTCTGGACTTTATGTCCGTATCCAGCTACGGTGATGATACCAAGTCCAGCGGAGTTGTCCGAATTGTGAAGGATCTGGATCAGCCGCTGGAGGAAAAAGAGGTTCTGGTGGTGGAGGATATCATTGATTCCGGCAGAACCTTAAGCTACCTGCTTGACGTACTAAAGCGGCGTAATCCTAACAGCGTGAAGCTGTGTACGCTTCTTGATAAACCGGAACGCAGGGTGGTAAATGATGTAAATGTGGATTACTGCTGCTTCAACATTCCTGACGAATTTGTAGTGGGATATGGTCTGGACTATGCCCAGAAATACAGAAATCTTCCCTACATAGGCGTTGTAGAATTTGACGCAGACTAAATCCATGAAAGGAGATTTGAATAAGTGAATAAGCAGTCAGGCAGAATAGGCTTGTATCTGGTGTTGATTGTAGCTTTGATTGCTGGGTATCTGTATCTGAATGACCAGGTTGCCTCCCAGAGTGACTATACTATGGGGCAGCTTGAGCAGGCATTAAAAGACGGCAAGGTGTATGACGCAAGAATCCATCAGAATAATGAGGTTCCCACAGGCTCTGTGATCGTGGGCGTGACAGGGGAAGGCCAGAAACGTGTATATGTGACGGATGTAAAAGAGGCGGAAACGCTGCTTCGTGAGAGCGGCATTGATCCGGTGACGGATGATGTTCCGAAGGATAATGTATTTCTTACGACTCTTCTTCCGCTGTTGGTAACAGGAGGACTTATCATTTTCCTGATGCTGATGATGAACCGCCAGATGTCAGGAGGAGGCGGCAGCAATGCCAAAATGATGAATTTTGGAAAAAGCAGGGCGAGAATGTCTCTTCCGGATGACAAAAAGGTGACCTTCCAGAACGTTGCGGGTCTGCAGGAGGAAAAGGAAGACCTGGTAGAGGTTGTGGACTTTTTGAAATCCCCCCAGAAGTATACGAAGGTGGGAGCAAGGATTCCAAAGGGAGTTCTTCTTGTAGGACCTCCTGGAACAGGAAAAACCCTTCTGGCAAAAGCTGTTGCCGGAGAAGCCGGAGTTCCGTTTTTCTCTATCTCCGGTTCTGACTTTGTGGAAATGTTTGTAGGTGTGGGCGCATCCCGTGTCCGCGACCTCTTTGAAGAAGGAAAGCGTCACGCTCCCTGTATTATTTTCATTGATGAGATCGACGCGGTCGCCAGACAGCGAGGAACAGGAATGGGCGGCGGACATGACGAGAGAGAGCAGACCCTGAACCAGCTTCTTGTAGAGATGGACGGTTTCGGGGTAAACGAAGGCATCATTGTCATGGCAGCCACAAACCGTGTGGATATCCTGGATCCGGCTATCCTGCGTCCGGGACGCTTTGACCGTAAGGTGGCAGTAGGCCGCCCGGATATCAAGGGCAGAGAGGAAATCCTGCGCGTCCACGCAAAGGATAAGCCGCTGGGCGAGGATGTGGATCTTCGCCAGATCGCACAGACCACAGCAGGCTTTACAGGCGCAGACCTGGAAAATCTGTTAAACGAAGCCGCTATTGTGGCTGCAAAAGAAGGCCGCGCCTTTATCAAACAGCAGGATATTAAGAATTCCTTCATTAAAGTGGGAATCGGAGCCGAAAAGAGAAGCAAGGTCATTTCCGACAAGGAAAAAAAGATCACCGCATATCACGAGGCGGGCCATGCCATTTTATTCCACGTACTGCCGGATATGGAACCAGTATACACCATTTCCATCATCCCTACGGGAATGGGCGCAGCCGGATATACCATGCCCCTGCCGGAAAACGATGAGATGTTTAATACAAAAGGAAAAATGCTCCAGGATATCACCACCCTTCTGGGAGGCCGTGTGGCAGAGGAAATCATTTTCGGGGATATCACGACCGGAGCCTCCAATGACATCAAGCGTGCCACCAGCGAGGCCAGAGCCATGGTCACCAAATACGGCATGTCGGACAAGGTGGGCTTGATCGCCTACGGAAATGATGACGATGAAGTCTTCATCGGCAGAGACCTTGCCCATACAAGAGGCTACAGCGAGGAAATGGCAAAAGAAATCGACAGCGAGATCCACCGCATCATCGAAGAATGCCACGCCCATGCCAAGGAGATTATTTCCAGCCATATAGAAGTCCTTCATAACTGCGCAAGCCTCCTTTTAGAGAAGGAAAAGGTGCATCGCGAAGAGTTTGAGGCACTTTTTACAATGGAAAGTCAAAACCTTCCAGAAACCAATATATAGAATAACCAAAAAAGTGTGCCAAATTTTGTGAAGTTTGTGCACACTTTTCTATTGCCACATGGTATTATATAAACCGTAAAAACCCCCCAATACATTATATAGTTTTTGCTACACCCCATAAGAAGAAATACCTTCTCCAAAAAAGACAGCGTTAGCTGTCTTTTTTACGTAGTGCCTACATGCGCCATCCCCAACCGTACCTCCTGCCAAAACGTCCAAGTACAGTGTCTCCCTACCCTATACAGGCATTCTACCGTCAAGCAAGCGGGCCAAAGGGGGGAGCGCGAGGGGGCATTCGGCCTTCGCTCTCCGAGATTGCCCCCTCGCACCCTTTTAGTGAAATTGCCAGTCTCCCCCGGGTGAGATTTGTGAGATACACCAAATATTAACGGTTGTGGAATCATAAAAATTAAGTTAAAATAAAAAATATAATTTACTGAGAAGACGAGGTTTGACAATGAAACGGGAAAACGTAGATGTTACCAAAAGAATGCAATATATGCTTACTATGCGGCCAGTACTGAATAAAGATGCATTGTTTAGTGACGGCTCCGAATATTACAGATGTCCTGCAGAACCAAAAGCAGGAGAAACCGTAAAAATCCGGTTTCGTACGCAGAGAAATAATGTGGATATGGTTTATCTCGTTTATGAAGGCAAAAAGCAGGAGATGGAAATCTGCGGAACGTCAAACGGATTCGATTATTATGAGACAGAGATCATCATGGGAAACGAGATTCTGCGCTACCATTTCGAGGTAGTTTACGGATGGCTGACCTGCTATTATAACTACCAGGGCGTAAGTATGGACCATGAGAAGCGCATGGATTTTGAAATCTATCCGGGATACGATACACCCAAGTGGGCAAAAGGCGCTGTCATGTATCAGATTTTTGTAGACCGTTTTTGTAACGGTGACCCTTCCAATGATGTAGAAACGAGAGAATATTTCTACATCGGTGATGCCTCGGTACGGGTACATGACTGGGCAAAGATACCTGCTGTCATGGGCGTCCGCGAGTTTTGCGGCGGTGACCTGCAGGGTATCATGGATAAGCTGGACTATCTGCAGGACCTGGGTGTGGAGGTTATTTATCTGAATCCTATTTTTGTTTCACCCAGCAACCATAAATATGATATTCAGGATTATGATTACGTAGACCCTCATTACGGAAAAATTGTGGAGGACTGTGAGTGGGGAATCCTGGCAGAAGGTGACCGGGATAACGCCCATGCTGAAAAATTTATCAAGCGTGTGACAGACAAAAGAAATCTGGAGGCCAGCAATGCTCTTTTTGCCAATCTGGTAGGAGAGATCCACAAGCGCGGAATGAAGATCATTCTGGACGGCGTGTTTAACCATTGCGGTTCCTTTAACAAATGGCTTGACAGAGAACGGATATATGAAAATCAGGAGGGCTACGAAAAGGGAGCTTATATTTCCGCTGACAGCCCATACCGGTACTTTTTTAACTTTTATGACGAGAACCGCTGGCCCTACAACCCCTGCTATGACGGGTGGTGGACCCATGATACACTGCCGAAGCTGAATTATGAGGCATCCCGGGAGTTATATGATTACATCCTGCAGGTAGGGAAAAAATGGGTTTCTCCGCCCTATAATGTGGATGGATGGAGACTTGACGTTGCGGCGGATCTTGGTCACAGCAATGAGTTTAACCATCAGTTTTGGAAGGATTTCAGAAAGGCGGTAAAAGAAGCGAACCCCAATGCCATAATCCTGGCAGAGCACTACGGAAACCCGGAGAGCTGGCTTATGGGGGATGAGTGGGATACGGTTATGAACTACGATGCCTTCATGGAGCCTTTGACCTGGTTTTTGACTGGTATGGAAAAGCACAGCGATGAGTACAGGGAGGATCTGTACGGAAACAGTGATGCTTTTATCGGTGCCATGAAGAATAATATGCGTGCCCTTCATATGTCTGGTTTATACACTGCTATGAACGAGCTGTCAAACCATGACCATTCCAGGTTTCTTACAAGGACGAACCGTAGAGTGGGCAGGATTTCCTATGCAGGTGCGGAGGCTGCATCAGAGAATGTGAATCCGGCGGTGATGCGGGAAGCGGTAGCCGTGCAGATGACATGGCCGGGAGCGCCTACTGTATATTACGGTGATGAAGCCGGCGTCTGTGGCTTTACGGATCCGGACAACAGAAGGACTTATCCGTGGGGACATGAGGACAGGATGATGATCGATTTCCACCGGGATATGATCAGGATTCATAGGAGATATGAATTTTTGCGGGAAGGCTCTGTAAAGTTTTTGTGGAATGATTACCAGGGGCTTTGCTACGGAAGATTTTCTCATGAGGAAAGGCTGATTGTGATCCTGAACAACCGGGAGGAAGAGCGGGAAGTAGAAATTGAGGTCTGGAAGACAGGAATGAGCAGGCTGGAGGATGCTACGCTGACGAGAGTAATGCTTTCCTACAGGGAGGGTTATACCACAGAAGAATATGAGTATACGGCAAAAGCCGGTGTGCTGACAGTTACCATGCCGGCATACGGTGCGATGGTACTGTACCATAAGTGCCCTCACCCAACTCTGTTTCGCTGAGAATGAAAAGAACGGAATAAATAAAAGCTCCGGTATCAGGCAGAAAAAATCTGCAGGATACTGGAGCTTTTTCAATTTTTTCTTGTTTGCGCTGAGAGGATGCGCCGCCACATTTTTTAAATAAGCTCGCTTAAGGTTTTAGCGAAAAAGATGACCAATACAAGAAGGATAACGGGACGTACGATCTTTGTACCGTCTTTGGAGAATTGGTGGCTTCCTATGTAATTTCCTGCCATGTTGCAAAGCCCGGCGGCTATTCCAAGAGGCAGATATACCTTTTGGTTTATGAGAAAAACGGAAAGGGCAGCCAGGTTTGTGGTGAGATTGATCACTTTTGTGGTTCCGGCTGCATCCTGCAGGTTTAAGCGGCAAAGTCCTGTAAAGAGAAGGATCAGGAAGGTTCCGGTGCCGGGTCCGTAAATTCCGTCGTAAATGCCGATGACAAGGGAGACAAAGCAGCACAGCAGGATGGTGATGTTCAGCGGGTGTTTTTTAACATCGGGTCTTTCCAGATTTTTTTTACGCATAACGTAAAAGGCGATAAAAGGAAGGATCACAAGGATGATCATTTTTAAAACGCCTTCGCTGAGACCAAGACTTACATGGGCTCCGGTCCAGGAACCGATCAGGGCAGCCGCTATGCTGGGAAGGCAGATGTTCCATTTGACATAGCCCTGACGGAAGTAGTGGATGGTGGAAACGGTAGTTCCCATGGAAGAACTCATTTTGTTGGTGGCAATGGCGGTGTGGACAGGAAGGCCTGCAAACATATAGGCTGGCAGGGAAATCAGTCCGCCGCCACCTGCAATGGCGTCTACAAAGCCGGCAAGGAATACCAGGGGACAAACGATTAGGTATGAAAGCATGATGATATAGGCTCCTTTTCTTTTATTTTATTAAAATAAATGTAAGCTACGAAAACCCAGGAGGGGTGCTCCTGGGTTTTGGAAAGTATAGCATAGTGGATGGAGAAGGATTCGAACCTTCGAAGGCGTTGCCAACAGATTTACAGTCTGCCCCCTTTGGCCACTCGGGAATC
>NZ_CAXSVO010000022.1:0-65794 GCF_964240875.1 Ruminococcus sp. 5_1_39BFAA | reverse complement strand
TCTCTTCGAATGATATTTGTAAAAGAATTTTCGAGAATCGTATGTGTTTCACTGTTTAGTTATCAAGGTTCTTTGCTATTGCTCTTCCGCGACAGCTCATTTATAATATCATAAGCTTTATCGCTTGTCAACAACTTTTTTGAAGTTTTTTTAATTTTTTCAAATTTCAAAAAACTTAAACGGAGAAGGAGGGATTTGAACCCTCGCGCCGCGTTAAACGACCTATACCCTTAGCAGGGGCACCTCTTCGGCCTCTTGAGTACTTCTCCAGACTCCGAACTCATAATTTCTTATTAAATTCGTCCGCGTGTTTTCCAACAGCGCATGAATTATTATACTTAAAAAAACCCGTCTTGTCAACGGGTTTTCAAAGAATTTTTATCTTATTTTCCTATTTTTTTCTGCATCTCTGATATTCATACAAGTTACACAAGATATCAGCATGTTCTGCTATATATTCTCAGCAATGGTTGCTTCGATTCTTCTTTTTACCTCTGCTGCGATTTCTGTAGATTTCATCTCTTTGTATTCCTCATATGGGATAGGTTCAAGGAAATGAATCTGTACCTTCAGCTTCTCTATAGAGTTGGTATCAAAAGCTTTGAAAGAATCTATAAGAGCCACCGGAACAATAGGGCACTTTGCCTTTATTGCCGCTTTAAAGCTTCCCCCCTTAAACTCCTGAGGCTTATTACCTTGTTTACTTCTGGTTCCCTCTGCAAAGATCAGATAGTTTCTCCCTGCCTTTACCTCTTTTGTAACATTGATGATAACCTGCATAGACTGCTTAATATCATCCCTGTCAATCATAAACGCTTTCATGCAGGCAAAAACCTGTTTAAGAAACGGTACATTGGCGACTTCCTTTTTTGCCACTACCGAAAACGGCACAGGGCATACTTCCATAATCGCCAGAACATCATACAGTCCCTGATGGTTTGGATAAAATATAAATCCGTTTTCAGACGGAATATTATCTACACCATGTGCTTCAATATTCAAATTGCCTCCGGTATTTGCTGCATGATCGATTTTTTTCAACAAGGCATATCTCTGTTCTTCCGTATAATTATCCACATGAGAAGCATACCAATTTAATTTTATCCATAAATAAGGAATGTATATAAGATTTCTCAAAACCATCAAAATAATTCTTTTCATCTTTGAGTCCCCCAAAAGCATATCCCGGTGAATCGTATCGTAATTAACCAGGCTTCGCATAAAGCCTGGTTAATTTGAAAAGCGATGTACTAACTTAACTTACTGGCAATTTTATCCTCATATCCGGGGTTTTTCTTAATAAACGTGTTATAAGCCTTTGTATAAGCCTTATAGGAATCTGTAGTCATGAATTTTGCATAATCCTCAGCCGCCTGTTTTCTCATATCATCAGTAATTTTGGAAGGAGGAAGCACATAATATTTCTTTTCCTTCTTTTCTACCATGTAGGTGCTGACACAGGGATACTCCTGCTCATTTTCCAGAACAAGGTTATACAGAATATAAACATATGAATAGTCTTTATCCTCAGAAAGTGTATCACACTCTCCTAATTTCAGCTCACTTACATTATGAGCCTCAAAATATTTCATTGTAGCAGTAATCTCCGTCTGCAGGCTTTCTTCTGTATCCTTTTTCTGCTCGTAACAGTCTTTTACTTTTTTTTCTTCCCCTTTTACATATCCTTTTATCAATGACTCTACTACTCCTTCAGGAGTCTTATGGCTCACACCGCAGCCGGACATTGCCAGAATCACCAACAACGCTATGGCTGGAATTATGAATCTGATTCCTCTTCTCATAACTATTCAAATTCCCCTTCAGTATCCCCTTGTAAATCGTCTGTTTCTAACACCGTATCTTCTGCCGGACTCTGAGAATTCTCATCCTTTTTTTCTCTTACTTTTGCAAGACTGGCAACCGTGATGCCATCAGTAAGATTGATCAGCTTCACGCCGGAAGTAATTCTGCCTAAAATAGAGATATCAGAACACTGGAGACGGATGATAATGCCTTCTGTTGTAATGAGCATGATTTCATTCTCTTCATTCACAGCCTTGGCACCAATCACATTTCCTGTCTTTTCTGTTATCTTGTAGCACTTCACACCCTTACCGCCTCTGTTCTGGCATGTAAACTCAGTGATCGAGGTACGTTTGCCCATACCGTTTTCAGAAACCACCAGCAGATAATAGCCCTGGGTATCAAGCTGCATGGCAACTACTTCATCGCCGTCATCCAGATTCATACCTCTCACACCCATGGAATTTCTTCCGGTACTTCTCACATCAGTTTCTTTAAAGCGGATACACATACCATCCTTAGTTACAAGCATGATATCTTTTTTATTATTTGTAGCTTTTACCTCAATCAGCTCGTCATCATCCCGCAGAGTGATAGCTGCCAGACCAGTCTTCCGTACATTCATGTACTCTCCAATAGGAGTCTTTTTCACAAGACCCTTCTTTGTAGCCATCATGAGGTACTGACCCGGCTCAAACTTACTGATCGGAATCAATGCAGTAATCCGTTCACCCGGCATAAGCTGCAGCAGATTTATGATTGCTGTACCTCTGGCAGTCCTGCCTGCTTCCGGAATCTCATATGCTTTCAAGCGGTATACCCGGCCTGTATTGGTAAAGAACATGAGGTAATGATGCGTTGTGGTCATCAAAAGCTCGTCAATGTAATCATCCTCCAAGGTCTGCATACCCTTGATTCCCCGTCCGCCTCTGTTCTGACTACGGAAGTTATCAACTGTCATGCGCTTGATGTAACCAAGCTTTGTCATGGTAATAACTGTATTTTCTTTTGGAATCAGATCCTCTGTGGAAAGATCATAAACGTCAAAACCAATAGCAGTCTTTCTCTCATCCCCGTATTTCTCAGAAATTAACAGGATTTCCTCTCTTACAACGCGCAGCAAAAGATTTCTGTCAGCAAGAATCGCCTGGAATTTTCGGATTTTTTCTTCTAATTCCTTATATTCTCCTTCCAGCTTTTCTCTTTCCAAGCCTGTCAGCGCACGCAGACGCATATCTACGATAGCCTGAGCCTGCACGTCCGTCAGTTCAAAACGATCCATCAACTCCTGTTTTGCGATCTGTACGTTCCGTGCTCCACGGATAATGCGGATTACCTCGTCAATATTATCCAGTGCTTTTAACAGACCTTCCAAAATATGGGCACGTTCCTGGGCTTTATTCAGGTCATATTTGGTCCTTCTGGTAACGACATCCTCCTGGTGTGCCAGATATGACTCCAGCATATCCTTCAGATTCAGCACCTTTGGCTCCAGGCTTCCGTTTCTCGGAACCACGCAGAGCATGATCACACCGAAGGTGTCCTGAAGCTGAGTATGCTTATAAAGCTGGTTTAAGATTACATTTGCATTTGCATCTTTTCGCAGATCAATGCAGATACGCATACCTTCACGGCTTGAGTGGTCGTTCAGATCCGTAATTCCATCTATTTTTTTATCTCTCACAAGCTCCGCGATCTTTTCGATCAGGCGGGCTTTATTTACCAAATAAGGAAGCTCTGTAACCACGATACGGGATTTTCCATTTGGCAGAGTCTCGATATCGGAAACGGCACGGACGCGGATTTTGCCCCGACCGGTGCGATACGCCTCCTCGATTCCCCTTCTGCCCAAAATAGTAGCTCCCGTAGGGAAATCAGGACCTTTCACAATTTCCAGAAGCTCCTCCATTGTGGTGTCTCTCTGCTCTTCAACAGTATTGTCGATAATTTTTACAACAGCATTAATAACCTCCCTGAGATTATGGGGAGGAATATTAGTCGCCATACCTACTGCGATACCTGATGTTCCGTTTACCAGAAGATTCGGAAAACGGGATGGCAGCACGACTGGCTCTCTCTCTGTCTCATCAAAGTTCGGCTGGAAATCCACAGTATCTTTGTTAATGTCAGCAAGCATTTCCATGGAAATCTTGCTGAGACGCGCCTCTGTATATCGCATGGCGGCCGCGCCGTCGCCGTCCACGGAACCAAAGTTTCCATGTCCGTCTACCAGAGGATAACGGAAGGACCAATCCTGAGCCATGTTTACCAGTGCCCCGTAAATGGAACTGTCGCCGTGAGGATGATATTTACCCATCGTATCACCGACAATACGGGCACATTTACGGTGCGGCTTGTCAGGTCCGTTATTTAACTCTATCATAGAGTACAGCACACGGCGCTGTACTGGTTTTAAACCATCTCTTACATCGGGAAGAGCTCTTGAAGCAATGACGCTCATAGCATATTCAATGTAAGACTTTTTCATGGTTTTTTCCAAGTCCACATCGTGGACTTTGTCAAAAATATTATCTTCCATGTTTTATACTCCTGGTTAAATATCCAAATTTTTTACAAATCTTGCATTTTCTTCGATAAATTCACGCCTTGGCTCCACTTTATCTCCCATAAGAGTGGTAAATACCAGATCGATCTCTGATGTTGCAGACTCATCCATGGTGACACGCAGAAGTATGCGCTTCTCAGGATCCATGGTAGTATCCCAAAGCTGCTCTGCGTCCATCTCGCCCAAACCTTTGTAACGCTGGATCTTGTTATTGCCGTCACGGCCGATTTCCGTCAGAATGGCATCCAGCTCGTCATCATCGTAGGCATACCAGACTTTTTTATTTTTCTCAATTTTAAACAGCGGCGGCTGTGCCAGATATACATATCCCTGTTTGATCAGATCCGGCATAAAACGATACAGGAATGTAAGAAGCAGGGTGGCAATATGTGCGCCGTCAACATCCGCATCTGTCATAATAATAATCTTGTGATAGCGCAGCTTTGTAATATCGAAATCCTCATGGATCCCTGTTCCGAAAGCAGTAATCATGGCTTTGATTTCTTTATTTGCATAAATCTTGTCCAAGCGGGCTTTTTCCACGTTAAGGATTTTACCGCGCAAAGGAAGAATTGCCTGCGTTGCACGGTTTCTGGCCGTTTTTGCAGAACCGCCCGCGGAATCTCCCTCTACGATATAGATTTCACAATTTCTCGGATCCTTGTCTGAGCAGTCGGCAAGCTTGCCCGGCAGCGACATGTTATCCAAAGCAGATTTTCTTCTGGTAAGGTCGCGTGCTTTTCTGGCAGCTTCTCTGGCTCTCTGTGCCAGCAGGGATTTCTCTACAGTCGTCTTTGCTACTGACGGATTCTGCTCCAGGAAAATTTCAAGCTGTTTGCTCACGATGCTGTCTACAGCGCTTCTTGCTTCACTGTTTCCAAGCTTCTGTTTTGTCTGCCCTTCAAACTGCGGGTCCTCAATTTTGACGCTTACAATTGCAGTAAGACCTTCACGGATATCATCACCGGTTAAATTCGGCTCACTGTCCTTGAGAAGCTTATTTTTTCTCGCATAATCGTTAAAGGTTTTCGTAATAGCATTGCGGAAACCCATGATGTGAGTTCCGCCCTCCGGAGTATTGATGTTATTTACAAATCCGTAGGAATTTTCCGTATAAGAATCGTTGTGCTGCATGGCAACTTCCACAAATACATTGTCCTTAGTGCCTTCGCAGTAAATAATTTCCGGATATAGCGCTTCTTTGCTCCGGTTTAAATATGTTACAAATTCCCGGATACCCCCTTCGTAATGGAATGACTTTTCTCTTTCCATTCCTTCTCTGGTATCTTTCAGGGTAATTTTAAGACCTTTTGTAAGAAATGCCATTTCGCGGAGACGTTGTTTCAGAATATCATAATCGTAAACCGTTTCCTCAAAGATCTGTTTATCCGGGAGAAAGATAACCGTTGTTCCTGTCTCATCCGCACTGCAGTCACCGATTTCCTTCAGCGGATACATAGTTTTTCCGCGCTCATACCGCTGCTGGTATTTTTTTCCGTCCCGGCAGATAAAAACTTCCAGCCATTCGGACAGAGCATTTACAACGGATGCTCCTACGCCGTGAAGACCTCCGGAAACCTTGTATCCCCCGCCGCCGAATTTACCGCCTGCATGGAGAATGGTAAATACAACTTCTACTGCCGGAATCCCGGCTTTATGATTGATTCCTACAGGAATACCACGTCCGTTATCCACAACAGTTATGGAATTATCTGGATTTATCGTTACATTTATTTCCGTGCAATAACCTGCAAGTGCCTCATCTACCGCATTGTCTACAATTTCATATACAAGATGATGAAGGCCGCGGCTGGATGTGCTTCCAATATACATACCAGGTCTTTTTCTAACGGCCTCAAGGCCCTCCAGAATCTGGATTTGATCTGCTCCATATTCCGTATTTTCTACGCCCATGTTATTCCTCCTAGTCATTTTCTATTTATAAAAGAGGATCACTCCTCTGAAATCTATCTGTTTTTGGACATACTAACACTTATTAATTATAGCACAAAGAACCTGGTTTTTCCATCAAAATTGGAGAATATACTTATTTATGCTCCAAAAGATACTGGTAAATTTCTCTCTTGGTGATTCCCCTGTCTTTTGCCGCCATTTTCATAGCATCTTTATGGGAAATTCCCTGTTTTTCATAGAATTCCATATGCTCCTGTATGGAAAGCTCCTCCCAGGATGCCTGCTCCTCCTCTTTGACAGCCTGGCGGCTTTTGCCTTCTATTACAAGCACACACTCGCCAAGGGGCTTATCTTTCTGATAATAGTCAATCAGATCATCAATTGTTGTCCGGAAAGCGGTTTCGTGTTTCTTCGTCAGCTCGCGGCAAAGTGTCATCCGCCGGTTTCCAATCGTCTCTCGCAGCTCCTGAAGCGTACCAACCAGGTGATGGGGTGCCTCATATATAATGATCGTGCGGGTTTCATCCTTTAATTCTTCCAGGATCGCCCTCCGTTCTTTTTTATCTGAGGGCAAAAAGGCTTCAAATGCAAATCTCCTGGTAGGCAGACCGGAAAGGGTAAGCGCTGTGATACATGCCGCAGGCCCCGGAAGAGATGTCACTTCGATTCCTGCATCATAGCACATTGCAGTCAGCACCTCCCCGGGATCAGAAATTCCAGGGGTTCCTGCATCTGTGATCAATGCAACATTCATGCCTGCCTGCATCTTCTCAATCAGCGTATAAGCCTTGTCGATCTTATTGTATTCATGGTAACTCGTCATCGGGGTCTTGATTTCAAAATGATTTAAAAGCTTGATGCTATTGCGGGTATCCTCCGCCGCAATTAAATCCACTTCCTTTAAGGTGCGCAGAACCCGCAGGGTGATATCCTCCAGGTTTCCTATTGGCGTGGCGCACAAATATAATTTACCGCTCATGAAAACATTCTCCTTTTCCAATGTTTTACACCATGTCGTACATTTCCAGCACTGATTTTGTGTATACGCCTGGTTTCTCATAGACAATAAGCGGGCGCTCCACTGTGATCCTGGGATTGCCGCCCTTCAGTGCCTCTATGAGAACCATATTCGGCTCTCTGTCTATGTACGGATAAACAAGCTGCATCCGTTTTGGCTCCAGCTTGTATCTTGTCAGAACATTCATAATTTCTGTCAGTCTGAAAGGTCTGTGGACCATATAAAAACGCCCTCTGTCGCAAAGAACCTTTGCCGCCTGGCTTACTACGTCCTCCAGAGTACAAAGAATTTCATGCCTGGCAATGGCCTTTGGCATATGAGGGTTTGTCAATCCATGCTGCCCGATCATATAAGGCGGATTACAGGTAACAACATGAAAAGAAGCTGCCCCAAAAATCCCGGCAGCCTCTTTAATATCACCCTGTGTAATGCCAATCTTGTTTTCCAGGCCGTTATATTGTACGCTTCGCAATGCCATTTCAGCGCATTCCTCCTGGATTTCCAGGCCGGTAAAATGCTCTCCCTGGGTTTTTGACGCAAGGAGAATGGGGATGATCCCTGTCCCGGTTCCCATATCCAAAACCCTCTCTCCCTTTTTGATCCTGGCAAATCCGGAAAGGAGCACGGCGTCCATACCGAAACAAAATTTCTCCGGATTTTGGATAATATAATAACCGTTTTGCAGGTCATCCACCCGCTCGTTATCCATCACAAGATTGTTATTCATTTAATTTGGAATCTCCCTTTTTATCTTCCAGTGCCTGCAGTTCTTTTAACTCCTGCTCGGAAACTTTGACTTTTTTCTTCCTTGGACGGAATTTCAGCTCGTCTACCGGAAATTCCTGGATTTCTTTTTCGTCGTTGATTTCCACGACTACCTTTACCCTCTGGCGGAGCACATTAACGCTCTGTACCGTTCCCTGCATTCCGTCTGGTGTGGTAACCGTATCGCCAATTCCGGGAAGCTTTTTATTCAGCTCCTCGTATGTTTCCTGCTCATTTTTCAGGCAGCACATCAGTCTGCCGCATACGCCGGAAATCTTTGTCTGATTCAAGGAAAGATTCTGCTCCTTTGCCATTCGGATGGATACGGGAGCAAATTCAGACAGATAAGTGTGACAGCAAAGGCATCTTCCGCAGATACCGATACCTCCCAGGATTTTCGTCTCGTCCCTTACACCGATCTGACGAAGCTCGATCCTTGTTTTAAAAATAGCAGCCAGATCCTTTACCAACTGACGGAAGTCAATACGCCCGTCCGCTGTAAAGTAAAACAGGACTTTGTTATTATCAAATGTATATTCCGCATCGATCAGCTTCATTTCCAGCCCGTGTTCACGGATTTTCTTCTGGCAGATCTTAAATGCTTCTTTTTCTTTTACCCGGTTCTGCGCTTCTCTCTCGTCATCGTCCCTTGTTGCCACGCGGATGACCTCTTTCAGAGGATGGACTACCTCGTCATCTGCAACCTCCTTAGGTCCTAAAACAACCTTACCGTACTCTACGCCTCTGGCTGTCTCCACAATGACGTGCTCTCCCACCTTTACCCGGTAGCTCTTTGGGTTAAAATAATATATTTTTCCTACATTTCGGAATCTTACACCTACTACTTTTACCATTCTATTTCTCCCTGATCGTCAGGAACAGAAGCTCAAGGGCAAGCTCCGTATTTACATTTGCGCGGAGACGTACCTTTGTTTTGTCCAGAGCATCCAGGATTTTTTCCAGATTTTCATAAGACCGTTTACTTGCCTGTTCCTTTATATAATTAATTTCCTGTTTGAAAACCAGATTATCGATTTCTCTGGTGGCCTTAAACATCAGTACATCTCTGAACCAGAACAGGAAAATGTCCAGATAGTCGCTGATATTCTGCTTCTCGCTGGTAAGATTCTTAATCGCGTCAGTCAGTTCATAAACCTCCATAGTATCTGCGTATTTCAGAATCTTTAAGGCATTCTGAGTCATATCTGCAAATTCCTGGGAGGTGGCAGCCTCCTTCGCTTTGCCAATGCTTCCATGCGCATAGGACGTATCTATATCAGCCTGATAATCCGGTATCTGTAGATGCTCCATTAAATATTTTTTTACAAGACCGTCATCTACAACCTTCAGATCCAGACGGACACAGCGGGAACGGATCGTAGGCAGAAGGCCGTCCGCATTGCTTGTCAAAAGCATGATCACCGCGTATTCCGGCGGCTCCTCGATCGTTTTCAAAAGAGCATTCTGTGCCTGTGGAGTCATCAGTTCTGCATCCGCAATGATATAAATCTTATAATGACTGAAATATGGTTTGATCGACACATCGTTTACAACCTGATCGCGAATCTCATCGATACTGATCGTATTAGGTTTTTCATGGGATACCATGATAATATCCGGATGATTCTTGCCAATGGCTTTTTTGCAGGATTCACATTTGCCGCATGGCTCCGTACCGCCTTCCTCGCATTGCAGGGCTGTGGCGTATGTGCCTGCCAATAATTTTTTCCCGGAACCCGGGTCTCCTGTTAAAATATAGGAATGGGATACTTTTTCCGTCTCGATGGCATTTTTTAGGTGCCTGATTATTTCTTCGTGCCCGATAATATTATTAAAGCCTACCATGAGAATCACCTCGTCCTATCGTAATCTGTGCAGTCCGCGTTGCATCGCTCAAGAGCTTACAGCGTTTTGCTTTCCTGGATATTATAACACATTTTAAAAAGTAACTAAACCTATTTTTTTACTGTTCTTATATAGTTAACAATTTCCTTAACACAATCATCCAGGTTATCGTTCTGAAATCTTTTCCAGATGCCTGCTTTCAGAATATTTTCCTCTGAAAAGTCTCCCTGGTCAGCCAAAAATCTCCGGCAAAGCTCCTCATATTTCGGCTTGTTCTGGCTCCTCTCGCGCTTTACAGCACGTGCAAGGCGCTCGCCATCCTCTACCTCGATATAGATGGGACATATTGCGCTGTCACCATAGTATTTTTTCAGTTTTATATAGGATTCCAGTGTACCGATTCCCAGATAATCAGATTCCTGTAATTTTACCTGCCCATCATCAGCCGTGAAATAGGTCCAGATTCCATGGATGGTCTTATACGCCCTTGTCTCAATCAGATTTCCTTTTCTACGGAACTCCTTCAGTTTTTTTTCGTCAACAAAAAAGTACTCTTTTCCATCCTCTTCTCCCACACGGATCGGACGGGTAGTGTAAAGTATCATTCTTTTCAGATTCAATTCCTGATTCTCCGCGAGGCGGGAATAAATGTTATCTTTTCCCGACGCGCTCTTTCCCATAATGTAAAAAATTTTTCCCATAAGGGATTTACTCCTTTACTGTACGGATCGCCGTATTTGTATTGTCGCACAGGCCTTGTAAATTCAGCCCCTGCTCCATGTATCTTCTCACATTCCGTATAAAAAGTCCAGTAATCTGTTCACCCGGAACAATGATCGGAATTCCCGGCGGATACAGATAGGCAAACTCCGCTGATATTTTCCCTACGCTTTCTCCTATGGGACAGGATACGGATTCCGCTTCCATGGCCTGGGCAATAGACATCACGCTTTTCATCGGAGGAAGTTGACAGAAAATATGGGATTCTTTTTGTGTTATCTCTATTTGCTTTAACGATTCCTCTTTGTCTATCTCTTCAATAGCTTCACAGAGACGCAAAAAACCTTCCCTGGTGTCACCTGCTGCCGCCAAAGCGAGCACATAGTTTTCAGTGCTCATTTCTATGTTTATATGATATCTTTCGTACAGAATCCGACCCAGTGCCGGACCGTTTAGACTGCTGTTTTCCGTGCTCAGAATCAATTTTGAGCGGTCATGATCAAAAACGCCCGGAATCATTTTTATTTCCTCGGGCTTTACCAATTGGACAAAGCGGCATTTTTCCAGACGTTCTCTTGCCGCAGAAAGATTTTTTGTAACGCCCTCAAACATTTCCATGCCTTCCCGCTCCATCTTATCTACACAGGCATCAATGCTTGCCATGAGAATGTAGGATGGACTGCTGCTCTGATAAATTCCCATAAAGCGTTTTACTTTTTCTCTGTCAACTCTGTTGCTGCAAATATGCAGGACTGCTGTCTGAGTCAGGGAAGGAAGCGTTTTGTGTAAGCTTTGTATTACTAAATCCGCACCGGAATCAACAGCAGATACAGGAAAATAATCCGAATAACGAAAATGTGCTCCGTGAGCCTCATCCACAATAAGAGGAATGCCGTAGCCGTGAGCAATTTCAGCGATTTTTCTCACATCAGAAACAACTCCGTCATAGGTCGGAGACGTAATCAGTACGACCTCAATATCCGGATTTTCTTTTAAATATTTTTCCACATCTGCAGCGCAAATTCCGCCATTTATCCCCAAAATGGAATCTGTCTGTGGATAAATGTATGTGGGAATCAAATCCCTTAAATAAATCCCATGATACACCGCCTTGTGACAGTTTCTGGCAGTCAGAATCCGGCCCCCTTTTTTTACAGATGCAGAGATTGCGGAAAGAAGAGCTGCCGTACTGCCGTTCACACTAAAAAAGCTTTCTCTGGTACCGTACAGCTTTGCCAGATTCTCCTGTGCTTCTTTTATGATTCCCTCCGGATGATGAAGATTGTCAAATCCCTCAATCTCCGTAATATCTCGGTCAAATGGAAAGCTTCCGTCCACAGAAAGAGGATTACGTTTGTGTCCCGGCATGTGGAACGGATAGTAATCCTCTTTGCTGAAATTTTCAAGTTCTTTATATAATCTTTTCATATTTTTGTCTTTTCCTGATCAGCAGTTTATATATCATTTATTATAAAGCAATGGCTGCTGAATTGCTATTGAAATTTTGTATCTGTAAAAAAACCTTATCTGTATTTTTACTCCTCTTGCGGAAGTTAAACATTTACAGATAAGGTTTCTTTTTATCATATCACTGCCGGGTATTTTATTTACTGCAGGAGAAGAGCCATTCCTGTATGGATTCCAGCGAATACGCATGAATCCATGTGTTCATATGGTATGCCCCCGGAAATACAGGACCGCTTTCCGGCAATACACTGTCCCCTTCGAACCAGGTAAAGAATATATGGCTGTCGTTTTTCCTGATTTCACGTACTGCATCATTTTGGCTTTCAATCGGTGCTTTGGCATCTATGTGGCCTCGCACAACGATTCCCCCGTTCTTTTCCACGCTTTCCATACATGCACCCATGATCGGAAATGCCTTTTCATCCTTCTCAGATACCAGGATCCACAGATTCTGATCCTTTACTGCACCCATCCGTTCCGGATTCCACTGTCCTGCCACCATAAAGCTGCCTGCGAAAAGATCCGGGTACCGTAAGTTTAATTCGCAAAGCATCATGCACCCCATAGATTGTCCTGTTCCGTAAATCCTTGCAGTATCTACCGGGTAATTTTCGCATAATTCCCTGACCAGATCTACGGTAGCATCCGCCTCCCATGTCACCTGATATTCATCGTTTGCTGTTTTTCGCGGATAACATGGAGCCAGAACAAAACAAGGACGTTTTTTCTGACTTGTCTTCTCTGTCCAGGTTACTGCCCCTGTCCCCTGAGCCAAGGGCGCAAGCTTATCATCGGAACAAGATCCCATATCGTGCATAAAAAGCACCAACGGATATTTTTTTCCTTCTTCTTGATTTTCTGGTTCATATAACTGATAATCCAGATATTGTCCGTTATCCATCTGATAGCGGAATAACCGGAATTTATCTGCAAGTGTATCAACAACTTCCGTACTTTGAATGGTTATGTTCTCAGGTATATATCTGATATTCAAAACCGGATGTTTGATTCCGGTTCGGGCATCGCGGCCTTTGCCGACCATATATTTTGTACCTGCCTCTTTATCTTTGGGGTCCAGTTCCAATAGGATGTACTTTCCGGAATCCGATTTTTCACCTGTCTTTCCGGTATCATTCACATATACCTGCAATATATTTCTTCCATCTACTGCAAAATTATTCGCTGTAATTTCTTCGCTCTTCACAGATTCATTCATTTCAATTACAGCGGCAGTTACCTTTTGTCCTTCTCCAAAAATTTGGCAGACTGCTTTTGCTTTTTTCATCTGTTTCATTCCTTTCATCCCCTACACAAATGCTTTTTAATAGTTTCTAGTTTTTCTGCTTCAAAGTCTTAAAAATATTTATGATCAATACGATTCCAATCAGGAATGTAAGCAGGTCAGATACCGGCATAGAATAAAGAACTCCATTCAATCCAAAGAATATCGGAAGAATTACCGCCCAGCCAACGCCGAAAATAACCTCTCTTATCATAGACAGTACAGAAGACTGAAAAGCTTTTCCCAAAGACTGCAGATAAATAAAAGTTCCTTTATTCACAGTAGCCAGCGGAAGCATGCAAAGATATGTACGAAATGCCTTAATTGCAAAGTCTGTATAATACTGGCTTTCATTTGCAGCACCGAAAATACCGATCAACTGCATTGGAAGTATTTCCACGATCAGCAATGCAA
Source organism: Ruminococcus sp. 5_1_39BFAA (assembly GCF_964240875.1). Lineage (NCBI taxonomy): Bacteria > Bacillati > Bacillota > Clostridia > Eubacteriales > Oscillospiraceae > Ruminococcus > Ruminococcus sp. 5_1_39BFAA. The sequence continues at coordinate 52,000 of NZ_CAXSVO010000022.1, read as the reverse complement.
TAAATCCCACTACAAACTCTGCAGTCAGCAGCAACTTAAATAGATCAAGCGCACGGTCCATACGCTTTGCACCAACATTGTATCCTACGATCGGAATACAGCCTGCAGCCAATCCTACTGAAATTGAAATCACGATCTGGAAGAATTTCATAACAATTCCAACAACTGCCATTGGAATCTGTGCATATTCAGCCTGGCCGAAAATCGCATCCAGAGCACCGTATTTTACGATCATATTATTGATTGCAGCCATAGATGCCACCAGGGATATCTGGGACAAAAAGCTGGTAATTCCCAATGGCAGGAATTTTCTCATCAATCCAGCAAATAATCCGAAGCTGCTGCGCTGGATTTTTATTGCCTTCATGTGAAACAGGTACCAAACAGCAAGGATTGCTGTCAGAATCTGACCGGCAATTGTTGCAACTGCTGCTCCCATCATTCCCCATTTGAATACAAATATAAAAATCGGATCAAGGATAATATTCACAACAGCCCCAGCTACCGTGGAAACCATTGCAAATTTGGGGCTTCCGTCTGATCGGATGACCGGGTTTAAGCACTGCCCAAACATATAAAATGGTATGCCAACGGAAATCCAGGTGAAATACTCTTTTGCATTTGCAAAGGTTTCTTCATTAACACGTCCGCCGAAAAATGTCAGTATTGAATCCTGAAAAATGAAATAAATTGCAGTAATAATGGCACTCACCAACACACACAAAACGATCGAACATCCAATGCTCTTATGCGCATCTTCTTTATTGTCCGCACCCAGGCTGATACTTACAAATGCACAGCAGCCATCACCGATCATAACAGCCAGTGACAAAGCAACGATCGTCAAAGGAAACACTACATTATTAGCAGCATTGCCATATGAACCCAGATATGTTGCATTTGCAATGAAAATCTGATCTACAATATTGTAAAGTGCAGCAACCAACAATGAAATAATACACGGCACTGCAAATTTTCTCATCAATGTGCCCACTTTTTCCGTTTCTAAAAATGCGTTGGATTTCTGTTCCATAACTTTACACTCCTCAATAATATTCTCACCAGTTTCTATCCCGTTGTGCGGATATGGCTGCAATTCGCTTCGCTCTACAGCTCAGCTTTTTTTTATTATAATTTATGAAAAATTAACGAGCAATTCTATTTTTTCAGATATTAATTCGAAATACGCATTAATCATTTTTGTATAAAAAGTGTGCGCCTTGGCGCACACTCGCATAATATAAAAAGACGGAGATCATCAAAACGAATCTCCGTCTTTCGATAAACTGTTTATACTTTAAAGCGGTACCCTACTCCCCAAATGGTTTCGATATACTGTGGTTTGGCTGTGTTAAATTCGATTTTTTCTCGGATTTTTTTGATATGAACTGTGACTGTGGCAATGTCTCCCACGGATTCCATATCCCAGATTTCCCGGAAAAGCTCCTCCTTGGTGAAAACCCTGTTGGGATTTTCGGCAAGGAAGGTCAAAAGGTCGAATTCCTTTGTGGTAAAGGTCGTCTCCTCTTTATTTACCCACACACGGCGGGCTGTCTTGTCTATTTTGATTCCTCTGATCTCGATGATATCATTTTTCTGCACATTAGAACCGATAAGACGGTTGTAGCGCTCCATATGAGCCTTAACGCGCGCTACCAGCTCGCTGGGACTGAAGGGCTTTGTCATATAATCGTCTGCACCAAGACCAAGACCGCGGATCTTATCAATGTCATCCTTCTTTGCGGAAACCATGATGATCGGTGTGTTTTTTTCCTGGCGCACCTGACGGCAGATATCAAATCCATCCACCTCCGGAAGCATCAGATCCAGAATGATCAGGTCGAATTCCTCATTCATGGCTTTGTCCAATCCCACGTCTCCCCTGGTTGCAATCTCAACTTCAAAACCGGATAATTCAAGATAATCCTTCTCCAGATCTGCAATGGCTTCTTCATCTTCAATAATCAGTATCTTACTCATTTCATTGGTACCTCCTGGTATTTTCTAAGAACAAAGTACATGATAGTGCCGATTTCCTCCCGGCTGGTAGCCCATACCTTTCCGCCGTGATCCTCGAGAATTTTCTTCACAATGGAAAGGCCGATACCGCTTCCGCCTTTTGATGAATTTCTCGACACGTCCGTTCGGTAAAATCTGTCAAAGATATAAGGCAGATCCTTTGGACCGATTCCTTTCCCGTTATCCTCTATTTCTACCTGGATAAAATCTCCCACATCCTTGATCCGAATCTGGATGATTCCCCTGGATTTATCCATATATTTAATGGCATTGCTGATGATATTGTGGATAACACGGCGGATCTGCTCTCCGTCTGCTATAACAAGAACGTTATTCTCCACGTAATTGGCATATACCAGTTCAATGCCTTTTGTTTCCATTTCCAGACCAACCTCTTCGGCGCAGTCTCCGAAATAGTCCTCCACATTCAGTTTACTGAAGGTATAAGGGATGCGGTTGGTGTCAATCTTGGAGTAAAAGGTCAGCTCATTGATCAGATGATCCATCTCATTTGTTTTGTTGTAAATTGTCCGGACATAACGGTCCATCTTTTCCGGTGTATCTGCGACACCGTCCATAATTCCCTCTACATAGCCTTTTACGGCTGTAATAGGGGTCTTTAAATCATGGGATATATTACTGATCAGTTCCTTATTTTCTTTTTCTATAAGGCTTTTTTCTTCTGTAGATTCCTTAAGACGGCGGCGCATCTCCTCAAAGTCCTGGCAAAGCTCAGCAAATTCATCATTTCCCTGCACATCCAGCACAAAATCAAGATTTCCGTCTTTAATATTCTGCGTCGCTTTTTTCAGTTTTACCAGAGGAGTGGCGATACTGCGGTACACCCAGAGTCCCACGGCCAGCGCAGTAAAAATCAGGATTACAAATGCTGTAAAAAATAAATCCTTTGCCATCAGATTGATCCTGGCATTGCTGTTGGCAGATTCTGCAATAGAAATGTCGTAAACCTCTCCGTCTTCTCCTATTTCAGTCTGTATCTGCCGTGACTGGGACTGACTGAAGCCGTACAGAGTCGCTGCAAATAAAAGCAGCGGTACAAGAATTATCATAACAAAGCCGACTATGATTCTTGTCTTTAATTTCATAGGTATCTCCGTTCTTTCTTTTTTCCGTTACGGGCTTTTAGAGCTTATATGGGTATTATAGCATAAAGACGGAGGGGTATCTCTTAATTTTCTATTAAAAAAAGATGCGAGGGGCAATCTCGGAGAGCGAAGGCCGAATGCCCCCTCGCGCTCCCCCTGTTGGCCCGCTCGCAGTGGTTTTTTGTTGGTAATATTTTATATATATTCTACAGTGAAGCCGTTTTGTTGGCAATAATGGTCTGCTTTGCTGCCTTTATAGCAGCGGATTTTTGCGCTTCTGTTGATGATCCAGTCACCTATGTATTCGGGGTCGTGTGCGATTTCGACGGTTTTTAGTCTGTCGCAGCCGTGGAAGGTCCACTTTCCGATAACCTTTACAGTTTCCGGTATCCTGACGGATTCCAGTTTTCTGCATTTTAAGAAGGCACTGCTTCCGATCTGTTCAAGGCCCTCCGGGAATTCTATAGCTGTCAAGCCGCATTGGTAAAATGCGAACTCACCGATTTCTTTCAGTTTTTTCGGCATCCGGATATTTTCCAGTGCTATGCAGCGGTAAAATGCTTTGTCATCTATACATTCGATCCCGTCCGGCAATTCTACTTTTGTCAGACCTATACAATCGCTGAATGTTTCTTTCTGAATTTTGTTAATGGGACTTTTGGGATCAATACAAAAGTTTTCCATTCTCTTACAGCAGGAAAAAGCATTTTTCCCTATATACTCTAAAGTATCCGGAAGGGTCATACTCCGTAAATTGTAGCAGCTGCTGAATGCCGCTTTACGTAAGCATTTTATTCCCTGTGTCTCCACATTTCGTATGGCAGTACAGCTTTCAAAGCTGTTATTGCCCACCTCATTTACATTTCTGTCCAGCGTAATACTTCGCACTTTTATGTTGTTTTTAAATGCTTCATCTCCTATTTTCCTATACGGATTCCCAATTTCAAGCTGCCTTTCCTTATTCAGCTTTGCTTCTGACCTGCCAAATATGTAATCTTCTTTTGCACGCCATACCAATGTCTGTCCCATATTTTTCACCTCTCCTTATAACCTGCAGCAGAAAAAAAGGGTGCAATACTCTATCGATATTGCACCCTTTGCATTGACAAATCTAATGATCTATATCTCTGCTAATTACCTCCTGCTACCGCAATATCATAAATGGGGATACCTTTTGCGACTCACTACCAACTATCTGCCGTACACAAATAAAACAATATCCCACTCCATTTATCATTGCGTGTAATAACTGGTAGCAGCTTTAAGCAGGTCTCCTGGCTTATGCAATTACGACTTTTCCCTTCTCATACTTATGTACAATGGATACGAAAAGCCTAAACAAATACAGTAGCACGACTGCTAAGGATTCTCACCTTATTCCCTCTTAGTCTGACTAATATAAAATTGTCAGCCACTTAAAACCGGTAATTGTCTAATTACTATATCTCTATTCAATTGTTTCAATTATAACATACTTAAAAATATTTATCTACCCTGATTTTTATATTTTTTTCCATATACTGCTGGAATAAAAATGGCCGCAGCACCATATTTAAATGGTACTGCAGCCGCAATGTACTATTTTACAACAACCTTAACTTTCTTATAAAGACCGTTCTGTGCGTAACAGTATACGTTACATGTACCCTTTCCAACTCCTTTTATCTTTCCATTCTTGCTTACTGTTGCAACGGAAGGATTTGTGGACAGATAGCGAACAGCGCTCACATGATATTTCACTTTGCTTGCAGTATTTGTTACTGTTACCTTTAGCTGGCTGGTTCTGCCTTTCTTAAGGGAAACAGAAGATTTATTCACTGTGATCTTCTTTGCATTTCCATACTTACCGCCTGTTGTAACAGCGTGCATTCTTGCAGATTTTGCAACGGCAATATCTTTTCCGTTTTCTGTCTTATAAGCTACTACGTAATATTTATAGAAAGTAGCTTTCTTAAGCTTGGTCTGTTTCCAGCTAGTTGTGCTGCTATTGACTGTCTTCAAAAGTTTATAGGAATTTGCACATTTTGCGCCGTAAATCTTATAGCCGTCAATTCCCTTAAGCTTGTTCCATGTCAGGGCTGCATTTGTCTTTCCCGTTGTTACTTTCAAAATAAGAGTCTGATTTGCCGCTGCCTGGCTTGGAGTCGGTGTTGGTGTCTCGGTCGGCGCTGGTGTCGGTGCCTCGGTCGGAGCCGGTGTCGGTGCCTCGGTCGGTGTTGGCGTCGGTGTTACCTGACTCTTCTCTTCCTCTGTTAACTGTGCATCCGTCTTCACCTGAACCATCTCAGCCTTTGCAGCTTCTACGATCTCGTCAATCTCCTCCTGTGAGGAAGCTGCCACGATATCCAGCTTTGCAAGTGCAGTAATAAGTGCAAGCTTCTGCTGCTCAGCTTCACGGTAGTCGCTCATATTTACATATGTATCAAGAGTTGTTTTAGCTTCGTCCTTTATAGGCTGCAGTTTTTCCTCTGTCACCTGACTGTCTGTCTTAATAGAGCTGATCAGATTCTTTGCTTTTTCTACAGTCAGATCAATTGCTTCCTCGTCTCTTAAGCTTCCAAGCGTTTCCTTGAACTGATCCAGAATCTCTTTGATTACATCTTGCTGCTCCGGCGCATATTTTGTCCAATCAACGTATGCGTCCAATTCTTTTTCAGCATTTTCCCTGTTTTCCTCGACTTCCTGCAAATTGGTTATGTGCAGTTTGATCACCGGAAGCTGTCCCTCATAGAAGGTCTCCTGCCTATTTCCTACAATGAATATACCCTGTACTTTCATTCCGCCGAAATCAGCCCAATAGCTTCCGTCTGTCAGATAATAGGTTCCGGAAGGTGTTCCCGTCGGTACAGTAAAGGTTATACTCTGGTAACTTCCATTGCTGACCCTGTTCAAACCCGGAATATTTGTATTGTAGCTTATCTTCTCTTCCCAGATATTTGCTCCAGCTACTTCCTCCGGTCTTTCCAGATTTCCTAATCTTATGGTCACAGAGTCTCCATCGTAAATCTTTTCTGGGTTAATGGTTACAACCGGATTAAGCTGCTCTAATTCTTCAACCGTTACTTCGCAGTCTGCAGTTTCATCAAAGCCTTCCAACCGGACAGTCACAGTACAAGTGCCACCTTTAAACGCTGTGATCACACCGTCTGCACTGACTTCTGCTACGTTTTCGTCACTGCTTGTCCACTGGAATACTGCGTTTTCCTGAATGAAAGACGGTTCAACCGATACGCTCAGCTTCTCTGTTTTTCCAGTGTTCATAGTCACATTCTCTTTATCCAGAGTGATGGATTCCAGCTTGACTTCTTTTACTTCCACCTGGCAGGTATCCTGGATAGAGGGGTCAATGGCAGAGGTTACGGTAATGACTGCAGTTCCCGCCTTATTTGCAGTGATAAGACCTGTTTCATCTACGGAAACAACGGAATCATCGCTGGATGTATAGATAACCTCTTTATCTGTATCTAAAATCGTGGATGGCGTATATTCTACGCTTAATGCCTGTGTCCGTGTCCTGTACAGGCTGATTTCCTTTTCAGTAAAAGAAATTTTTGTAAGCGCCGGTTTCTTAACCTCTACTGTACACTGTACTTCCTGTCCATCGACTGTCGCGGTGATAATTGTGGTTCCTGCGAAAACTGCTGTAACCAGACCTGTATCGCTGACGGTTGCCACTTCCGGATTTTCGGACTTCCAGGAAATTTCCGTAACGGAAGCATTGTCCGGTGTCACAACTGCATTTAACTGTAATGTTTCTCCATATTCCAAAGCTGCCTCTGTTTTATCAAGAGTAACACTCTCTACCGGGACTTTGTCCTCTACCGTAAAGGAGAAGTCTGGCATGAAGGAGAAGTCGCCTGATAAAATTGGCGCATCCAGGTTCGGTGCTCCCGGGTTATCTGTTGTCTTATCGGAACCTAATGTAGAACCCCACCATTCGCTATAAATGCGTCCTTTTGTAAAGCTGTAAGTTGTTCCATTATCCAAAACCACATCAAAGCTGTTCGTTGTAGCAAGATCCCACTGGTTGCAATGACCTTCGTATGTTGTGCCATTATTGCATAAGTAATGTACGTTTGTAGACTTAGCTCCCCAGGCATTCATACATGGGTTATAGATCGTTGCCAGCTTATAAACCGGCATGGTAATGCCTGTGAAGCTGACGGTTGCCGTCTGCCCTACATGCAGAGGCTCTCCCGGAACCGTTTTATTTTCAACATTGATCTTAATCTTACGTGCGTCAAGAACATGGTACAGGCTTCTGGTGTTTCCGTCTTCTGCGGTTGCTGTCAGCTCAATGATATTGCTTCTATTCTCCAACGGAAGAGTCCAGATACCTGCGCTGCTTTCCGGTACGGTAATTCCGTTGCATTTTACAACAAGCTTTTCTGCACCTTCTGCGGATGCCTTTAAGGTAAACGGCGCTGTATCGCCTGTTGTATAGTAAAGCGTATCATAGGAACGGAAAACGACATCATCTGCTCCTGTCTTGTCTTCGTCCTTCTGTACGATATTATCTTTAATGGTAATATTCTTATTTCCGCCAACGCTGTATACTACATAACCTGTGTTGACCGGGTCTGTTGCTGGAAAATATGTATTTCCATTCGTATGATTAAATGCATCGTACGTTACCTTTACAACTGTAATACCCTCTTTTACAGCCGTAACCCCAACATGTGTATTATTAGATGTATCAAGGCTTACGGAATCACCTTTGATGATCTCGTAATTAAAGTGAGGCATCTCTACATCATTGCTTATCTTATTGACAGTCCCCTCTTCCACTCTTCGCGGATTGATCCTGGCAGTGCCGCCGATTTCCATCTCCAGGAAATCATACTGGAGCCATAAGTCGTTTTCAAAGCTGTCCGGAACTTCAGAGCCCGCATTGACGCCAAGGTATACGTCTTCTTCAACGGAACCGCCCTCAACGGTTATAGTGATATCCGGCAGATAGCCAAAGTCTCTTCCGGTTACGGTACCTTTTCCGTCTCCGAAATCAGTTCCAGGGCTCCACTGGTTTGCAGCCTCGCGGATCACACCGCCTGTCAGCTTATATTCTCCCGCTGCCAGCACGCCCAGGTTCAGCTCTGCACTGCTTCCGTATCCTATTTCACTGGATTCCACACTCTCCATTCCGGCGATATCACTCCGGAATACCGCTTTCGCAGAACCTGCATAGGTGCTGTTCCATTGTCCTGATATCTGTCCAACCGGGCGGCTGACATTATTCAGCTTAACTACAGTTCCATCTTCTGAGGTGTCTACTGTAATTTCAACCGCTTTATTCTTAATTGCATAGGTGCTTTCCCCAACCAGCACGGTAGTTTCATTTTGGAAAGTTACTGCCTCTCCGCCGTATATATAAGATTTTCCTGCCTCATAGTACAGCACATCGTACTGAGCGTTCCAGCTCTCTCCAAAGATGTAGGACGGCAGTTCCGTTCCTTCTGCAGCCTGATCCTCAAACTGCACCGATTCTGTCTCATCTTCAGCGTCGTCTGAAAACAGTAATGCTTCTGCCTCATCGTTACCTAAAAATTCTTCTGCTGTACCATCTGCAAATTCCTCTGACACTGATCCATCGTCAGCCACAAAGAAATCCACATCATCGGCTGCGTATTCTGCATCCTGGACAATTTCCTGAGAATCAGAAATAAACATGTCCTCAGCATAAACGCTTCCCGCTGGCGCCAGACTTCCTGCTATCATAGATAAACTCAGCAGGAAACTTAACCATCGTTTCTTCATTTTTCTCTTCCCCTTTCTTTTTGAGACACCAAAAAAGAAACCTCATCTTTTCTATGAGCTTCCTTAAACATGTTCATACCTGACTTAAGATCATCCTACTGACAGCGCCTTCCCGGAATCGTATTCTCCGGCGGCATCATGCTGCGTTCGTCCCTAATACAGTAGAGAAAAGCTGTGCCGGATTCTCACCGGCTTTCTGATTAACCGCTATAAAACAGCGAAACATGCCTGTATATTTGGTTTGCTAATATCCTTGTTTTAACATATCATTGTATATTTGTCAATATTTTATCATCTTCTATTTTATTTTTCCCCGGAAAAATCCCTGTTACAGACAATATGTGATTCCCGAAGCTTACATCCTTCCGGCAATTTTTTCCACCAGCCCTTCCTGATACTGTGCTGTCATCCATCGGATATATACTTCTTTCTCCTCCTGATTGCTCTCGGGCATATCCTGCTCCGGTTCAAGCCCTGCAAGTTTCAGCATTTCTTTTCCTGCCTCCCACGCTTCCCGGGGACTTATCAGCTCCCAGTCCAACTGATCCAGAAGATGGGCGTACAGAGAGGTGTATGTCACTAAAGTATCCTCTGTTTTCAGATGGTCCAGAACATCCGCAAACTCTGCCCTGGAATGCCCGCTCGTTTCATTCTTGTTCTGGTATTCCAACCACAGGCTGTCCTCCGTAACACCGAAACGGTCCATCCTGTTCATGATATTGTGCTGGTATTCCGGGCAAAATCCGTTCTGCCGCTCCAACGCTTCCTTTACTGCTTTTTTTACAGTTTTCCCGATATACTCTCCAAGCTTGCAGTGTTTTCCCGCATTAGTAAGATATGTTTCGGACTGTGCGTTGCTGACTATGATCGTCCCGTCAGTTCCTGAGCCTGTCGCCAGACCTCTTGAATACCTGCTTGGCGCAAGAAGCTCCTGAAGCGCCGCCGTCTTTGCCTCCGTGCAGGATACGAGAGCACGTGCCAGCGCTCCTCCCGACAGGTTTGCGTCAATATAAAGAATGATATTGATGGTTCCCGGCTTTACAGCATGGGATATCCCGGCTTTCTCATGCCATACGGCCGGATCCCCGATCCTTCCTGCATTTGTGCGGATTCCCCCGGTTACTATGGCTGTAACGGAAAAATCCTCATATGCCATGGTTTGTATGGAAACATTATCCATGCTTGCCGCTGTGCTCAGTCCTGTACAATGCTCAGGATCCAGCCCCAAATCCTCCGCTGCCAGCAGATCCATATGTGCTTCATAGGTTTCTGCCCGCAAAGTACATGCCATGCCTGAACCCGGATTGCTGTCATTGTTAAACACTGCCTCTAAATCCGTACGGTATCCCCCGTTATTCGGTCCGGTACTCAATACCTTTCTTGGTCCTTTAAAGCAGACTACCAGGGATTTTTTATAATGATGTACCTCATCTCCGCTGGATAACTGATATATTTTCATTTCTTTCCGTCCTTTCATCCGGCTCCCAGAGCCTTTGCCTGCTTTGCCAGTTTTTCCGCATGATCCTCCCGGTCCATTGAAATCATTTCATGGGTAAGATATTCGGGCTTCACCGCATCCACCAGCTCCCGTACCCTGGACGTGGTAAAAGGCAGATGACAGTCAATATTAAAAATGTGCTGGTAGCAATCGGAAAATCGTTCCTCATAATCTTCCGGCATCTTATGATTTTTCACCAGATTTTTTACATAATCTCCCGTAATACTCTGATTTAAATGGATGCCCCTGATATAGCGGCGCAGATTGCCGTGTGCCTCAACCATTTCCAAAATATAGTCAATTGCATCTTCCTGGGTTTTCAGCTCCAGGTTACTATGCATCAGGTGTCCTGTATCCAGCATAATTCCTTTTTTCGGATAATGTACCTTGTCCAGAAGCCGTTTTGTCATCTCCGGCTTTGTCATAGTAAGACCAGGCCACCACAGATTCTCCATAAGAAATTCAAACTGGTAATCCTTTCCGTCAAGAAGCTGATTGATCAGCTCTGCCGCCGCATCTATAACTTCCTCGTCCGTATGGGAACAGGTGTATGTATATACATCTGATGTTTTTACATTGCTTACATGAAACACTACGTAAGACGGATTTTTTTTCACAGCCCGGGCAATATCCTCCTCATGGTACCGGATCAGGCTTTCTCTGTCCAAACCGCCATATATTTCCCTTGCCTTTTCCAGAGTGCCATATTCCTCTTTCAGGGATTCCATATCTCCGTTCCACAGATCAAGCCATTCCGAAAAATACCGGAGATGGACGCCGATCACCGTATCCGGGGCAAAAAATTCCTCGTCGCCCCCAATACAGTGCATGACCTCCAAACCATCGCAGCCAAATTCTGATGCAAACCGTAAGGCATCCTCTCCATCCTCAAATCGGCTTGTATCATATATACAATCTGTCACATTCATCATTATTTTCATAAATCCACACTTTCCATAAGAAGCGTCTCCAGCTATCTCTCCAAAATCCCATATTTTTTCTTAATTCTTTCAAGCTTCCGGCACATGGGATCGGCCAGGAAGTAAAGAAATATCACTGTGGAAAGGCCATGTACAAGATTAAAGGGCAGCCCGCTTGCCAATATAGCCAGAAACGAAGCCCAGCTAAAACCGCCGGTAAAATTCAGCATAGAAGCACAATCCACGATCAATCCGTAAATCCCAAAGGTAGCCGCACCTCCGTAAGCGCACAGCCAAAAACGACGATGTCCATCCCAGGAATCTTTTTTCCTTCGCCTAAAAAGCACTCCTGCGAGAAACCCTGTGATTCCAAATGAAAACATCTGCCACGCCGTCCATGGTCCCTGCCCGAAAAAGAAATTTGACACAAAGCCTGCCATGGTCCCTGTCAGAAATCCCGCTTCAGGTCCCAGGCTGACTCCCGTAATGATCACAATTGCCGATACTGGTTTAAACTGCGGCAGCATAAAAAACGCCACACGCCCTACCACTGCAATGGCGGCCATGACCGCGATCAGCAGTATCTCCCTCGCCTGAGGATTTCTGTCCTCAAACACCATAAGGAAAGGCAGCATCGCCAGTATATTAATACACATCCCTATAAAAACGCTGCTTCTGTCATTGAGAAAGAAGATTCCAAAGAAAATAACAAGAGGAATCCCCACCAAAATGATCAAAACCGAAACCTTTGTCCGTTTTCCGATTTTTCGGTCCTCTTTTACCGTCCTGTCCATATATACGGCGGGCATATCCTCTTTTTCCGTATCCAGCAGCATGTTTACTGAAAAAATCATGAGAATTGACAAAAACATTGCCGCATACACATAGGATGTAAGCTGCAGAAAGCTGTTCACCGTGTAATTGAAAAAATTTTCTTCTCTTCCCATCTTTCCGTTTATCAGGCTGTTTCCCCAAAAACCTCCGAAACAGGCTGCAGCACAAAATAAAATGGACAATCCAAATATAATTTTCAGGAGCGGGACGCTTTTCTTTCTTTTCCAGTAGGCAAATACTGCCCCGGCACATAGCAGTACCACAAGGATCACAGCACATATTTTCATCACGGACATAAAGCTGAGAATCTTGTCTGTTTCCTCCGAGGTTATGGTTTCCATCTGCCATCTTCCACCGCTGGATACACATGCGTTGATATTATCCACACATTCTTTCACATTCCACAATGTATATGTTTTTGGAAAGCCGTCGTATTTCAGCACCGGGACAGAAAACCACGGGAGAAAGATCAGGGCAATTGCCATATAAATACAGCAGAATACAGGTATCATTACCCTTGTATCTCTGCCCGTTCCCTGTCCTTTTTCCATGCTTCGATCACATCCTTTACTGTCACGGCATCGGGAAGCACCTGGCGCACCATCCGGTTAACCGCTGTTGTATAATAGCTGTTTCCAATAAAAAACTGTTTCGCCTTCTGACTGGTAACAATACCTCCGTCAAAAAACATGGCGCAGGTATCCCCATAAGACGCACAGAATTCAATATCATGGGATACCATGAGAATGGTCACCCCTCTTTTTTTCAGTCTTTCAAAGATCCGCGCCAGCTTCTGTTTATAAAAACCGTCCAGTCCTTTTGTCGGCTCATCCAGAAGGAGAATTCTTGGTTCCAGAAGGAGCACCTTTGCCATCGCCGCTCTCTGCTGCTCCCCGCCGCTCAGATCATAGGGGTGGGCATTCAGTAGATGACGGATTTCTGTCTCGTCTATGATCTGCTCAACCTTTTCCCCGGAGGCTTTCATATCATCCAGCTCCCCCTGCACGCTGTCCGCCACAAACAGACTTTGAGGATTCTGTGGAAGCACTCCGATAAAATGATCGAACTTTTCTTTATCGCTTATTTTATGTATATTCTTTCCCTCTATAAAAATTTTTCCCCGGTAGGGTTTTCTGATGCCGGACAGCAGTGACAGGGTCGTACTTTTCCCGGTACCATTTCCGCCCAGAATACAGAACAGCTCCCCGGCAGATACCCGGAAGGACAGATCCTTTACCACATCAGGAGAGTCTTTTTCATACCGGAACCATACTTCTTTTGCCTCAATGACTGTATCCTTTTTTTCTTTTTGGATACCGCTTTCTTTTCGCCCTTTCCCGGCATCTGTTTTCTGATAAAAAGCCTCTTTATTCTCTAATATCCAGTTTCTCCCCTCGCGGACATTCAAGGGGCATGTTCCCATTTTTTCTGTGCCGTTATAAATTTGCACGGAGCTCGGCATAGCCAGAAACATATCATTGTCCGCCAGAGCCGGACCTACCTTTCTTGGTTCATCGTACAAAAGCTTCTTTCCGTTTTCCAGCACCAGGACTTTGTCCGCCATGGGAAATACCTCTTCCAGGCGGTGTTCGGTTATGATGATGGTAGTTCCCAGATCCGTATTGATCTTTCGTATGGTTGCCAGAAAATCACTGGCTGCAATGGGGTCAAGCTGTGAGGTAGGCTCATCCAGAACCAGGACCTTTGGCTGCATAGTCATAACTGCCGCCAGATTCAATATCTGCTTCTGCCCGCCGGATAACTCTTCCACATTTTTTGAAAACCAGTTCTGGATGCCGAAATAGCTTGCCATCTCCGCTACACGGAGCCTTATGGTCTGCTGGTCGTATCCCAGATTTTCCAGGCCAAATGCAAGCTCATGCCAAACCTTGTCCGTCACGATCTGGTTGTCGGGATTTTGCAGCACATAACCGATCTGGCTGGACTGCTGGCGCACAGATACGCTGGAAATATCCTTTCCTTCAAAATAAATATGTCCCTCTCTTTTCCCATATGGACTTAAGGCAGATTTAAAATGCCGCATCAGCGTTGTTTTTCCGCATCCTGATTTGCCGCACATCACCACAAACTCTCCCTGGTCAATGGAAAAATCCACATGGGAAAGGGCAGGACTTTTTCCGTCCGGATATGTAAATGTCAGATCCTTGATCTCAAATAATGCCATTTAATTTCCTCCCAAATATCTATTAAAAAAGGCAGAAAACAGAGAATTCCATAGCAGACATAGCAGAAGACAGCCCCAGGTGTTAAGGGCGCCATTGTTATCATGGGATAATACAGAAACGACACTTTTTCTGCAATAATTCCCCAGAAAACCACTGCACCTGTCACTGCCAGTACACCCAGCAGTATCCTGTCCCTGGAATCAAAACGATAAATAGAAAAATTTGTTCTTCCTCTCAGTCCATATCCTCTTGACTTCATAGAATCCGCAGTTTCCACAGAATTTTCCAGCGCCCATGTGGTCATAATGGACAGGATCTTCATTCCGTGTCCCGCACGCTGCAGAATATTTCCGTTGGTCACATCCCTGCCGATACATTTCTGGGCATCGGAAACCTTTTTTATCTGGTTTTTAAATTTCGGCACAAACCGCAGTACCATGGAAAATACAAGAGACATAGCGGGAATGATTTTTCCAAACAAATAAATAAACTTATCAGAGGTCATCACCACCTGATAGCAGGAAAACCAGTTGATGACCGTCACAAGCATCAGACCCGCAGCCATTCCGTAAATAATAGATTCCAGTGTCACCGGATTTCCCGTGCTGAAATAAAACAGCAGGGTAACCCCCTGGTGATTAAACAGAGGGTTCACGATTGCCGAAATCAGGAACACAGGAATCACAAAGTAAAATGTGGTTTTTACTACTGTTTTTCCTTTCAGGTAAATATAATAGAGAAGCCCGCCTGCCAGAGATATGGCAAGAAATATGGGATTCATCATAAACATGGAAACACCCAGTACCATTAAAAAATACAGGAAATTGATAACCGGGTGGAACGAACCGAAATTATCCTTTTTCATTGGTAAATCTCATCCCCCAGATCCCTGCCTCCGTCGCAGGTATAGTTCCATTCGATCTCATCCCCCGGCTGTACCTGATAGCGGCTGCAGCCGTAGTTAGGATACCAGTCGTTGACACAATACATCCAGCCGGAATTTGGCCCGCAGTCTAACTCGTACAGATTGCCGATCCCTTCTATATAATTGCTGTTAAAGCCCGGAGTAAACGTATATTCCATATGGATCTTGTTTTCCCTTGTCTCTCTCTGAAGTATGTCAAATACAGATTCACCCTCGTAAAAGGTAACTTCGCTTCTTTCAAATATCACTCCGTTTTCAGGAACAACCGCTTCTTTTCCTGACTTCAGATCGTCCATACTGTTCAGGATCGTTTCGCAGGAAATGCTGAAATAACAGGTTTCTGCCTTACTCTCATCTATCTCCACGTCTTCCGGCTCTACAGGCTTCTGCTTTCCCTCCGGCACAGGATCTGTTTGATATTTGTCTTTTCCGCCGCTTCCCTCGGCTGTATACTCCTGTCCGCCGGACCCCGCTGCTGCCTGTCCGTCCAGCTTTTGTCCGGCGCATCCTATCATCCATCCGCCTGTGCAAAGGATTAAAATGACTGCTCCAAAAAAAATTGTCTTAACTTTTTTCATAGTCTTCTGCTCCAAAAAAACAGCTCTCTCATTATCGGAAATGAAAGAACTGCATACTTATAATCCCATATTCAAATAGATCTGCTTTAGGAAAATATTTCTCATCCCAAAATATACTGAATCCATACGGCATGATATCTGAACCTTTTTCTCTTACTTATCAGATTCCATTTTAATGCTGTCTGGATATCTCCGGCAACAACCATATATAAATATTCAATTAATTCAGCCTCAATAAAATTATTCTAATAGCCCTATCCATTTTTGTCAAGCAAATAGATGGAATCATGGCTGCTAAAATCACGTAGGGCGCTGCTTATCTGCAGCGCCCCAACTGTTTTTACTTCACGGTCATTGTACTCTTGAATCCTGTACTGCTCTTGAATATCTTCTTATAAGATTTTACTTTAGAATCGGTTACATCGATTACAGCTTTTGCATTGATACTCTTGATTGCATTCTTTCCTACTGTTTTCAGCTTCTTGGATGTCATAAGGATGGTCTTCAGGTTCTTGCAGCCTGAAAATGCCTGTTTTCCAATTGCTTTGATATTCAATCCAAGAGATACTGCTTTCAGTTTTGTATAATTTCTGAAAGCCTTATCTGCGATAGAAGTAATCATAAAGGACTTGCTTCCGATAATCACAGTGCTGTCTACGGTTAAGGAAGTTAATTTCGCTTTGGTCTTTGTTGTTCCGACTACGGCAACGGTTCCTTTACCGTTGGTGCAGGCATTGGTAATCTTATATTTCAGGGTTCCTACTGTGTATAAACCGCCAACCTTTACAATGATATTGAAAGTCTTACGGATCGTTCCCTCATATGCGCCTTTACCTGTGATAACCACAGTTGCTGTTCCGATATTTACATTGCTGCTGTACTCTACCGTATAATCTGTTCCGTTGGTCAGGACTTTTCCGTCTGCTGTCTGTACGGACAATGCGGACTGAACAAGCTCTTTGCCTGTATAAACCATATCGCTGATTCCGGTAACCGCTGCATTGGAAATATCATTTCTGTTAAGCTTTAAGATTACCGCTGTTGCCTTTTCACCGCAAACACTGCAGCTTCTTTCCTTCTCGCCTGCCTCTGTGTAGGTTGCTTCCTTTGTTACCTTCCATTCACTCCACTTATGGGCGATCTTAGGAAGTACCACATTTTCCTCTATTGTCGCTTTACATAAAGTGCAAACTCTATGTGCAATTCCTTCACTTGTACAGGTTGCCGGTGTATCTGTGATCAGAATGATTTTTCCTGAATGGATACACTCTACCGTAACTGCACACTCTGCTGTTGCTCCGCTGGTTGTCTGTGCTGTAATGACAGCTTTGCCTGCCTTCACACCTGTTACAACGCCGTCTGCTACAGTTGCAACAGACTCATCAGAGCTTACCCAGCTTACTGTATCAACTGCATCCTCAGGTGCCATTACAGCAGTAAGGGTAAAGCTTTCACCTTCCTTGATGGTCTTCTCAGACGCATCCACTGTAACGGAATCTGCATCTACGATCTGGTGCAGGCGGATGTAACGGATATCCGGCTCTTTCTCGCCTTCCTGGGTGATGACACGGATGATCCTGTGTGCCGGAGCTGTTTCATAGCTGCGCTCTGTACCGTATGCACCGTTGATGTATACGTTGGTTCCTTCCGGAACAGATACTTTTACATTCAGAGCTTCCCCTGTGTAATCAACTGTTGTCACTTCAGAATCCAGGCTTACTTCTATATCGTTTACAGTGATGGAAGTCGGTGCTTCTGTTGTTCCCACTGCTGTATCAGACGGATTTGATACGCGGTATACATTTGTTACCTCTGTAGATTTTTCTCCGATAGCGCCTGCATAAATATGGCTTGCTGTAGAAACACGGATATAGCTGATGCTGTCCAAATGAACAGGCATTCCGTTTCCGTCTACTGCCCAGTCAAGGTCGAAGGCGTCACCATAGGAAACGTGGGTTCCGCTGTATGGGTTAGCTGCAATACCTTTGTTTGATCCGATTACATTCACATCCACATATCCGAAATCAGGATAAGCTGCAGAAGCGCTTCCATATGGATCTTTTGTATCATTGTTCAGGCGTACACCGGATACGGTAACGGACTCCTGGTTTTCAGATTCCCAGTTGTGGAGCGGATAGAGGCTGATGTCCGGATACTTATAATTTGTTCCGCTGTTTCCTCTGTTGTCAACCCAGGAGGACTGTCCGCCGTCGTTTGTGTAGGTTACGGAATAATCCCAGTCTGTCTCATCGTCATAGTGAACAGAACCTGCCAGGTAATACCAATTCACGCCATCCTGAGAAACCATAACATTTCCCGGTTCGGCTGCGCTCTGCTGGGCTGCAAATGGATTTCCGTATACAATGAAGTCCACACCGTAAGGATTGTTTGCACTGTTTTCAATCGGTGTATCATATTTCCATGTGATATAGCCGCCGAATCCTCCTACAGAAAGGGTACTGCCGCCGTTAATAAGGGTACGCTCCGGTGTAAGTCCATAGCTGCCCGCATTTGTGTACTGGCTTCCTACACAGAGATATCCCTCCACGCTGTCCGGAATGGCATCCTTTGGTCCTCTGGTGTTAAAGGTAAAGGTATATGCAGAAGCGCCGCTCTCTGTCTGATCTTCATTCCATTTTCTTAAGTTGATCGTAACTGCTTTTCGTACAGAAGCTGCCTCGACTGTAATCTCATAAGTCAGAATGCCTTCCTCGCTGCCTTCTTCCTGGGTTCCTTCCAGTCTGTTTGCATCTGTCATGGTTCCGTTAAATACTTCAATTCCATCCGGAACGGTGAATTTCATGGTGCACTCTTCTGCACCGCTGTCCACCAGGGCACTTGTGGTATAAGTATCTGATTTGAATCCCGGTGCATAAAATTCAGCTCCGGTAAGCTCAGCAGAGAGAATCTTGGCATCGATTCCAAGAGGGCTTACCTTTTCCACATACAGGGTATAGGTTTTTTCCGGAGTAAATTCAAATGCTGTTCCGGCTTCCTCAGCCTGCTTCTTTGCATCTGCATAAGCCTGGTCTGACATAACTTCAAAAGTAAATTTCGTCACGCCAGTCTCATTAAGCTCCTGCTCAGCGCTCGGCCAGTTATGAGTCTGGATCTGCATCTCCCCGTCGTCTTTTCTCAGATATACATGCTCATAGGCATTTCCGAAATATGGGGTAAATACGATGGTGTCTGTACGCTCTCCAAAAACAAACAGTTTATAGTCATAAACAGATCCTGAGAATCCAGAACGTCCCAATGTATCTGTTTCCGGTGTATACTGGAAGATCGTTCCCTCTGAAACATTTTTATATTTCGGGTATGTAAGGGCTGTCTGTCCGTTTGGCAGAACCGTCATTCTTGTAATCGTATTTGTTGTGGTGTACGGACGATACATATTAAAGGTATATCTTGCAGTGTTTGTTTCATCCTCTTTGTCCGTCACATCAATGTAAATAGCATTCCAACCTGGTTCCAGTGCATTGGCTTTGTTTACCTCCACACCGTTTTCCAATACTGTTTCAATGTAAGCCCCGCCGTATTCCTGAGTTGATAATACAGCATTAAATTTCTCTGAATCAAAGTATGGCGTAAACCTGAAAATAGATAATGTATTATTGTTTGTCTTGATCTTAATGTCATAGTCATACTGAGATGCACGGAAATTGGAATTATTTCCTGTCCATCCCTCAAACATATTTGAACTGTAGAAGGACATATCGCTTAAGTATGGTTTTTTATTTTCAATGACCTCAAGACGAACAGCACCCTTTACGGTCAGCTCCTCTGTGGATAAAGAAGAGACTGCATAAATGGTAACCGGACCTTCCTTTAAGCCTGTTACAAGTCCTGTCTCGTCAACTGTTGCAACAGTTTCATCACTGCTGCTCCAGGTAAAGGCTTCAGATCTTTTTGTTCCCTGCGCTTTTAACTGAAGCTGCGGTACAACTGTCTCATCAGCAGGATCGAGGTAGATATATTTGTTGTCAGAACCGTCTGCTGCCGCAACGCTGACACCAAGAACCTGAATCTTGAAAATTGTACAATTTGTCGGATCTGTATTCCACTGTGCAAGTACACGGGCAGTTCCTGTTTTCTTTGGTGTCACACTGATCGTGGAATAGGAAAGACTCACATCCACAATATCAGGATCCAGACAACTTAATGTACACTCTGATCCGGAATACATGGAGTCTCCCCAAGAAAACTTTGTGGGAGCCGAAATATATCCATCCTCCGGCATGGAGAGTGTATAAACACTTTCAGAAAACTGCATACGTCTTGGGTAAACAATAAATCTCAGACTGGCATATGCTCCGTCCCAATAATTGTTATTGCCTTCCTTAAGTGAAACAAAGGGATACACATATGCATTTGTATTCACTTTATTGAGAGTAATGTTTCCCTGTCCATCAGAGGTAAGATTAGTGGTATTTCCTAAATACCATTTCAGTTCCATTCCTTCCGGAAGCTCTTCCACCTTTTCGCCGCCAATATAAACCTCTGTATCGACATGAGCCGTTACAAGCTCTGTATCTGCTTCATCATATACATA
Source organism: Ruminococcus sp. 5_1_39BFAA (assembly GCF_964240875.1). Classification (NCBI taxonomy): domain Bacteria; kingdom Bacillati; phylum Bacillota; class Clostridia; order Eubacteriales; family Oscillospiraceae; genus Ruminococcus; species Ruminococcus sp. 5_1_39BFAA. Next base: position 31,628 of record NZ_CAXSVO010000022.1, on the reverse strand, counting down.
AGTAAACTCATTGCCTTTTTCACTTACAAAAAAATCATCGGAATTCGTAACAGATGCTTTTAAGGCAACTCCAACAATTTCAAGAGCGATGCTTTCCACAGCATTGCCGTCCTGATCCTTGGCAGTGATGATCCATTTCTGTGTCTCAAAAGTATTTGTTACTTCTGCTATGATCTGTCCGTTAAACCATCTTGAAGAATCAGACTTTACGGCAATCGGTTCATCATAGGTATATTCGGAACCATTTTCAAAATAATCTTTTGGATAAATATATTTGTAACTGGTGCTGCCCGGAGCAGAAACCGGAACATAATAATATACGGTACGGGATACTTCCGGAAGCTCCTGGGCTGGTGTATCATCACCCTCCTCTTCTGTGACAGCATATTCCGTTATTTCTTCATCGGCAAAATCAAGGAAATTCTGGGAATCACTTTCTCCAGCTTCCTCCCACACATCCTCTCCATATGGTTCTACATCCTCACCCTCAAAACCATAGGAATCCTCCGTGTAATAATTTTCTTCAACCGGACTTTGCTCATATTCTCCGATTGATTCCTGCACTTCCTCTGCCGAAAACCAATCCTCCGCATTGACAGCGGCCGGAGAAAATGTACTGGTGACCATTGCAAGTGATAACAAATAGCTTAGCCACTTCTTTTTCATTTAGTTACCTCCTTTTCTTTTTGTAACACAAAAAAGAAACCCCATCTTTTCTATGGGCCTTCTTAAACATGTTCATATCCTGACTTAAGATCATCCTACTGACAGCGCCTTCCCGGAATGATATATTCCGGTGGCATCTTGCTGCGTTCGTCCCTAATACAGTAGAGAAAAGCTGTGTCGGATTCTCACCGACTTCCTGATTAACTGCTAAAAATAGCAGAACATGCCTGAATATTTTGTTTTTTATAGTATATTTTTACCATAATAGCTCTCTTCTGTCAAGGAAAAAACAGGAAAAAGGCACGGCCCGGATTTTATCCGAAACGTGCCTCAATTTGCTCCGCAAATCGCACCGCGGCAAATGGCTTCGCTCTACGGCTCAGCTATTTTTTATGCTTTTGCTTTCACACTCTTTGACCATGAGCTGTAGTATACCGTACTTCCGACCTTTTTAAAGCTTCGCATCCTGAAATAATATGTCTGTCCCTTTTTCAGATTTTTCTGCGTAAGGCTTCTGGTCTTGGCAGACGTAGACTTAATGGTTTTGTATTTGGACTTCTCCTTTGTACTCATTTGAACTTCAAAGCCCTGAGCCCCGGCAGCTTTCTTCCATTTCAGGCTTATAACCCCAGCTTTTGCTTTCTTTGCCGAAGTAAAGACAGGCTGTGCAGGCAGAGTTGACGCAGTCTTTAAAACCTGCTGATTTCCTTCCACCTTCTTGCTGCCTTTTTTCCGCAGAGATACTACCTTTATGGAATAACTCTGTCCCACAGCAAGAGCCTTTCCTGATACTTTACTGATCGTGTAAGACGTCTTACTCTTTGAAACGTCCGTGACTTTCTTAAATGACTTAAAAGCTCCGCCTTTTATATAAATACGGTAGCCTGCTGAAGCATTTTTATCCTTTGTCCATTTGATCGCTATCTTATTTGCAGATGCCTTTGTCTGCCTGATGGGGGCAGGTACTGGAGTTACCGTCGGTATTGGTGTCGGCTCCATTGTCGGCACTGCTGTCGGTTGCGGTGCAGGTGCTTCTGTTGGCTGCGGCTCGGGCACCTTTGTGGGTTCCGGCGTCGGTTCTTTTGTAGGTTCCGGCGTCGGTATTTCTGTGGGGGTAGGTGTCGGTTCTTTTGTAGGTTCCGGTGTCGGTGTCGCTGTTGCTTCCAGCAGAGCGTATCTCTCCTTAGCATTTGACAAAAAGTCCACTTTATTTTTGCTCACCTGCGCAGCCAGCTTCCCATCACTCTGAAGCTCAGTCCAAGCCGCCGCCGCAGCATCTATCCTTGCTTTGCATTCCGGTGTAAAGGTGACATCATCAACGGAAGATCCGATAGCCTCTATAAGACTTATTACATTGTTAACCTTTTCCACATCAGCCGGATTGGGTTTAACCGTAATTTTCACAGAGCCTTCCACCGCATTGTCTGCCTTGGAAAAAGCAGTAACCACGACATCCTTATCGCTGTCCACATAATCGATCGGCTTCAATACACCTGTATTTTTGTCTATTTCCGCGTAATCACTGTCCACACTCCAGATTACACTCTTATCTGCTGCGCTCTCCGGCAGCACCTCTGCCTCCATCTGAAGAGAAGAACCGCACATAACATCTGCTTTATTATTTTGTCCTCTGACCGTTACACTTTCGATCTTACTTTCTCCTGCATCTGTTACCACAATTTTTGTAACGCCAGGTGCTTTGCTTGCACTTGTACCGCCTGCTGCTGATTCAAAGGACATCACATAATAGGTACCCGGCTGGCTGAAGCTGCAGGAAATATAACCTTCCGAATCGTAATTGATCGCTGTTCCTATCTGCTGCCAATTCGAATTATATACATAATTCACCAGTTCTGTGGTCATTACTGGGTTTGGTGTTGTAAAGCTCGTTCCTGTCTCATCTGCAACGCTTCCGCCCTGAATATAGGATCTTAACCGCAGTATATTTCCTGCTGTGATCTGGTATTCATTTTCCTGGAAAAAAGCAAAACCACTGTGCTTATAAAAGCCCCAGTCCGTAAACATTGCCAGATCTACAATATCCCCGTCCTTCAGCAGGATATAATCCGCGCTGGCTCCCCAGTCCGTCCACATCACAGGATATTTATGGTTCACATAATAATTCAGATTCTCATCATGTCCCCAGAAATTTGTCATATAAAATGATTTCGGCTTTCCGCTGTATTTTAACAAGCTTCTTCCATTTGCCGTATCATTCTCAATGGTACTATATGCTTCCTCTCCAAACATATTTGAAACCACATCATACCTTGGGGCAGAGAGCGCAGAAGCATTCAAACCCTGTCCGCACTGGCTGTCAGATAATCCCAGATAATACCGCTCCATCAAATAGATAAAAAGATGAAGCACAGTGGGTCTTTTTATAACATCTCCGGACATATAATTGCATTCCGAATCCGTGCGATACCGGTAAAACTCTTCCATATTATATTTTCCCAAGTCAAAATAGGGAACCTCCAGATCCAAATGTGACATAGGCGTTCCATCCTTTCCCAAAATAGGAACTCCGTCACTTGAGATCGTAACCGTTACCTTTACCTTTTCCTGATCCGACTCCTCATAAGGATATTTTACTCCTGTAAAAGCGCTGACTGTATATGCACCCATAAACAGACAGATCAAGGATGCTGCCAGAAGCCCTGTCAGCCATTTCCATTTCTTTCCCATAATACATTATTCCTCCTTTTATCCATTTGCTTTGCTTAGACGTATCGTTACCTTTTTTATGTGATACCGTCTGGCTCTCCACCAGAACAGTACATAAGCAAGTCCCAGGATTGCTCCCAGCACGGCCAGCTTTGTGTGCCATGTCCACTGATTCCAGGTATCTGCAAGCCTTTCCCCTACAGCAGCGGGAGATATTTCCTTTATCATCTTCTCTATTGAATCACTGTTCACTCCGTCACTGCTGCTTCCCTGGATTCCCTCGCCGGATTCTTCCTTTAATTCTTCTTTTGATTTTTTCTTTGAAGCTTTTTTTACCTTTTCATCTTCCTTCGCTTTTTTATCGGAATCCTTTTCTTTGACAGATTTGCTGTTCTTATTTTCCGTTTCGTGCTTTGTCTGGTTTGAGCTTACCTTCTTCACATTGGATACAGATCCTTCGCCCTTCTTGACCACAAGATTCGGGGATGTATTCAAACCTGCGGAGCTTTGTCCGCCGCTTCCGGTACCGCTGATTCCGTTTCCCTGTCCATTTATTACTTTTTTGATATCCGGTATGCGAATGGACAGAATCTCGCTGACATTTCCCGCGCTGTCTCTGACAGCAATATGAATGTCCTTTTCTCCAGCCGTAAGCTTATCCAGTGAAATGATCGTTGTTCCCTCCATAATATCCACGCCTCTGCCTGAAAGCTCCAACTCCGGTACGCTTGCTCCTGCTTCAGTCACTTTATAGTAATAAGCTCCCTTTTCATCTGACTTAAACACAATGGAAGCCTTTTCTGTGGAAATACGGCTTGCACTTACTTTTTTCAGGACAGGTGCTTTTGTGTCAGTAAGATAAAGTGCAAGAAAGGTATTTTTGACCGTGCCGTCCTCAGCAGTTACACAGATTCTGACTCTTGCCTCAAACTGCCCTTTTGCAAAATAAACAGGCCAGTACATCCTTCCTTTCCCGTCGTCAATCCCCTTAATTGTCTCATCCTTCTGTACATGCTCCGCACTGATCCCTCCCAGCGCATACACCTTAACAGAAGCCTTTTCATCAGCAGCTGCCGGCCATACATTCAGGCTGCTTCTCTCCGTATCATAAGTGGCGGAATAGTTTGTCCCGTCCTTCGAAAATTCAGGAGACAGCTTAAGGATTCCGCTTCCGTATTTTGATGAGCTGCTGACGTACAACGCTTTCAGGTCTGCGTCCGAATTCCGGCTGCTTACCAGATCATACTGATAAAGTGTAGTTTTCTCCTCCGCCTGAATGGTTTCTGTCCTGGTTACATATCCTTCACAGGAAATGGTAACCTTGTATTTATTACCTTTCAGCAAAACATAATATCCATTCTCCGACAGTATGCCATTTCCTCTCTCATCCTCAACTTTTACCTGTGCTTCGGCAGGTGTCGCCTGGATCATCACCTGAATTTGGAGGTAAGGATAAATTTCCGCTTTAGCAGGAGTTTCCATTCTGTTTCCGAAATTATCTGCTCCTATGATATAGATTTCCCTTTTCTCATCAGAAGGAATGTCCAGGCTGATTTTGTTTTCTCCTTCTTTCATAGGCTGGCCTGCAGCATTAAAATTAAACGATGGTGTTTCTCCTTCTCTTACTGCTGCATAATAATAACAGCCATCTTCATTAGAGTTAAAAATCACCTGTCCATGGGTATTGTCAATTCGTACTCCCTTTATATCCGTAAGTATTGGCGCATAAGTATCCGTTCTGTTTAAGCAAACACGGTAAACTGTCTGCTTTGATCCATCACCGGAATTTACCGCTATATCCACTACCGCCTCTGCCTCTTTTTCTGCAAAGTACACAGCAATACGGGTGTGCCCTTCACTGCCTGTGGAATCCTCGTAAACAGATACTTTTTCTACACCTTTCACTTCATTTACTTTTATCTGCGCACTGGCATCCGTAGTTTTAGCAAAGATATTAAGAAAGCTTCTGTCCCCTGTATATTCCGCTGTGACGTAAGACAGATTTTCCTGTGAAAATTCCGGATTCAGGCTCAGATATCCCTGAATATCAGAATAAATATTGCTTGAACTTACAACCAGATTCGAAAGTAAAGCTTCCTTTCCCGCTGTTGTAACCTCCAGATAATAAGTGCGCGCTTTATTTCCATCCGTCACAAGAATATCCACGGAAGCCTTTTGTTTTTCATCCAGGATTATATCGCACTCTCCCGTGCAGCTCTGTCCGTTTACTTTTACAATTCTTCCTTCCGGAATTTTCATAGAAAGATGTACCTTCTGCGCTCCATCCTCCACAGTCAGAACATATTTTGACAGGTTGCTCCGGAAACCTTTATTCCATGATATCTTCCCCTTATCAGCCGCAGCCTCCAGGCTTTCCAGATAGGCGCTGGTCGTCGTTACAGCCATCAGATAACAGGAGTCATTTTTATAATATAAGGTACCGTCCTTATCCACGCAAATGGTGCTGATGCAGTATTGCTGCTGAGGAGTATCCGGTTCAAAGAAAGGCTCTGCTTTTCCCTCTGTCTGACCCGGCCTGTCTTCCATTACGTAGATTCCTCCCGGATAAGCATTGTATGTAAAATAAATATACACTCTTCCGTCAGCAATGCCGTCTCCGTCAAAATCCTCGTTTTCGTAAGCATTTGACAGGAGGGCACCTGCCTGCGGATAACCGGGAATGGGAACAGAGTATGCCAGAGAGATTCCCTCCTCCGTTTCCTGCAATACATCAAAATGATGGCCTCCGTCCGCACTGAACTGTCCGCCAGGTCCGCAGACGCCTACATAAATCCTCCCTTTATAGATAACCGGAGAAGCGGTTGCCATTCCGCCCAGATTATAGGACGCTATATCCTGAAAGCTTCCATCCTCCCCCATTCTGATCCTGTACAAATATCCGCCTTTTGTGGCAAAATAAATATATCCGTTTTCATATACAACAGAGGTTCTGATATCTCCTTTCAGCCCCGTGATCTTATCGATCATAATTCCGGATCTTGCAGATACGGAATAGATGATGGAGCTGTCCGTATACTCTCCCTCCGTAGAACCGTCGTCAGAACCAAAAACCACATATTTTTCCGTGGCATACGCGCCTGCCCAGTAGAATCCTCCCTTATGGCTGTACTTCCAGGTACAGCGCTTGATCTCGTCCCCTCTTGAAGGATCCTCGTCAGTAACGGAAAGGCAATAATACGCGCCAGCTGACGTTTCCGAATTCCAGGTTCCTGTATATATATATCCATCCTTATAGGTAACAGGCGAAAGCGTCTGTCCGCCTATCGGCTCGCTGACCCACAGTGATTTCAGGGTGGTGGCGCTTACCGCCTGTATCTGGCCGTCGCCGATCTGTGCAAACAGCATTCCTTCTGCATATGTAAGACAATTCAGTGCAAAGACCAGACTTCCTGCCAGTTCATCGCTGACAGCCAGTATTTCCCCTGTTTCCTTATCAAGCTTATAAATAAATTTTCCCGCTGCTGTATAAAGATTTCCTCCAAGGATCAGAGGCGGTGTTGAAGAAGAATTCCATTCCCCGCCCATCTGGACAGCCCATTTTTGTATCGTCTCCTCTTTTTTATTGGGTGTGTTTACAGTTGTGACACCGTTGTTCTCCTCGTTGTTTCTGTAATTCCACCACTCATTGTCCGTCAATTCCTCCTGTTTGGAATCAATGGGAACAAGCTCGATCCTGATATTGTTTTCCTGCTCTGCAATAAAGCTTCCCTGCTGGGAAATATATCCGTGGCAGGAAACATTATAGGTATAAGTTTCTCCTACCATGATCTGGCTAAAATGAAACGGCTGCTCCAGGGATGAAGTTATCCTCTCTCCTCTGGAATCGTACAGGCTTACCACTCCATTTTCCGGGATCACCTGGAAATCTGCGGATGCACTGGAAAGTCTGTTTACAATGATATGATACTCACTGGAAGTTATGTATGTTTTTCCCGCATATTCCGGATCCTGATAGGTTCCCTCCTGCTCCATGGACAATACGATATCTGTTTTTTCTCCATCCAGAGGAATTTCCGCCGGATCACTTGACTCATACAAGGCCCCGTTTATTTTCAGGTTATACCACATCTGGGAATATGGCCTGATAACAAGCTTTACGGAATTTACATTTTCCGGTACGGAAACAGAATATTCCCTTACAGTACGGTCATATTTTTTATCCAGGAGGGTTTTTGCCATATCCTCATCGTCCGGAAGATAACAGCCGATACTTGCCAGATCCAGGGTGCGGTAAACCAGGATCCTGTATAATTGCTGATCACTGTCATTTCCCGCTGTTAAAGTATACACAGCCCGCTGTCCACCGGCTGCTCCTCCTGAAAACACGGTTCCCGGAAGCTTATAACGGATGGATCTGTCATAGCTGTCTTTTTCCATTTCATTGGTGACTTTTTCACCATCCCGTGTATAGGCACTCAAAATAAGCCTGGAATCCTCCGGCGCATTCTCAGACAGATCCGCTGACACATAAAAGCTGGAGGACATGGACACAGAGCTGTATTCTGTGACGTAAACCTTTCCTCCGAACTCCTCATCCAGTTCTTCATGACGCTCCAGCTTCTGAAGAGTTCCTTCCGCATTTCCATTGGCGCTGGAATATACGGAAAGATTATTCAGATATTCTCCGTCTTTTTTTTCTTCCGGGTGAACTGCTATGTTATATTCTTCTATGGTTCCGTCTTCACTGGCAAGGACGATCGTTATGATTTCTTCCTTTCCCGTCAGGGTATGGATATAAGCCTTGTCCGGCTCTGTCTTTATGCTGTTTACGGTTATTGTATATTTTTCCAGGGAATCCTCTGTCTCCTCAGTTTCCTGTTCCTCAATCATTTCCCCTGGTCTTATCTGGATGGGAATAACCGTAATTTCCAGATTCTTTCCCTGACAGCCATCTGGAAGCGTCAGATCAAAGTTCTTCTTTTCTGTATTTTCCTCACCTTCCGGCGGATTATTTCTGTCGAATAAGAGGAATTCTTTTCCTTCGTAAACAGCCTTCAGCGATTGCAGCGTAAATCCCGCTTTTTCCTCTCCGGGAACCGGAGACACTTCCGGTATCCCGGTAGGCGTTACCTCCGGTACCCCTGTCGGCGTAACCCCCGGTTCTTCCGTAGGGGTTCCTTCTGGCGTCTCTCCCGGCGTTTCCGCTGGCGTTCCCCCCGGTGTCTCTCCTGGGGTTCCACCTGAGGTTTCCGCTGGCGTCTCTCCCGGCGTTTCCGCTGGCGTTCCACCTGGGGTTTCCGCTGGCGGTTCTCCCGGGGTTTCCGCTGGCGTCTCTCCCGGCGTTTCCGCTGGCGTTCCTTCCGGCGGTTCTCCCGGCGTCTCTGCTGGCGTCTCTCCTGGCGTCTCCGCTGGCGGTTCTTCTGATTCCTCTGCAGGCGCTGACCCCGGTTCTTCCGATGACGTTGTGTCCGAAGCCTCTGCTGATGCAGCCTCCGGCACCGCTTCTGCCGAAGCCTCCTCATTACTTTCAGAAACCACGGCTGTCCCAATATCCTTTTCCGAACTGACATCTACCTCTGTCTCAGTTCCATATACTCCCACAGGAACGCTTCCTAAAATCATGACTGCAGAAAGAATTCCCGCTAAAATTCTTTTCCTCATCACCAATCCCCCCATGTAACTCCATTCATTCCGCCTCCCACATCAGCTCCCGCATAAAGTGAAAAACGGATTCTCACCTCATCCCCATCCGCAGGAAAATAGGTGGAAATACCACTGTTCATATACTCTCCGTTGACAAAATAAAGCCATCCTGAATTTTTCGTAAAATCAAATTCTCCCAGTGAATCCCAGTAAAAATCCTCTATCGGACAATTCACTTCCTCCAAATGTACCAGAAGATCTTCCGGAATCGAATATCCCTGCGTGATCCCTCCACCCACGATGGACTTCAGATAAAATCCGCTGTCCAAGCTTCCGTCAAAATTAAATTCATATCCCGCATTCTTAATTGCCCGGGCTATTACATAGGATAATTGCTCCCCCTGGTAAAATTTTACATCCTCAGGTCCGATCAAATATCCAAGCCCCAGAGTGCCAGCCTCCAGACTAAAGCGTATACTTCCCTCAACAACAGGCTCTCCTTCCTCACCCCGGTATATCAGATACTCTACCGTTGTGCTTCTGCCCTCACTGTCTGTAGCCTTAATGGATATATAGTTCTCATTTTCCACAAGGCTTAAACGATAGCCTGTCATATTATCTCTGTCAGAGACAGAATAAAGCCTTTCTCCGTTTCCGTAAACCTCCAGACTGGAGGACGGAATGATCTGTCCCATATAATCCACTGCCTGCACGAAAAAAGCGCGGTAAGTGTCGTTTACTGTCTCTCCATCTACCAGATCAGAAGCTATTTCCGGGTATTTACCCTCATTCGGATCTTCAACCTGCTCCTCAGGAATTTCCGCGCCTGCCTGGTTGCTGTCGTCATCGGAATTATCCTCTTCAGGCGGTATTTCCGTATCCACGCCCTCATCTTCATAATTATTTTCTACAGGCACTTCTACGTTTTCAGGCTCATCTCCCTGGTTTCCATTATCACCGGATTCTCCGCCCTCTGCTTCATTGTTATCCTGATCAACAAATTCCTGATCTGCCTCCTCCTGATCCTCCTCTTGAGTTTCCTCCGGCACTTCCGGCTCCTCGGGAATATCCGGTATCTCTTCCTCGGGAATTTCCGGCTCCTCAGGAATTTCCGGTTCTTCCTCAAGTATCTCAGGCGTAAAATCCTCCTGATTATTTCCTTCACTCTGCTGCTCCGGCTCCATATCTCCAAAAGAATACCCTTTTCCCAGATATCCTACCATGGAACTTTCTGCGCTGACTCCCTGTATAGGATTCTCCGGTATTTCTTCCTTCTGGCTGCTCAGTCCGTATACGAAATTTCCAGTAAGAAAAAGAAAGCAGACTACGCATATGATGTAAAAAAATATTCTGTTTTTCCAAGGTTTTTTCATCTGCCTCCTCCTTTCCTGACCGTCATGTCAATCTTAGCGATGATCTGTCATATTATAAAATGAATTTTTATCCTCTTTCATTCTTTCATAGGCAACCAGGGCACAAAATGCCTGGTCCGTAGGCATAAGGTCGCTTTCGTCTCCCTTTACATGAGAAAAGCCCCCATCCTCATTTCTATATTCCATCAGGATATCATAAAGGCCCTTCCCATCCTTTACAAATCTCTCATCCTCATTACAATCTATCCCATATGCAGAAAGGGCAATGATCGTTTGGGAAAGTGACTCAGAACTGTCCTCACCATAGCTAACGTAGCCTCCCTCTTCTGCCTGACAGTCAGAAAGCACCTGAATTCCTCTCTCTATTACCTCCTGTACCCCCTGTCTGTCCTGGTAAGGCTCCAGACATTGAATAGCCATGGCTGTCATATCCGCCTCTGCTTCATCCGAATTGCTGTCCATGGAAAATCCGCCCTCCGGTTTTTCCTGCTCCAAAACATATTCCAGATACTGCTCTTTTATAGATGAATCCCCGCTTCCGTCGGAATTCAACGCCAGCAGCGCATAAACTCCTCCATTCAGGCCCTGGCTGACAACCGTATCAAAATCTTCCAGCGGAAGTACAAGGTTATACCCTCCCACATCCTCCGGGTCTTCCCCAATAGAATTCAGAGCCAGGATCACACGGGAATATTCCGTATATTTTCGCTCGCTTAAATTCCCCTGCGCCTCCTTTACCGCCTTTTCCAGATTTGCTTTATAAATATCCCAGTAACTGTCCTCCACCTCTTCCCCGGAGCGAGCCAGAGACATAACCGTCCATTCTCCGGCAAGTGTCCCGTATCCAGGTTTTGGTACAGTTTTCATCTCATATTCGGCAGTTTCTTTTATAACATCTGAAAGTGTAAGCTCTTTTTTTCCGCATCCTGAAAAGCTCAGCGCAGCAGACATCAAAACCACACACAACGGAAGCATACCTGCAGCCGCCCTTTTTCCGGAATCTTTTTTTAATAAAGTCTTTCTATATATCTCATGATCCATCGTTCATACCAGCCTCTCATCTTTTTCAGTTCTTTTAACAGTAGTCTGACGCACTCTTCTACGGTTCTGCGCTCCTCCGCGGAAATCTCATGACGGCTAAATGCAGCTTTTTCCCCAATCCTATATGTCTTTTTATAAAGGTTTTCCACATTTTCCGTAAAATCTCCATTTTTATGTTGATAAAGCTGCTCTGCATATTTCACCATCTGCCTTGCCGCATATCCGTTATCCCGGTTCAAAAATGCTCTTCTTCTTTTCCATTTCGCTGCCATCCTGCATAAAAACACCCACAGGAAAAATATCAGACAGAAAATATCAAACAGGATCACTGCCCAGAGCAGAATCTTACCAATCTGTAACAATACAAGGCTTAATACCTCCTTCAGATCATTTTCCTCCAAAGGCTCCTCTTTTTCTTCCTGTATTTCAGGCGGCTGTGCAGTTCTTGTTCCATCTGCCTCCAATCCTGCTGTCAGATCCGGTTCCTCCATGATCCCGTAATATTCCGGTGTCATCTCCACAGGAACCCAGCCTGTACCGTCAATATAAATTTCCGTCCAGGCATGTCCGTCTTTTCCTGTCACCTTGGTCGTTCCACCGGAAGCCGTATTTTCTGCATTTTCCGGTGTGATCAGATATCCTTCCACATAGCGCGACGGAATCCCATAATACCGGAACATCAATGCAGCCGCTGATGCGAAATGAATACTGTATCCTATTTTACTCTCCGTGAGAAAATTTTTCACAAAATCTTTTCCTTCAGGTACAACTTCAGTCTGGCTTCCATAGGTCATATTTTTTTCCAGATATTTTCTGATATGAGTAATGGCGGAATAATAATCAAGATGCCCTTTTTCCTGATTTCCCGCTGTTCCCAGTTCTTTTCGAAACAATTCCCTCATACTGTCGGAAAGCTGCGTATTATACTTATAGACAAAAGAATTATAATAGCTCTCAATTTCCCGATACGTCTGGTTATTTTCCTCCTTTAATGCCAGATATCCCTGTGCCGCAAGCTTTGGAAAATCCTTCACCAGATTTCCCATAGTCTGAAAGCTATAAGACCTTGTACCAAATATATTTCCGGATTTCAAAAACTCATCCCCATATGCACATTCCTGTGAAAACCCTTCAGGGGCTTCTGTCATTTCATAAGGCACATAGAGATACTCGCTGTCCGCCCCTACATTTTTTATGCTTACATTTATCCTATCACCGGACAGTTCATCATCCTCTATAAGATTTCTGATCCCCGAAAGCTGTCTGTTTCCGTAAAAGCCATTCTCATGAAGCCAGTAAAACAGATTTTTATTATCATAGTAAACCTGTGAATCCAGACTTTTCCAGCGGTTTTCCTCATAAACGCTTCCCACAAATCCTCTCAGATACAAGGACCTTGGCTCTTCCATGGTTACCTCCAGAGCAGTATCCTCCGATGCACTCCAGGCCCCTGCACGGTCAAGCCTTCCTTTTGGCAGCGAATTTATTTCTTCTTTTTGAAAACGCAGCCTGTCTGCTGCTTCTCCGGCTCTTTCCCTTATAGCAGAAAGCATAACAGGCTCCTTATATTTCATCACAGGCATTGCCATTGTCCAGATTCCTGTTCCCAATCCAGCTATCAGGAGAAAAAGCGTACATTCCCACAAAAATTCTTCATAACGGTTTCCTGTAAGGCAGCTTTTCTTTCCGCCGGAAATCATATATTTCTCGCCTAAAACAATTCCAAGATAGTACAAAGCACACGGAAGCTCAGTCATTGCTTTTCCCAGAATTATATAAACGGCCGGCAGCACAAATGCACTCAGCAAAAGGATCAGTCTCCATCTCCATCTAAGTATTCCAAATACAACTGCGCTCACTGCCGCCGAGATGGCCCACATAAAAAACTGCATATCTCTTGCCAATGTTCCCTCTGACAATACCTGATACTTTTTTAAATAAATATCCGTATTTTTTCCAATAATATCTGCAATTTCATTCCATACTCCGGTAAGCCCATTTAAAAATACGGAATTCCATACAAAGAATCCCGCCAAAACCGCTGCCATGAATATCACGCCTACCGCCATTCCTCTTTTTGTTCTGGACAACAAAGCGCACAATGATCCTGACACAGCAGCGGTAGCCACTATTCCTAATGAGATATCATCCATAAATAAACGGGCAGCACAAAACAGTCCGCATCCTGAAATCAGGCAGATCATGACTGCTTCTTCCAAAAATCCGGCTATATTCTCTTTTGTATTTTCCTGCTGCTTGATTATGGATAACTCCATATCTGTTACCTCCAATTATCCTGCGGGGCTAACTCTTTTTTCCAATTATCCGGGGTAACCCTGATCTCATTTTCACGGATCTCAAATCCATCCGCGCATCGCAGCACCGTAACTTCGCCCAACTCCTCCAGCATTTTCTCTTCTTTTATCTCAGAGCCAGCCGTTATATAAAGATAATGGGCGAACCTGCGTGTCCCGCAGTTTTCAAGATATTCCCGGATCGTTCCCGAGGGCTTCTCCCCTTCTGCCGTTCTTAGAAATAAATAAACAACATTCCAAAAATCCTCCTCTGTTTCAATCCTTTCAATATAAAATTTCCCCATGCGTGCATCGTAAAAGCCTGTTTCAAAGGGAAGTCTTCTATTTAAAAAGCTCATAGCAACGGATGCAAATATCTCCGCCACAGCACTCCTTTTTTCAGGAGCTGCTTTATCCCCCACAAACAATTCCGGCAATATCAGAACAGAATCATATACCGGATAACTCATTTCCTTTACCACCACACTGTCCAGCTTTCCTGTCAGCTTCCAGTGGATCTGTTTGATGCTGTCCCCCTGCCTGTATGTGCGGATATCAAAGGTTTCACTTGGGTCATCTCCCTTTCTCTTTGCAGAATAACGGTAGCTTTCCATATCGTAGGCTTCCTTCGATAACATTTCTATACTTACAGGCTCGCAATCCGGTGCTATGATCACCTCTGCATTTTTATCTGCTCTTCTCTTTTTCTTGAAAAGCCGGAGATAGTCATAGTTTTCCCATCTGTTCACACAAAATCTGCATGCTCCGCAATAGCGGCTGTTCCCTTCAAAAAGAACCTGTGATTTTTTGTGTCCTCCCACTGAAAAAGGTACTTCCAATTCTCCCTGCTCTAAAGTCAGTGTATTTTTCCATTCCACATGGCAGATCCCGTAAAATACAGGCAGTATCCCCTTATTTTCGATAATAAGTCTTCCCTGGAACTTTTCCCCTTTTTTAGAAGCTTCTCCAAGCTTAACCGCAAGTTCCAGCTTCTTTCCTCCTGCAATACAATTTACCAAAGCTATTACCAAACACAACAATGTAACAGCCAGCATTCCGGCAAATAAATAAGCCCCTGATGCAATATAAACGGAAATCAGGCAAATACACCATATAAAAAAAATAATTCTGGATTTTCTCATGATCTATTCAACTCTCGGTGCTTTTACTTTTTCCAGTATCTCCTGCAAAATCTGCTCGCCATTTTTCTCCTGGAATCTTGCCTTGGAGCTTAATACAATACGGTGTCCGCATACATCTGAAAATACATTCTGTATATCCTTTGGAGTAACATAATCCCTTTTGTCCAGATAAGCGCAAGCCTTTGCCATACGGCATAATGCAAGCGCACCTCTGGGGCTGACGCCCAAGGCTATGATCTCATTCTTTCTTGTTTCTTCCGTAAGCTCTGTTACATATTTCAGGATACTGTCTGCAACGTAAATATTTTTTACTTCATCCTGAAGCTTCAGAATATCTTCCCCACCTATGATTTTTTCCGCCTTATCCAGAGGATTTTCTCTCTGTCTGTCCCTTAAAAGCTCCATTTGGCTCTGCGGGTCCGGATATCCCATACTGAGGCGCACCATAAAACGGTCAAGCTGTGATTCCGGCAAAAGCTGAGTGCCGGAAGAACCGATAGGATTCTGGGTTGCAATTACCACAAAGGGAGCCGGAACCTGGTATGTATTTCCATCAACGGTTACTTTTCCTTCTTCCATAACCTCCAGAAGTGCAGACTGGGTTTTACTGGATGTACGGTTTATCTCATCCGCCAGCAAAAGATTACACATTACAGCTCCCGGATAATACCGGAAGCTTCCGCTCTCTTTATCATATACGGTAAATCCGGTTACATCGGACGGAACCACATCCGGAGTAAACTGGATCCTTTTGAACTCCATTCCCATAAGCTTGCTTAAGCTCAGGGCTGTGGTAGTTTTTCCAACTCCCGGTACATCCTCCAGAAGAATATGCCCTTTTGCCAGGATCGCCATCAGAATCTTATCCGTGATCTGCTTTTTTCCTTTTATGATTTTTCCCAATTCCGTCTGAAGTGCCTCAATCTTATCTGCCATATTCCCGTTCCTTCCCTAAAAAAATAGCTTACTTTTTTAATATAAAAAAGCAATTCCTCCATTTTTTAAATGAAAGAATTGCTCAATGTTTATATTCTTTTTCTTAAGTGCTTAAATGCAGCAAAAAAAGTCAAAAATTCCCTCTGCTTCTAAAAAATCACCCTCTGAATACGGCAGGTCTACTGATACCTATCCGTTCTTCTGCCGGATATCCTTTTAATGTCATTGTCTCCGCCAACAACAACCGTATAATAATATGCACTTATTTGTCATTATGACTGTCTTAATTTTAATAAAAATCTTTAACTTTGTCAACACTGGCAGACTATGCCAGATATTTTTTCAAATCCTCTGCCTTATCCAGATGCTCCCACGGAAGATCTACATCCGTGCGTCCGAAATGGCCGTAAGCTGCTGTCTGCTTGTAGATCGGACGGCGAAGGTCAAGCATCTTGATGATCCCAGCCGGACGAAGGTCGAAGTTTTCGCGGATAATCTCAACAAGCTTCGCATCGGAAAGCTTTCCGGTTCCGAAGGTTTCTACGTGGATGGAGGTCGGGTTTGCCACACCGATAGCATAGGAAAGCTGGATCTCGCATTTATCTGCAAGGCCGGCAGCTACGATGTTTTTCGCTACGTAACGTGCTGCATATGCTGCGGAACGGTCTACCTTTGTGCAGTCTTTTCCGGAGAAAGCGCCGCCGCCGTGACGTCCTGCACCGCCGTATGTATCTACGATGATCTTACGTCCGGTCAGTCCACTGTCGCCGTGAGGTCCGCCGATCACAAAACGTCCTGTAGGATTGATGAAGTATTTTGTGTTTTCGTCTACCATGTCGGCAGGGATGATCTCATCGAATACATATTTTTTGATATCCTGGTGAATCTGCTCCTGGGTAACATCCGGGTCATGCTGTGTAGAGCATACAACTGCATCGATACGGCATGGTTTACCTGCTTCATCGTATTCTACGGTTACCTGTGTCTTTCCATCAGGTCTTAAATAGCTTAAGGTTCCGTCCTTACGGATTTTTGTCAACTGACGTGCCAATTTATGAGCCATATTGATGGCATATGGCATATACTCCTCTGTCTCATTGGAAGCATATCCAAACTGGATTCCCTGGTCGCCTGCTCCGATGGCATCCAGCTCATCCTCGTTCATATCGTTTTCTTTCTGTTCCAGAGCTTTGTCAACACCCATTGCAATGTCAGCGGACTGCTCATCAATAGCTGTGATCACAGCACAAGTATCTGCGTCAAAACCAAATTTTCCGCGGGTATATCCGATTTCACGTACTGTATCTCTTACGATTTTCTGGATATCTACGTAAGCATTGGTCGTAATCTCTCCCATTACTACTACTAAACCTGTAGTGGTAGCCGTTTCACATGCTACACGGCTCATAGGATCCTTTTCCATCAATGCGTCAAGAATGGCATCAGAAATGGCATCACACATTTTATCCGGATGCCCTTCAGTTACAGATTCTGAGGTAAATAAAATTTTCTCCATATTTTCTCCTTTTCCGCCCGTGTTTTTGGGCATAATAGTGATCCGCCGGACGCCGCCCGGCTTGTAGTTAACAAAAACAGCCCGAATAATCGGACTGTTCACGAAATCTTATATAAACAATCCTCTTATTGTTCGATTACTCGCTCAGGGAGGCACCTTCCATGATTTCTCAGGGGTTGCCGTGGCTTCATTGATCCTATGTATCTCCACCACTCTGAATAAAAGGCTATTTTTTAGTTTTTATTGTTGCACTGACTACAATATACTTATTACAGCTAAATGTCAAGTGCTATTACTATATTTTATATATCTTTAATGATCATCCAACACGAAGACGGAATTTCTGGATTTCCTTTTCACTGGAAACTCTTTCAATTTCTGCGCCAAGACTTCTCAGCTTTTCTTCAAAATTCTCATATCCACGCTGAATGTATACAATATCATCCACAATGGTAATGCCTTCAGCCGCAAGACCTGCAATCACGAGAGCAGCTCCCGCACGAAGATCCGGAGCACTTACTCTGGCTCCTGTCAGCTTTTGTACACCGTCAATAATGGCAGAATTTCCTTCCACCTTAATGCAGGCTCCCATTCTGGAAAGCTCATCCGCATATTTGAAACGATTTTCAAAAATACTCTCCGTTACAATACTTGTACCAGTTGCCAAAGACAGGGCAACTGCGATCTGAGGCTGCATATCAGTAGGATATCCCGGATACGGAAGAGTTTTAACATGAGTACGGCGAAGCCTTCCTGCCGCGCGCACACGGACAGCATCATCAAATTCCTGTACTTCACACCCAATCTCCAACAGCTTGGCCGTGGTAGCCTCCAAATGCTTTGGAATGACATTTTTTACCGTAACATCACCGCCGGTAGCCGCAGCAGCAAACATAAAGGTTCCTGCTTCAATCTGATCCGGAATAATGGAATATTCAGTATGGTGAAGCTTCTCAACGCCCCTGATACGGATAACATCTGTACCTGCGCCTTTAATATTAGCTCCCATACTGTTTAAGAAGTTTGCAACATCTACAACATGAGGCTCTCTCGCTGCATTTTCGATAATCGTACGGCCAGGTGCCATTGCTGCTGCCATCATAATATTGATCGTCGCACCTACTGAAACAACATCGAGGAAAATGTGGCTTCCATGCAGATTATCTGCTTTTGCCACGATTGCTCCATGAAAAATATCCACCTTTGCGCCCAATGCCCGAAATCCTTTTAAGTGCTGGTCGATTGGACGGCTTCCGATATTGCATCCGCCCGGAAGCGGTACCTCGGCATGTTTATACTTTCCAAGTAAGGCTCCTAAAAGATAATAGGACGCACGGATTTTCTTAATATACTCATAATCTACACTTACGTCTCCGATCGTGGAGCCGTTAATTTTTACAGTGGATTTATTAATGCGGTCTACCTGGGCTCCAATCCCGGCAATCGCTTCTAATAACACATTGATGTCTCTTACGTCAGGCAGGTTTTCAATCAGGATGGTTTCGTCCGTCATGATGGCTGCAGCTAAAATAGCCAGAGCAGCATTCTTAGCTCCTGCTATCTCCACTTCTCCAACAAGCGGATTTCCGCCTTTGATAACATACTGTTCCATAACACACCTCTATTATTTCACTCCATGAGCATTCTTTCCCCCGAAATTCTTGCTCTCCTCATGTTTACGGTTACTTTTTTTACCCCTCTGTTAGTGTTTCCAAAACCGCCTGCAGACTTGCTTCCAAATCTTTCCCTTCTTCATCTACCACAATGTCTGCATATTTTTCATATAAAGGAACCCTTTCCTCATACAAATCCTTAAGAGTTTGTCCCTCTTTCAGTAAAACACCTCTTTTTTTCAGATTTCCAAGTCTTCTGGTAAGTGATTCCAACGAAATTTTTAAATAAACAACCTTCCCTATGGATTTTAAATGTTCCATTGCCTCGCTGCAGTATACCACACTTCCTCCTGTGGCTATTACTGTACTCTCTGTCTCGATGGATGCGTTTACACGATTCTCAATGGCCTTAAATCCTTCCGGGCCTTCCTCATTAATGATCTGATAAAGGCGCCTTTTTTCTGTTTTTTGTATCAAAAGGTCGGAATCCAGAAACTCATATCCCAATATCTTAGCGAGAACAACGCCCAATGTACTTTTCCCTGCACCGGGCATACCAATTAATGTAATATTATTCATTCTTGACAAGAGATTCCTTTCATTTTAACACATCTTCTCAAATTATGCAATCCCACTGTAAAACCCTTCAACCACGCGCTTTTTTACGCTTTTTCACACTATATCCAAAGGTTCCCAGAGATTTGCCAAGGCCTAAATATTCTCCATGAGAATACACCAAAGGATGTGATTTATTCAAGTGGAATTTATCATTTTGATCCATATATGCTTCCTCCGCATGAACTGCCAGAACCTCTGCCAGAAACATATGGTGTGAGCCAAGTTCCTTAACTTCCCTCACTTTGCACTCAATAGAAACCGGTGATTCCCCAATCATCGGTGCCTTTACAAAATCTGCCTTTTCCTTAGTCAGATTCATCTCTTTAAATTTGTCTACATCCCTGCCGGAGCGAACACCGCAGTAATCTGTAGCATAGGCAAGCTTTTCTGTTGTAAGGTTAATGACAAATTCCCCTGTATTTTTGATCATATCATAAGAAAACCGGGACGGACGCACAGAAATCGATACCATGGGAGGATTGGTACATACCGTTCCTGCCCATGCTACCGTAATGATATTGTCATTCCCTTTTCCATCCGTCACACTCACCATGACTGCCGGAAGCGGATAAAGCATATTTCCTGGTTTCCAGGTCTTTTTCATATTTTGTTACTCCCTTTCAGGCGTAATCACTCATCATCATCTGAGCTGCCTCCATCATTGCGGGAATCAACTGCTTTTTACGGGAAACTACACCTTTGAGATGGAAAACACCGTTTTCCGGCTCCTGCTTGAAAGCCGTCCGCGCCATTTCCTCACTGCCTTCGCCGTAATAAATAAGCTCTGAGGATTCATCCATAATGCTGGTAAGCATAAAATAAACTCTCGTAATATCATGACGTCCGCATTCGCTTACCATAAACGGAAGCAGACGTTCTTTGATTTCCTGCAGCTCCTCTTTGTCCATAGAGCTGATCTGTCCAACACCAAAAGATATATTTCCTTCAGCAATAAATTTCTTATAATCCTGATAGAAAATTTCTTCCGGTGATTTATCCTTAAGATTGCTGCCCGCTTTAAACATTTCCCGGGCTAAATCCTCAATTTTTACATCTGCGATCAATGCAAGAGCACTGGCTGCAATCTTATCCTGCTGTGTACAGGTTGGAGAACGGAACATCAGCGTATCAGAGATGATCGCAGAACAAAGAAGTCCGGCAATCTTCTGAGGGATTTCCAGTCTCTGCTCTTCATAAATCTTGTACAAAATCGTAGCCGTACATCCCACAGGCTCGTTCCTGAAACTAATTGGCTTCATCGTTTCCAGTGAGCCTAATTTATGATGATCTATAATTTCAAGTATTTCTGCCTTTTCTATATTGTCAACCGCCTGGTCCTTCTCATTATGGTCTACGAGGATTACCTTTTTCCTGTTCATATCCAGGAAATTACGTCTGGAAATGGTTCCAATACATTTTCCCCGCTTATTGATAACCGGAAAAGCACGGTGACGGTGTTTTATCATAACATCCTGAATGTCATCTGTAAAGTCTTCTGTGTTGAAAGTTACAAGATTTTCTTTGTTCATAATGTAACGGACAGGAATGCTCTGGTTTATCAGCCTGGAAATGGTAAAAGTATCATAAGGTGACATGATAATAACAATATCCCTCTCATGTGCCTTTTTTATTACCTCATCGCTGACTTCAATACCCATTCCCACAATAATACAGCTTACATTCTGGGAAATCGCCTGAAGATGGTCTTCTTCACGGTTGCCCAGGATAACCATATCATCTTCCTCAATATAGTCCTTCATCATTTCCGGGTCTGCTGTTCCTACCAGGATTTTTCCCTTTGAAAAATAGCCATGACCGTTTCCTTCGATCAGGATTCCGTCAATGGTATCTTTAATTTTGTTATACTGGGTTTTGGCATTTGACAGAAGGTAGCTGTCCGTAGTGTCCATATAAATTTTTGCAATATCACCAATAGTAACAAGACCTTCCAGCTCGCCGTCCGCCTTACGGATAGGCAGGGAAACAATGCCGTTCTCCTGCATCAGATCCCAGGCATTTTTCAGTGACATGCTTTTATCCGCATCAGGACTGACACGAATTTCCATATCCTTTACCTGGGTTCCTATATTTCCAAGATAAGCAGGCGGCTGTACTCCAAAGCGATTCAGCACAAACTGCGTTTCCTCATTAAGCTGTCCTGCTCTTTTGGGCACATATTTTTTCGACTGCCCTGTTCTGTTTTTAATATCCGCATAAGCAATAGCGGAACAGATGGAATCCGTATCGGGATTTTTATGACCTATTACAAAAATCTTTTCCTGACTTTTCATTCACACACATCCTTTTAGTTCAGCTTAATATTTGCAAACAGGGAACCGAGAGATGTGGTAGCCTGTTCTCCTGAATCCGGTACCTCAAATATTTCTTCTTCAATTTCCTTTGCCATCATGTCAGAAGCTTCTTTGATGCTTAAGCTCAGCTTTCCGTCCTTAATGGCAGTTACCTTTACTTTTACCTTATCGCCTACGGCAAGTACTTCGGATGGTTTTTTGATCCTTTTTTCACAGATCTGTGAAATGTGTACAAGACCGGAAAGGCCGTTTCCAAGATCAACAAATGCGCCATAGGTCTGAAGGCTTTCTACTGTGCCTTCTGTCACAAATCCTACTTCCAGATTGGAAATTTTATTTTTTCTTTCTTCCTCTGCTTTTTTACGTAAAATCTCTTTTGCAGAAAGGATCAGCTTTTTATCTTCTTTATTTACGTCAATTACCTGAACCTGGATCGGTTTATTTAAATATTCGTTTGTATCCTCCACATAGCTGAGAGCCAGCTTGGAAGCAGGGATAAATCCACGGACACCTTCTACATAAGCTACTGCTCCGCCGTTTACCACTCCCTTTACAACAACGTTGATAACCTCGCCTGTTGCCTTTAATTCTTTTAATTTATCCCAGGACAAAACATCTGTCGCTTCTACTCTGGAGAGAAGAATGTTTCCATGTCCATCGTCCCTTTTTACGACTGTAGCGGAAACCTCATCTCCCGGATGCACCTCTTCTTTTAAATTAAAATCAGGCTCTCTGCTGTAATCCTCTGCCGGGATAATGCCCTCTGCATAATATTTTAAATCAAGTATTACTTCTTTTTCATCTACACTGATAACAGTTCCGGTGATGATGTCTCCTTCTTCAATTTTTTTAAAGGAAGCCTCCAGCTCTGCTTCATAGTCTTTCATAGTTTCAGCCATAATAAACACTCCTTAATCATCTCGCTCGGAATAAACTCCGATTGCATTCCCTAAGTGTTCACATTATATCACACTTTACCAGTGAATGGAAACTTCTTTTTGTGGATAAGACGGCAGATACGCCTGAAAACGAGGAGTGCCCCGGCAGTGGTTTACCGGGGCAATTATTATGAAAAAATTTTATGTGTAATGGTGTCATTACAACGTCTTTCGTACGTTCTTTCGAACTGTCTATATAGTAACAAGTAATTATGAATAAATTATGAACTCGAAGTGAACATTTCGTTTATTTGCACAATTTTTCCTCTTTTTTTTAAGTTTTTTTATCAAATTAACACATGTGCTTTTCCAATTTAAATTGATAACGTTGTGTATTTTGCATATTTTTATGCAAAAATACTTTTTATAAAATCAATTACCCTTGCTACAATTCCTTTTACATCGTCTTTGTCTACACCAAGGTCCTGCAATTTATCGTAAACAGTGTTTACATTACTTCTGAGCTGATCCTCATCAATATTTAAAGACAGCATTTTCTGAATAACATTTACAAGTGAACTTTTTTCAGAGTCAGAAATACTTATCCCAAAATGAGATGCAGCGCTGTCAATAGCTCCTCTGATTTCCTCTTCCGTAATATTCTGCTGGTCTACCAGGTCCTTCGCATACATGATAATATCCACTGCCTTATCCGGATCTGCTGCAATGGAATCAATTCCGCTGTCTATCAAGTCTTCCACAACTGCAGTATCTCCCTCTGTTGCCATAGCTGTCATTGGCGTAGAACATACGATCAAACCTGCCATAAGAACCGCTGCCGCTTTTTTTAATTTTATCATTACAATTACCTCCCGATATTCATATTTTTCTTTTACTGCGTTAATTATTATATCATATCCTTCCGTTTCTTTTGTAAAATACACATAAAAAACATATAATTTTTTTATAAATATCTCACAGAAAACACCTTTTAACTTTCGATATTAAAGGTTCTGTTCGTTACAATTTTTTTAAAATCGTTCACTAATTTTTCATAAGATAATCATGATTCTTTCAAAATTTATGGATATACTATCATCATAAAAATAATACAGCCAACATTATTTTTATAAAATTTCTTTTTCATATGTTGATTACCTCAAAAGGTAATCGACTCTCCTTCCTTTAAAAAATATATTTAAACAGTAAAACTAACAAGCACCCGCCTAGCCACCGGGTGCTTGTTAGTTTTCTCTTTTTATCTTATATATTTAAACGCATTCGTTATTTCAGCAAACTGCTCCAGTGTAAGAGCCTCGCCTCTTATATTTACAGGAATTCCTGTTTTTTCCAGAACAGACTCAATCTCCTCTTTGCTGTAATCCAGATCCTGTGCATTTTTTAATCCATTTACCAGAGTTTTCCGCCGCTGGTTAAATGACGCCCGAATAATCTGAAACATAAGCTTTTCATCTGCCACCTCAACAGGCGGCTTTTCATATTTTTCCAGCCGGATGACAGCACTTCCTACTTTCGGTCTTGGCATAAAACAATTTGGTGGAACATTGGCTATGATCTCCGGTTTTGAATAATACTGTACTGCCAGGGAAAGAGCGCCATAATCCTTTGTGCCAGGACCCACCTGCATTCTGTCAGCCACCTCCTTCTGAACCATAATGGTAATTGAAGAAAGCGGAACCTGCTTCTCAAAAAGCCCCATAATAATAGGCGTAGTGATATAATAGGGCAGATTTGCCACTACCTTTACAGGCTTTCCTTCATTTTTTTCCCGGGCAAGCTTACAGATATCTACTTTCAGGATATCATCATTTATGACCGTCACATTATCCCAATCCTTCAGCGTATCCTGTAAAATCGGAATCAGGGAATTATCAATCTCAACAGCCACCACTTCTCTGGCGGCCTCCGCCAGATACTGGGTCATGGTTCCAATACCCGGACCTATCTCCAACACAAAATCATCTTTTGTAATTTGTGAAGCCTCGATTATCTTATCCAGAACATGGGTATCGATCAAAAAATTTTGACCAAACCTTTTCTGGAAAACAAAATCATACTTTTGAAGGACTTCAATGGTATATTTCGGGTTTCCAAGATAAGGTCTGGTCATCACTTTTACTTCCTTTTTCAAATTTTACTTAGCAAAATCCTTTTCATATAGGACAATAAATCCGTCGCGGTCCACACGCTTTTTCTTATTA
The DNA here is from genome assembly GCF_964240875.1 of Ruminococcus sp. 5_1_39BFAA. Classification (NCBI taxonomy): domain Bacteria; kingdom Bacillati; phylum Bacillota; class Clostridia; order Eubacteriales; family Oscillospiraceae; genus Ruminococcus; species Ruminococcus sp. 5_1_39BFAA. The sequence goes on along the minus strand of NZ_CAXSVO010000022.1, from coordinate 6,746 downwards.
AATTTCAAAAGACCGCCCTGCGATTTCGCCATCGCTGCATCCAGCATATCCTTTACAGCGCCTATATTCATAGGTTCGTCTTCTTTCTGGTTTATTCCGATCAGGTTATACAGAGCCAGCATTCCCATCTGCTCGATCCGGAAGCCATTTTCCTTTGTATAAACTCTTGCGAAATTTACAAGCTCATCGTTGGTAAACACAGGAATATTGATCATGGATGTAAATTTCTTTGCAAATTTCGGGAATCTGGCTATCAGCTTTCTCATGCCGATCTTTTCGTCTTCCAGAATGACCGTCAAACCATCTGTACGGAATTCCATTGCTTTATCAAGCATTTCCACAGTTTCCTGTGTCAACTGATTTGCATTTTCAATTACCAGGAATCCGCCTGCAAGCTTACCTACAATCTTAGTAATATCTTTTCCGTTGATCTGGTCAGCAAAAACATAGGCAACCTTGGAAGCCTCCATATTCAGCTCCTGACAGATTGCAGGAATCAGGCTTCCGATCAATCTGGTCTTACCAGTCTCCCGACCGCCCATAACAATAATATTTCCTGTTCTGGAGGTTTTATCCGCTGCAGCCATCTGCACATCATAAAGCGCTTCTACAAGCTGTTCCTTCATTCCCGGAACCTTTACAAAATATGTAAACAGCTTCTTCTCGTTATCCGTAAGCTCCTTCTTTCTGGGCACGATATCCATCGGATCTCTGTTATCCTTTGGCTGTATGGAATCAATAAACTGCTCAAGCTTCTCTTCCTCAGAAAGATTTTCTTCCGGCTCCGGAGCTTCCTCCTCGTATTCGTCCTGGTATTCCTCTTCTTCCTCGTACTCATCTTCATCGTCAGGTTCCGGAGCGAACACGTTATCTTCTCCCTCAATACTCTCTTTCAGCATGTGGGCAATCAATTCATCTTCATCCATTTCGTCTTCTTCAGGATCAAAAGACTCTTCATAAATTTCTTCATCTTCCAGTCTTGGAATCTCTTCCTCCCGAACAGGAGCAGTTTTCGCTTCTTTTCTTCCTGACGGACCATTTAAAAATTCTGCTTCTGCCTGCTGTAAATCTTCTTCTGTAAGGAATTCCTCCTCTTCCAGTTCAACAACAGGACGTCTTTTTTTCATAACAGGAAGCTTAATGGTTTCAGAAGCTTCCACAGTTTCTGCAACCTCCGGCTCCTCTGCTGCTTCTGTATCATCCACTGCTTCCGGTTCTTCTGAAATCTCCTGCTCTTCCTCTTTTTCAGGTTCTTCCGGAATCTCAATTCCCTGAGCACTAGCTGCTGCAAGAATAGTATCCTCAAGGTTAAAATCAAAATCCTCTTTCTCCGGAGCAGCTTCTATGGTTTTTTCATCCATATTGCCGTAAATGCTCTCCGGCGCCGGCATCTTCGGAACCTCAGTCTCAGTTGTATCTATATTTTTCATGGACTCCGGAATCTCAAGCTTCGGCATTTTTATTTCTGTTGCCGGGGCAGGCTCTTCCTCCTGGACCGGCTTTCCATTTTCCGGCTCAAGATCAGGAACATTTTCAAATTCCTTTTCCGAAGCAGGATTTTTTATCATTTCTTCCGTTACTTCAGAATTCTCTTCCTGTTTTTCCTCAGCTTCCTCTTCCTCCGAAGCCTTCTTAGCCCCGAAAATATCACGGATTCCCTTTGAAATCTTATCCTGAAGGCTTTCTACTCCGTTTAAGTCCTCGCTTTTGATAGAAATGCTTTCAATCTCAGGATGTGCCTTTTCTTCAGAAGTCGTTTCGTCCTGCTTTTCCTGGGCTTCTTCCCCATCCTTCAAAGCCTGTACTTCCTCCGGAGTCATCAGCTTCGGCACAAACTGCTGTTCATACTGTTCCTTTTCCTTGCCTGTCAATGCACCCATGCGCATTTTTAGATCCATGGCGCGCATCACATAGCTGCCCTCATTAAACCAGAGAATTATCTCATTACACAGATCAAGGCATTTATCCTTATCTCCTGCCTGATAATAGAGCTTCGCCAGCTCATAGGACCATTTTTCCGTAAATTCTCTTTCTTTGTAATCTTCCAGAATCTTGATCTGTTCGCTTAATGGAGCCTTTTTCTCTTTATAAATCTTATATTTCAAAATGTACTGAGTATTATCATTCGGTGCAACCTCCGTATACTCCTGATAAAACTCTGTAGCCTCCTCGATATCCCCCATTTTCAGGGAAACCTCGATCAATCTGTAAAGAATATTCTTTCCGATGGGCGCTCTGTGATAAGCAAGCAGGAAAATTTCCTTGCTGTCCTCATAACGTTTATTGGCAGCATAAATTTCGCCCACAACACATAACGTCCGGACATTCTTTACACGGCGCCAGTCAATACTGTCCACAACATTCATGGCGCCCTTATAGTCTTTTTGCTCCACTAAATGATTAATTTCTTCGAGCTTAATCCGAAATTCCTCTTTGTCCAAAATGTTCACCAACTTTCCATAGTTACCGTCAAGTTTACCATAACCGATTATGGTTGTCAAAACTTACTGTCCATATTATATTAATTTTTCCCCGTTTATTCCTTATAGGGCATATAAACCTGTCCTGAAACCACCTGAAAAACTTTATTTAACTGAAACTGATGACTGATAAAATCATCAAGTCCTGTACATGTTATCATTGTCTGTATATCGTGGATACTGTCAAGCAGATAAGTCTGACGGCTGCTGTCAAGCTCGGAAAGCACATCATCCAAAAGTAAAACAGGAGTATCCTTTATGATCTTTTCAACCAGATAAATCTCCGAAAGCTTCAGCGATAGAGCTGCCGTCCTCTGCTGGCCCTGTGAACCAAACTTCCGGATATCAATTCCATTAACGGAAACGCAAAGGTCATCACGATGAGGTCCCACAGATGTCATCTTCATCCTCATATCCCTTTCCCTGTTCCGGAAAAGCGAATTTTCAAATTCCGCGCTTTCTACGCTGGGTTCGTAAATAACATCCAGATTCTCAATTCCCCCGGTAAGATTCCGGTGGATTCCATGAATGATCTCATTCAATTCCTCTACAAACCGTTTTCTTTTCTCAATCAGCTTTCTGCCATAATTTACGATCTGCATGTCCCAGACATCCAGGGTTGCCTTTAATCCGGGCTGCATATAAAGATCCTTCAGCAGCTTATTCCTCTGGTTCAAAATGTGATTATAATTTGCAAGGTCCGTGAGGTACAGCTTATCCAACTGGCAAAGCTCCGAATCCATAAACCTGCGCCTTTCCCCTGGTCCGTTTTTAATAATGTTCAAATCTTCCGGCGAAAAGAAAACGAGATTTACAACACCCAGAAGCTCTCTGGCTTTTTTTATGGGCAGACCGTTAATGGCAACGCCCTTTGCCTTATTTTTGCGAAGGTGCATGTCAATCTTATAGGTCATCCCATCCTTATTTACCATCATGCGGATGTGGGATTCCTCCTGATCAAACCGTATGATTTCCCTGTCCTTGCTTCCTTTGTGGGATTTACTTGTTCCGCAGAGATAGACAGACTCCAGAATATTTGTCTTTCCCTGTGCATTATCTCCGTAAAAAATGTTTGTCCCTTTGTCAAAATTCAGCTCCAGGGCTTCATAATTTCTGAAATTGCTTAATTTGATGGATTCAATATACATACTTCACCTGGTCTGTTTATTGCTTCGGGGTATTTGACTCATTATCCGTCACAACTCTAATTTCCTGACCATCAAAAGAAACGATATCCCCGCCATAAACTTTTCTGCCTCTGCGGGTGTCCACCTCACCGTTTACCTTTACCAGTCCGTCTGCGATCACATACTTCGCTTCCACACCATCGGACACAAGGTCGGCCAGCTTTAATATCTGGCCAAGCTTAATAAACTCATCCCTGATCCTGATTTCCAAAATGCTCCTCCTTATCTCGCCTGGTTCTGATTAATGTTTACAGGCAGAATCAAATATGTGTAGGTTTCTTCTTCATCTCTGATAAAGCAGGGCGCCTTTGGATTTACAAGATAAATATTGATAGTCTCATCATCAATTACCTTCAGCGCATCAATTAAAAACTTAGGATTGAAGCCGATCAGGATATCCTTTCCATCCTTTTCGATATCAATATCTTCATTCATGGAACCCATAGCGGAATCAATACGCAGCTCCATCTGGCTGTCCGTAATATGAATGATGATCGGTTTCTTATCTCCCTCTCTTACCAGAAGAGTTGCACGGTCTATACAATCCAGGAATTCCTTTTTATTGATGGAAAGCTTTGTTTCATAATCGCTGGAAAGCATCTGGTCTATGCGGAAATACTCACCTTCAATAAGACGTGAAACCACCATAGTCTGATCAAACTCAAATAATATATGATTTTTGGTAAAGAAAATGCTGACCTGATCGTCCATCTCTCCGGAAAGGATCTTGCTGATCTCGTTCAATGTCTTTCCAGGAACAACGACCTTTCTGTCAGAATACTCTCTTTTCAGAGCCATTTTACGGATCGCAACGCGGTGACCATCCAAGGAAACAATTTTCAGATAATTATCCTTAATTTCAAACAGCTCACCAGTCATTAATTTGTTGTTTTCGTTCACTGCAATTGAGAATATTGTCTGATAAATCATGTTTTTTAATGTATATTGAGAGATAGTAAGTGATTCGTCTCTCTCAATGATTGGAAGATAAGCAAAATCCTCTCCTGATTTTCCCGGAATATTGAATTTTGCTTTTTCGCAGGTAATCGTAGCTGTAAATTTTTCATCAGTTTTGATCGTTACTTCATTGTCGGGGAGTCTTCTGATAATCTCATAGAATATTTTGGCGTCCAGAGCAACCATTCCCTTTTCTTCAATGTTTCCTTCCACGATCGTTTCAATGCCCAGTTCCATGTCATTGGTAGTAAATTTGATCTGATTGGATCTTGCATCGATCAGAATACATTCCAGAATAGGCATAGTTGTTTTTGAAGGAACAGCTTTTAAGGAAATGCTGACACTTTTTAGCAGATTGTTTTTGGAACAGATGATTTTCATAGTGTGTATAACTCCCTTCCTGGTGAAAATGTGTTTTTTCATGTAAAAGATAAAAGAAGAAATCCGCCGTAACCGCCGTAGGGGGTGTGAATTTGTGAATAAGTCACTTTAAGCCGCAAAATATGAGGGCTTTGGGCTTGGATAACTTCGTGTAAATGGGTTGTATTTGGGTGTGAATAAAGTGTGTAAAAGCTTGAACTTGAATTTCGGGGTAAAAGTTATTCACATTAATTCACAATCAATCAACACCTTATACACCTTTAATGTGGAAAAAATGTGTTATCCTTGTGGATTAATTTTTTTCTTCAATATATCTATGGTATTTCTTAAATTATCGTCACTATCGATTTCTTTTTCGATTTTATCAATACCGTGCATAACTGTCGTATGGTCACGGTTTCCAAGGCTCTTTCCAATATTTTTAAGAGGTACGGATATTACTTCACGGCAAAGATACATCGCTACCTGCCGCGGAACGACGATCTTTGAATTACGTTTGTTTCCGCACAGGTCTGCGGTGCTCACATTATAATGTTCTGCAACCATAGAAATAATGTATTCCGGTGTGATGACTTTCTTTTCATCCGGAGAAATAATATCCTTTAATGCCTGTTCCGCAAGGTCAAGGGTAACTTCCTTCTTTTCCAGCTTAGCACAAGCTACAACTCTGTTAAAGGCACCTTCCAGTTCACGGATGTTGGATTTTATGTTGTTTGCAATATATTTGATAACGTCTTCATTAATATTGTAGCCGTCCATCTCTTCTTTTTTATGAAGAATAGCCATTCGCGTTTCATAATCCGGAAGTGTGATATCGGCGATCAGCCCCCATTCAAACCGGGAGCGGAAACGCTCCTCCAGAATTTCCATATCCTTCGGAGGCTTATCTGAGGAAATGATAATCTGCTTTTTGGCACTGTGCAGACTGTTAAAGGTGTGGAAAAATTCCTCCTGAGTGGATTCCTTACCAATAATAAACTGGATATCATCGACTAAAAGGACGTCAATATTTCTGTATTTTTCACGGAATTTTGTCATAGCGGAATTGTTTCCGTTACGGATGGTTTCAATCAGCTCGTTGGTGAACTCTTCACTTGTAACATAAAGAACTTTGCTTTTTTCATTGTGCTCAATAATAAAATGAGCGATGGAGTGCATAAGGTGAGTTTTTCCAAGTCCGGCTCCTCCGTAAATAAAAAGCGGATTGTAGGTATCGCCGGGAGATTCTGCTACTGCCAAAGCTGCGGCCTGGGCAAATTTATTATTGCTGCCCACGATAAAGGTATCAAAAGTATATTTCGGATTCAGATGAGCTTCCTCACAGCGGATATCCTGAGCAGCATGATTATTTGAAGGGACTTTTTTTGCCGGTACATCCTCGGGAAGAATAAATTTAACCTCGCAGTCATCCATTCCAGTCACTTCACTGATGGTTACCTGTAATGGAAGCTTATATTTTTTACTTATGTAGCTCAAACCTACCTGCTCGGATGGAACGATGATAGTGACAACATTCCCTTCCACCTCGTAAACCTTCAGTGGTTTCAGCCAGGTGTTAAAGGAAACATCTGACAGGTCGTGTTCTGTTTTTACTATTTTAAGTATTTCGTCCCATTTTTCGATTACTTTGTTCATTTTTTCCTCCCGCGGTACATATATATCAAGGTCTTTGAAAGACATAAATATCCTTTTATATATTATAATAAATCATGATTTTTAGCAATGATAAAATGGTGTGTAT